>NZ_CP108455.1:671666-1007500 GCF_036241575.1 Streptomyces sp. NBC_01267 | reverse complement strand
GACCTAAGGCGAGGCCGACAGGCGTAGTCGATGGACAACCGGTTGATATTCCGGTACCCGCTTTGAAACGCCCAATACTGAATCAGACGATGCTAAGGCCGTGAAGCCGTCCTGGATCCTTCGGGTGAAGGGGAGTGGTGGAGCCGTCGGACCAGATCTGTACTAGGTAAGCGATGGGGTGACGCAGGAAGGTAGTCCAGCCCGGGCGGTGGTTGTCCCGGGGTAAGGGTGTAGGACGTTACGTAGGCAAATCCGCGTAACACATAGTCTGAGACCTGATGCCGAGCCGATTGTGGTGAAGTGGATGATCCTATGCTGTCGAGAAAAGCCTCTAGCGAGTTTCATGGCGGCCCGTACCCTAAACCGACTCAGGTGGTCAGGTAGAGAATACCGAGGCGTTCGGGTGAACTATGGTTAAGGAACTCGGCAAAATGCCCCCGTAACTTCGGGAGAAGGGGGGCCATTCTTGGTGATCCGATTTACTCGGTGAGCTGGGGGTGGCCGCAGAGACCAGCGAGAAGCGACTGTTTACTAAAAACACAGGTCCGTGCGAAGCCGTAAGGCGATGTATACGGACTGACGCCTGCCCGGTGCTGGAACGTTAAGGGGACCGGTTAGTCACATTTCGGTGTGGCGAAGCTGAGAACTTAAGCGCCAGTAAACGGCGGTGGTAACTATAACCATCCTAAGGTAGCGAAATTCCTTGTCGGGTAAGTTCCGACCTGCACGAATGGCGTAACGACTTCTCGACTGTCTCAACCATAGGCCCGGTGAAATTGCACTACGAGTAAAGATGCTCGTTTCGCGCAGAAGGACGGAAAGACCCCGGGACCTTTACTATAGTTTGATATTGGTGTTCGGTTCGGCTTGTGTAGGATAGGTGGGAGACTTTGAAGCGGTCACGCCAGTGATTGTGGAGTCGTCGTTGAAATACCACTCTGGTCGTGCTGGATGTCTAACCTCGGTCCGTGATCCGGATCAGGGACAGTGTCTGATGGGTAGTTTAACTGGGGCGGTTGCCTCCTAAAGAGTAACGGAGGCGCCCAAAGGTTCCCTCAGCCTGGTTGGCAATCAGGTGTTGAGTGTAAGTGCACAAGGGAGCTTGACTGTGAGACCGACGGGTCGAGCAGGGACGAAAGTCGGGACTAGTGATCCGGCAGTGGCTTGTGGAAGCGCTGTCGCTCAACGGATAAAAGGTACCCCGGGGATAACAGGCTGATCTTCCCCAAGAGTCCATATCGACGGGATGGTTTGGCACCTCGATGTCGGCTCGTCGCATCCTGGGGCTGGAGTCGGTCCCAAGGGTTGGGCTGTTCGCCCATTAAAGCGGTACGCGAGCTGGGTTTAGAACGTCGTGAGACAGTTCGGTCCCTATCCTCTGTGCGCGTAGGAATATTGAGAAGGGCTGTCCCTAGTACGAGAGGACCGGGACGGACGAACCTCTGGTGTGCCAGTTGTCCTGCCAAGGGCATGGCTGGTTGGCTACGTTCGGAAAGGATAACCGCTGAAAGCATCTAAGCGGGAAGCCTGCTTCGAGATGAGTATTCCCACCCCCTTTGAGGGGTTAAGGCTCCCAGTAGACGACTGGGTTGATAGGCCAGATGTGGAAGCCCGGTAACGGGTGGAGCTGACTGGTACTAATAGGCCGAGGGCTTGTCCTCAGTTGCTCGCGTCCACTGTGTTAGTTCTGAAATAACGAACGGCCGTGTTGTTATCCGGTGTTGGTTAATTTCATAGTGTTTCGGTGGTCATAGCGTTAGGGAAACGCCCGGTTACATTCCGAACCCGGAAGCTAAGCCTTTCAGCGCCGATGGTACTGCAGGGGGGACCCTGTGGGAGAGTAGGACGCCGCCGAACAATTTTTAGCCTCAACCCCCGGACTTTGTCCGGGGGTTGAGGCATTTTTGCGTTCAGGCGCTGTTCCTTCAGCAGTCGACCCCTGTGCCCGGCCGGCCGCGGCTGAGGGTAAGGTCAGGGGGCATCGTTCGTACGTTCCTCACAGGAGGCCCCCGGGTGGAGGTCCAGGAGACCCGTGTTCAGACGGACCGGGTACTCACCATCCCCAATATTCTCAGCATGGCTCGCCTGGTTGGCGTCCCCATCTTCCTGTGGCTGATTCTCCGTCCCGAGTTCGGTGGGCCCAAGAGCGATGGCTGGGCATTGTTGGTGCTCATGCTCAGTGGTGTGAGCGATTATCTCGACGGCAAGCTTGCCCGCCGGTGGAACCAGATCAGCAACCTGGGACGGCTGCTCGATCCAGCCGCGGACCGTCTCTTCATTCTCTCCACTCTGGTCGGCCTGACCTGGCGGGAGATCCTGCCGATTTGGTTGACGGCGGCACTATTGGCCCGTGAACTCATGCTGCTGGTCATGGTGGGAATCCTGCGCAGACACGGCTATCCGCCGCCCCAGGTGAACTTTCTGGGCAAGGCGGCTACGTTCAACTTGATGTATGCGTTCCCGTTGCTCTTGCTCAGCGACGGAAGCGGTTGGCTCAACACTCTTGCGTCTGTTTTCGGATGGGCGTTCGCAGGATGGGGTACAACACTCTATTGGTGGGCAGGAATCCTGTATGTGGTACAGGTCCGCCGGATCGTGAAGGCGGACGTAGCAGCCGATTGAACTCGTCGATGCGCGCCGTGCAGCGTGGCCGGACTGCGTATGACGCCCGAGTGTCCTCACCGGACGGGTGAAGTCGGCTGGACTGTCGTCTCTTCAAGGAGGGCGCCCCGACATGAAGGCCGTCGTGATGGCTGGCGGCGAAGGCACTCGCCTTCGCCCAATGACCTCAAGCATGCCCAAGCCGCTCCTGCCCGTGGTCAACCGACCGATCATGGAGCATGTGCTGCGTCTACTGAAGCGGCATGGGCTCAGCGAGACCGTCGTCACCGTGCAGTTCCTCGCCTCACTCGTGAAGAACTACTTCGGCGACGGCGAGGAGCTCGGCATGGAGCTCACGTACGCCAACGAGGAGAAGCCCCTCGGCACCGCCGGAAGCGTCAAGAACGCCGAAGAGGCGCTGAAGGACGATACTTTTCTGGTCATCTCCGGTGACGCGCTGACCGACTTCGACCTGACGGATCTCATCAATTTCCACAAGGAGAAGGGCGCACTCGTCACGGTGTGCCTGACCCGCGTACCGAATCCGCTGGAATTCGGTATCACGATCGTCGACGAAGAGGGAAAGGTCGAGCGCTTCCTGGAGAAGCCGACCTGGGGGCAGGTCTTCTCGGACACGGTGAATACCGGCATCTATGTCATGGAGCCCGAGGTCTTCGACTATGTCGAGGCCGATGTGCCGGTCGACTGGTCGGGCGATGTCTTCCCTCAGCTGATGAAGGAGGGGAAGCGGGTCTACGGCTACATCGCCGAGGGCTACTGGGAGGACGTGGGCACGCACGAGAGCTACGTCAAGGCCCAGGCGGACGTGCTTGAGGGCAAGGTCGACGTGGACATCGACGGCTTCGAGATCTCTCCCGGGGTGTGGGTGGCCGAAGGGGCAGAGGTGCACCCCGACGCCGTGCTCAGAGGGCCGCTGTACATCGGCGACTACGCCAAGGTGGAAGCCGATGTGGAGATCCGGGAACACACCGTTGTGGGTTCCAACGTCGTCGTGAAGTCCGGCGCCTTTCTGCACAAAGCTGTTGTTCACGGCAACGTGTACATCGGGCAGCAGTGCAATCTTCGGGGCTGCGTGATCGGCAAGAACACCGACATCATGCGAGCGGCCCGCATCGAGGACGGCGCCGTGATCGGTGACGAGTGCCTTGTCGGCGAGGAATCCATCATCCAGGGGAATGTGCGGGTCTACCCGTTCAAGACCATCGAGGCGGGTGCGTTCGTCAACACCTCGGTCATCTGGGAATCCCGTGGCCAGGCGCACCTCTTCGGCGCCAGGGGAGTCTCGGGGATCCTCAACGTCGAGATCACGCCGGAACTCGCTGTGCGGCTCGCAGGCGCCTATGCCACCACGCTGAAGAAGGGCTCCACGGTCACCACGGCACGTGACCACTCGCGTGGTGCGCGCGCACTCAAGCGAGCGGTGATCTCCGCCCTTCAGGCCAGCGCGATCGAAGTGCGGGACCTGGAGAACGTGCCCCTGCCGGTGGCGAGGCAGCAGACCGCGCGCGGAAGTGCCGGCGGCATCATGATCCGTACGTCGCCCGGCGTCCCGGACTCCGTCGACATCATGTTCTTCGACGAGCGGGGCGCCGACCTCTCGCAGGGTGGACAGCGCAAGCTGGACCGGGTGTACGCCCGGCAGGAGTACCGCCGGGCGTTCCCCGGCGAGATCGGGGACCTGCACTTCCCGGCGAGCGTCTTCGATTCGTACACCGGCTCTCTGCTCCGTAACGTCGACACCACGGGGATCGCCGAAGCGGGTCTCAAGGTCGTGGTCGACGCGTCCAACGGCAGCGCCGGGCTCGTGCTGCCCAGTCTGCTCGGTCGCCTAGGGGTGGACGCCCTTGTCATCAACCCCGGGCTCGACGAGTCCAGGCCCACCGAGACCGCGGACACCCGTAGATCGGGGCTTGTCCGGCTCGGCGAGATCGTGGCCTCGGCACGGGCCGCGTTCGGGGTGCGTTTCGACCCGGTGGGCGAAAGGCTGTCGCTCGTCGACGAGCGCGGGCGGATCGTCGAGGACGACCGTGCGCTCCTGGTCATGCTCGACCTCATCGCTGCCGAGCGGCGCAGCGGGCGGGTGGCCCTTCCCGTGACCACCACCCGGATTGCGGAGCAGGTGGCCGCCTATCACGGGACCCAGGTGGAGTGGACCACCACTTCCCCCGACGACCTGACGCGGGTGGGCCGCGAGGAATCCACCATCTTCGGCGGCGACGGCCGCGGGGGTTTCATCATTCCCGAGTCCAGCAGCGTCTTCGACGGGGCGGCGGCATTCGTCCGGCTGATCGGGCTGGTCGCACGTACGCAGCTGACTCTGAGCCAGATCGACGCCCGGATCCCCCGCGCCCACGTGCTGCGGCGCGACCTGGCGACCCCGTGGGCCGTGAAGGGGCTGGTGATGCGTCGCGTGGTGGAGGCGGCGGCGGACCGTTCCGTGGACACGACCGATGGCGTACGGGTGGTCGAGCCCGACGGCCGCTGGGTCATGGTGCTGCCGGCCCCGGCCGAGGCTGTCACCCATCTGTGGGCCGAGGGGCCGGACGACGCGTCCGCTCAGGCATTGCTGGACGAGTGGTCGACGATCGTGGACGGCGGAGGCCAGTGAGGCTGTAGCGGGTGTGCCGGACGGCCTGACCCCGGGCTGTCCGGCACACTGACGGGCCCGTTGGGAACCACCTGCTGCGGCGTGCGACGATGTGCGGCATGCCGCAGCAGCCCCCCGTTCGGAGTGCGACCTCTCCGTCCCCGCGCCCCGACGCGTCGATGTCGCTGCTGACCAACGTGATGGACCACAGTCTCGACGACGGCTATGCGGAGGCGACCGCCCGGCGCAGGGCCGAGGGCGGTGCGGGGATGCCCCGTTCGCTGCGGGCCAAGCTGGGTCTCGCCGGCGGGCTGGTGCTTGCGGCGGTCGTCGTGACGGTCGGTGCGGCGCAGGCCCGGGTGACGGCGCCGGTGGTGGCGAAAGAACGCCAGGAGCTCATCGACCGTATCGAGTCCGAGACTTCGTCCGCGGACGCGGAGCAGAAGAAGGTGGACGGGCTCCGTGACGAGGTCGGCGCGCGGCAGCGCAAGGCGCTGCAGAAGCACGGCGGTGACCAGGGCGAGCTGGTGGCGTTGCTCTCCGGCGCGACAGCGGTTCACGGGCCGGGCGTGAAGCTCGTGATCGACGATGCGAAGGGCACCGACCAGGGTGGCGGTGGCGGGCCGCGGGAGAGCACCGGCTTCTCCGACACGGGCCGGGTCCGCGACCGGGACATGCAGCAATTCATCAACGGGCTCTGGCAGTCCGGCGCCGAAGCGATCGCGATCAACGGGCAGCGGCTGACCGCCCTGTCGGCGATCCGTGCGGCAGGTGACGCCATACTGGTGGACAACAGACCGCTGGTGCCTCCGTACACGGTGCTGGCGGTGGGGGACAGGAAGCACTTGATCAGCAAATTCCAGGACAGCGCCGACGGACAGTACCTGAAGGTACTGAAGGACAGCTACGGCATCCGCACCAGCATTTCCGGCCAGGACGACGTGCGCCTTCCTGCCGCCGCGAGCCTGATCGTACGCACAGCACAGCCGAAGGCCGCCGGCAAGGACCAGAGCGCGGCCGACACAGGGAAGGGCACATCGTGATCGCCGTACTTGGCCTCGTCGTCGGAGTCGTGGTCGGACTGTTGGTCAGGCCCGAAGTGCCGGCGATGGTCGAGCCCTATCTGCCGATTGCCGTCGTGGCGGCCCTCGATGCGGTCTTCGGTGGCCTGCGAGCCATGCTCGACGGGATCTTCGTCGACAAGGTCTTCGTGGTCTCCTTCCTGTCGAACGTCGTGGTCGCCGCGCTGATCGTCTTCCTCGGCGACAAGCTCGGTGTCGGGGCGCAACTGTCCACCGGTGTGGTGGTCGTGTTCGGCATCCGCATCTTCTCGAACGCGGCGGCCATTCGCCGGCACGTGTTCCGGGCGTGAGGCCGATGAGCAACGAACCGAACGAGGAGAACCCCGGGAAATCTCCTGAGGAGTTCCCCGAGCAGCCTGCCGGTGAGCAGGGGGCGGAGGAGACTCCGGGACCGCCCGAGGGCATGACCGGTCGTCGGCGAATGATGGCGGCGCTGTGGCCGCCACGCGTCACACGGGCTCAACTCATCGTCGCTGTACTGCTGTTCGTGCTCGGACTGGGTCTTGCCATCCAGGTCCGCTCGAACAGCGACAACAGCCCGCTCCGCGGCGCACGTCAGGAGGACCTGGTGCGCATCCTCGACGAGCTCGACAACCGCACTCAGCGTCTTGAGGACGAGAAGCAGCGTCTGCAGAGCCAGCGCTCCGAGTTGGAGAGCAGTTCGGACCAGGCCGAGGAGGCGCGCAAGCAGACGAGCGAGAAAGCACGTCAACTCGGCATCCTGGCAGGCACGGTGGCAGCACAGGGGCCGGGCATCACCCTCGTCATCAACGACCCGCACCGCACGGTCCAGGCGGACATGCTGCTCGACACGATCCAGGAGCTGCGTGCGGCCGGTGCCGAGGCGATCCAGATCAATGACGTCCGGGTCGTGGGGGATACATACTTCTCCGACGCGGGCGGCGCTGTCAGGGTGGACGGGAAGAAGGTCGGCGCCCCGTACAGCTTCAAGGTGATCGGTAAACCCGCGGATCTTGAGCCCGCGCTGAATATTCCGGGCGGCGTGGTGCAGACTCTGGAGAAGGAGCAGGCCACAGCCACTGTGACACCTGCTGAGAAGATCGTCGTGGACGCCTTGCGACCGGCGAAGCAGCCTGACTACGCTCGGTCCTCCTCGTAGTGGCACGGGGGAGCCTGAGGGCTGCGGGACAAGGGGATGAGGTTGCGGGGGGTCGGCGCACCAGAAGCGGGGTGCGTGGTGGAAACTGTCTGGGGGATACGGACGTTGTAAGGATGTCCGGTTCGGCAGGTGTGTTCATTGAGAGTTCGTCCTGCCCCACGGGCGGGTCTGTTTCAGTCAAGGGGAATCGCCCGTGAAGTTGTTTGGGAAGCTGTTCGGCAAGAGTGCACGTGAGGAAAACGCACGTCACCGCGCCCCACGCCATGTGGAGGGCGAGGACCAGGGCGTGGACCGCCCGCTGTTCCGTGACGAGGTGGGTCAGCCCGGCCGGGACAATTCGGGTGATCAGGGTGCGTCGTCTGTTGACCCTGCCGGTCAGGGGCGCATAGGTTTTGGTGAAGCGTCAACCTCAAGTGCGGGTCGAGGGTTTCCCTCGGATCCGTACGCAACCAATGCCCACGCGGGGCAGTCGCGGCAGGAGGATGCGTCCATGCCGGTGTGTACGAGGTGCGGCCACCAGAATGCCCAGGCCAGTCGGTTCTGCTCCAACTGCGGGGCGCCGCTGCGGGCCGGAGTGCCCGAGCGGCCCTCGGAGACCACTTCGACGATCTCCATCTCCGGACTTGAGGCGTACGAGGCGGAGGTGACGGGGCAGACCGCTTCGCCTTCGCTCTCGCCCGAGGCCCAGGCGGCCGTCGACGCTCTGCCGCCGGGTTCTGCGCTGCTGGTGGTGCGTCGCGGTCCGAATTCCGGTAGCCGCTTCCTGCTGGACGGTGAGCTGACCACAGCGGGCCGTCATCCGCAGAGCGACATCTTCCTCGACGACGTCACCGTCTCAAGGCGCCATGTGGAGTTCCGCAGGGGTGCCGACGGCGGTTTCACCGTCTCGGACGTCGGCAGCCTCAACGGCACGTACGTCAACCGTGAGCGCATCGACGCTGTCGCGCTGGCCAACGGTGACGAGGTGCAGATCGGCAAGTACCGGCTGGTCTTCTACGCGAGCCAGCGGGGCGTGTGACCCCTCAGGGAAGGTCCATGCTGCATTCATCGACAGGCGGTGCCGATCGGGGCACCGCCACCGAGAGCGACCGGCTGGTGAGTATCGGCACGGTGCTCAATCTGCTCAGGGACGAGTTTCCCGAGGTCACGATCTCCAAGATTCGCTTCCTGGAGGCCGAGGGACTGGTCGAGCCGCAGCGCACGTCCTCCGGGTACCGGAAATTCGGTCCGGCGGACGTCGAGCGGCTCGCTCAGGTCCTGAGGATGCAGCGGGACCACTATCTGCCACTGAGGGTCATCCGTGACCATCTCGACGCGCTGGGCCGTGGGGAGCAGATCCAGCTTCCCGCGCCCGGTGCCGCTCTGGCGCGCGCCGACGGGGCGCCGGACGACGGGTCCGGGGGTCCCACGGCCACCCGGGTGGGCCGCGACGAGCTGCTCGCTGCCGCCGGGATCGGGGCGGAGGACCTTGCCGAGTGGGAGTCGTACGGTTTGATCGCGCCGGTGCCCGAGGGCGGTTACGACGCCGAGGCCGTGAACGTGGCCAGGCTTGTGGCCGAACTGGGCCGTTTTGGTTTGGAGCCCCGTCATCTCCGGGCCATGAAGGCCGCGGCCGATCGTGAGTCCGGGCTGATCGAACAGGTCGTGGCCCCGCTCCGGCTGAACCGTAATCCGCAGACCAGAGTGCATGCGGAGACGACCACGAGAGAGCTCGCGGCGCTGACGGTACGGCTGCACGCGGCGCTGGTACAGACCTCTCTCGGGGTCCGGTTGTACTGATCATGGGGGAGCCCGACTACCCAAACCTGCCGGGCACGTCCTAGGGTTGCTGTGTGAACGAGCTCGACGTTGTGGGTGTCCGGGTGGAAATGCCCTCCAACCAACCGATCGTGCTCCTGCGTGAAGTGGGAGGCGACCGGTATCTCCCTATCTGGATCGGCCCTGGGGAAGCGACCGCGATCGCTTTCGCCCAGCAGGGCATGGCTCCAGCCAGGCCGCTGACTCATGACCTCTTCAAGGATGTCCTGGAGGCGGTCGGCCAGGAGCTCACCGAAGTGCGCATCACCGACCTGCGCGACGGGGTCTTCTTCGCGGAGCTGGTCTTCGCGAGCGGGGTCGAGGTGAGTGCCAGGCCGTCCGACGCCATAGCGCTCGCCCTGCGCACCGGGACTCCGATCTACGGCAGCGACGGGGTCCTCGACGATGCGGGAATCGCGATCCCCGACGAGCAGGAGGACGAGGTGGAGAAGTTCCGCGAATTCCTCGACCAGATCTCGCCGGAAGATTTCGGGACCAACAGCCAGTGAGGCTCGGCGGGGGTGCCCGCGCATTCGGCAAGCCTTTCCCCGAAGCGGGGCACGCGAAACCACTCTTAGGGTGATTATCACTCGGCGTGCCGAGTGTGGCGATCGTTGACGCACCTCAAGTGACTGCCTACCGTCGAGAGGGCAGGTCAAGGACGGAGGTCGGCGTGAGAAGCAGCGGCGACGGTACGGCGGCGGGCGGGACGTATCCGCTTCACGGCTCAGCAGCCGAACCCACGACCGACACCGTCGGCTACCGGGGGCCGACCGCATGCGCGGCGGCAGGTATCACCTACCGGCAACTCGACTACTGGGCGCGTACGGGGCTGGTCGAGCCGAGTGTGCGGCCGGCGCACGGGTCCGGCACCCAGCGGCTGTACAGCTTCCGGGATGTCGTCGTTCTCAAGATCGTGAAGCGGTTCCTGGACACAGGCGTCGCCCTTCAGAACATCCGCGCCGCAGTCCACCATCTCCGGGACCGCGGAGCCCTGGATCTCGACCGGGTGACGCTGATGAGCGACGGCGCGACGGTGTACGAGTGCACCTCGCCCGACGAGGTGGTGGGGCTGCTCCAGGGGGGCCAGGGGATCTTCGGTATCGCCGTCGGGGTCGTGTGGCGTGATGTGGAGAGCGCGCTCTCACAGCTGCACGGCGAGCGCGTCGACACCGGCGAGACCCTGATCGGGCACAACCCGGCCGACGAGCTGGCCAGACGGCGCAACCGGGCCGTCTGACCCCGCCCGGACCGCTGTCAGCGGCGCACCGCCCGATTGTCAGTGCCGTGAGGCAGCATCGGTGGTGTGAGAGCCGCGCCCACCATCCTGCATCTGGACATGGATGCCTTCTTCGCCGCCGCGGAACAGGCGGCGAAGCCGAGCCTGCGCGGGAAACCGGTGGTGGTCGGCGGGCTGGGGCCCCGGGGCGTCGTCTCCACTGCTTCGTACGAGGCCAGGCGGTTCGGGGTGCACTCGGCGATGCCGATGGCGCAGGCGCGGCGGCTCTGCCCGAACGCCGCGTACCTCGTGCCTCGCTTCGCCCTGTACCGCGAGGTGAGCAACCAGGTCATGGAGCTGTTGGGGCAGCTCTCCCCGCTGGTGGAGCCGCTGAGCCTGGACGAGGCCTTCGTGGACCTGGAGGCGGGCGGGGTGGCCGATGACAGCAGGTCGGCGCTGCGTACCGGCGAGCAGCTGCGGAGAGACATCCTGGCGGGTACCGGGCTGAGTGGGTCGGTGGGCCTCGCCGGGTCCAAGATGCTGGCCAAGATCGGCTCCGAGCGGGCCAAACCGGACGGCCTGGTCCTGATCGAACCGGGCACGGAGCGGGAGCTGCTCGCACCGCTGACCGTGCGGACGCTGCCGGGCGTCGGTCCTGCCACCGGTGAGCATCTGCGGCGGGCCGGGATGACCACGGTGTCCCATCTGGCCGAGGCCGGTGAGGACGAGCTCGTACGTCTGCTGGGCAAGGCCCACGGCGGTTCCCTCTACCGCATGGCGATCGGGCACGACGACCGGCCGGTGGTCGCCGAGCGGGACACCAAGTCGGTCTCCGTGGAGGACACCTTCGATGTGGATCTGCACGACCGGGTGCGAGTGCGGCTGGAGGTGGTACGGCTGGCCGACCGGTGTGTGGAGCGGCTGCGGGCCGCCGGGCGGTCGGGCAGGACGGTCGTGCTGAAGGTCCGGCGGTACGACTTCTCCACCCTGACGCGTTCCGAGACCCTCCGGGGGCCCACGGACGACCCGGAGGTCGTGCGAGAGGCGGCGGGGCGGCTGCTGGAGTCGGTGGACACCACCGGCGGCGTCAGGCTGCTCGGTGTGGGCGTCACCGGTCTTGCGGACTTCACCCAGGAGGATCTCTTCGCGCAGGCCGCCACCGAGCGGGCTGCCGTGCTGGAGACGTCGGCGACCGACGAGAAGCAAGCGGCGGCGGGCGCGGACACCGTGGAGGTGCCCGGCGCCGGCCCGCAGCCGCCCCCCGAACGTCACTGGCTCGCCGGGCACGACGTCCACCACGGTGTGTACGGGGCCGGGTGGGTGCAGGGGAGCGGGGTGGGACGGGTGACGGTCCGGTTCGAGGAACCTGGTTCGACTGCGCCCGGCCGGGTGCGGACCTTCCGGATCGACGACCCCGAGTTGGAGCCGTCGGACCCGTTGCCGCTGGTGCCGGTCGTCCCGGACGGGGCGTCGGAGCCGACCGGCCAGGACCGTCAGTCGTCGCTCGCGAGCCGCCCGAAGTCCCGGTCCGGGGGAGGGGGCGCGGCGGGGGCCGAGACGTCCAGGCCGTAGTGGTGGTAGAGCTGGAGTTCCTGCTCCGGGGAGAGATGGCGGCCCACGCCGAAGTCCGGGGCGTCCTTGATCAGGGCGCGGTCGAAGGGCACCCGAAGGGTCTCCTGCACCATTTCGCTCGGCTCCAGCGGGACGAAGGCGTCACGGCTGAAGAGGCCGGTGCGTACGGCGGCCCACTCCGGTACCCCGGTGGCGTCGTCGAGGTAGACCTCGTCCACCGTGCCGATCTTGTTGCCATTGCGGTCGAACGCCTTGCGGCCGATCAGGCTGCGCGGATCGATGTCGGTCTGCACGGTCCCTCCAACTGATCGCAACGTCTCTCTGGTCACCGGGGAGGTGATCACCCCTACAGAAGTGCAGATCCGGGGCTTCGGCCACTCGAACGCAGCGCGATCTATCTCGCTGGTAGGCTGGCCATTGGCTACTGACCCCGCGCGGGAGAGTCCTTCGGAGAAGTTCTTCCGAAGGCGCCGAAGGAGCAAATCCTCCCCGGAATCTCTCAGGCACACGTACCGCACGGACGAGGTCACTCTGGAAAGCAGGGCGGGCGCCGGGCGGGCACGTCCGGATCCCTTCCTCACCGACGGTGAAAGTCGGCACGTCGATCGACTGCCGGCGAAACTCTCAGGTTGAGATGACAGAGGGGGAGGCCGTCCGGGTACCCGTGCCGTGGTACCCCTCGCAGGTCGTATCGACCAGGAGGCCTCCGCCATGACCGCCCACCGCATTCCGCTCTCCCAGCTGGAGCGTGGCACCCCCTTCGAGCAGCGCCACATCGGGCCCGACGCCGGCGCCCAGGCCAAGATGCTCGCCCATGTCGGTTACGGCTCTCTGGACGAGCTCACGTCGGCCGCAGTGCCGGACGTGATCAAGAGTGCCGAGTCGCTGAACCTTCCGGAGGCACGTACCGAGGCCGAGGTGCTCGCCGAGCTGCGCTCGCTCGCCGACCGCAACCAGGTGCTCGCCCCGATGATCGGGCTCGGTTACTACGGCACCTTCACGCCCCCGGTGATCCTGCGCAACGTCATGGAGAACCCCGCCTGGTACACGGCGTACACGCCCTACCAGCCGGAGATCTCGCAGGGCCGTCTCGAAGCGCTCCTCAACTTCCAGACCGTCGTCGCCGACCTCACGGGTCTGCCGACCTCGGGCGCCTCGCTGCTCGACGAGGGCACCGCGGCAGCCGAGGCGATGTCGCTCGCGCGCCGGGTCGGCAAGGTCAAGCACGGTGTCTTCCTCGTCGACGCCGACGCGCTGCCACAGACCGTCGCGGTGATCAGGACACGCGCCGAACCGGCCGGTGTCGAGGTCGTCGTCGCCGATCTGAGCGACGGCATCCCGGCCGAGGTGGCCGAGCGCGGCGTCTTCGGCGTGCTCCTCCAGTACCCGGGCGCCTCCGGCCGGGTACAGAACATCGGGCCCGTCATCGAGCAGGCCCACGAGCTCGGCGCGATCGTCACCGTCGCCGCCGATCTGCTGGCGCTGACCCTGCTCACCTCGCCCGGTGAACTCGGCGCCGACATCGCGGTGGGCACCACCCAGCGTTTCGGTGTCCCGATGGGCTTCGGCGGTCCGCACGCCGGGTTCATGGCCGTACAGGACAAGTTCGCGCGCAGCCTGCCGGGGCGGCTGGTCGGTGTCTCGGTGGACGCCGACGGCAACAAGGCCTACCGGCTGGCGCTCCAGACCCGTGAGCAGCACATCCGCCGCGAGAAGGCCACCAGCAACATCTGCACCGCACAGGTGCTCCTCGCGGTGATGGCCGGGATGTACGCGGTCTACCACGGCCCGGACGGCCTTCGCGAGATCGCCCGGCGCACCCACCGCTACGCGGCGATCCTCGCCGAGGGGCTTCGTGCCGCGGGCGTCGACGTCGTGCACGGCGCGTACTTCGACACCCTGACCGTACGGACCGGTGGGAAGTCCGACGAGGTCGTCGCCGCCGCCCGCGCGGCCGGTGTCAACCTGTACCGGGTCGACGCGGATCTGGTGTCCGTCTCCTGCGACGAGACCACGACCCGTACCCAACTGACCGCCGTCTGGTCCGCCTTCGGCGTCGAGGGCGACATAGCGGCGCTCGACGAGCGGACCGCCGACGCGCTGCCGGACGCCCTGCTGCGGCAGGACGCCGTCCTCACCCACCCGGTCTTCCACCAGCACCGTTCCGAGACCGCGATGCTGCGCTACCTGCGCAAGCTCGCGGACCGCGACTACGCGCTGGACCGGGGCATGATCCCGCTGGGCTCCTGCACCATGAAGCTGAACGCCACCACCGAGATGGAACCGGTGACCTGGCCCGAGTTCGGTGCGATCCACCCCTTCGCCCCGGTGGAGCAGGCGCAGGGCTACCTGACGCTCATCCACGAGCTGGAGGACCGGCTCGCCGAGGTCACCGGCTACGACAAGGTCTCGCTGCAGCCCAACGCCGGTTCGCAGGGTGAACTCGCCGGTCTGCTGGCCGTTCGCGCGTACCACCGGGCCAACGGCGACACCGGCCGTACCGTCTGCCTCATCCCGTCCTCCGCGCACGGCACCAACGCCGCCAGCGCCGTGATGGCCGGTATGAAGGTCGTGGTCGTCAAGACCCGCGAGGACGGCGACGTCGACGTCGACGACCTGCACGCCAAGATCGAGAAGTACGGCGACGAACTGTCCGTCCTGATGGTCACCTACCCGTCGACGCACGGCGTCTTCGAGGAGCACATCACCGACATCTGCGCGGCCGTCCACGACGCGGGCGGCCAGGTGTACGTGGACGGTGCCAACCTCAACGCGCTGGTCGGACTCGCCAAGCCCGGCAAATTCGGCTCGGACGTCTCTCACCTCAACCTGCACAAGACCTTCTGCATCCCGCACGGCGGCGGCGGCCCCGGCGTCGGCCCGGTCGGCGTACGGGCCCACCTGGCGCCGTACCTCCCCAACCACCCGCTCCAGCCGACCGCGGGCCCGGAGACGGGCGTGGGCCCGGTCTCGGCCGCACCGTGGGGCTCGGCCGGCATCCTGCCGATCTCGTGGGCGTACGTGCGCCTCATGGGCGGCGAGGGGCTGAAGCGCGCGACTCAGGTCGCCGTGCTGGCCGCCAACTACATCGCCAAGCGGCTGGAGCCGCACTACCCGGTGCTCTACACCGGCCCCGACGGGCTGGTGGCGCACGAGTGCATCGTCGATCTGCGCCCGCTGTCGAAGGCGACCGGGGTGAGCGTCGACGACATCGCCAAGCGCCTCATCGACTACGGCTTCCACGCGCCGACGATGTCGTTCCCGGTGGCGGGGACGCTGATGATCGAGCCGACCGAGAGCGAGGACCTCGCGGAACTCGACCGGTTCTGCGACACGATGATCGCGATCCGTGCCGAGATCGAGAAGGTGGCGTCCGGGGAGTGGGCGGCGGACGACAACCCGCTGTGCAACGCTCCGCACACGGCCGCCGCGCTCGGTGGTGAGTGGAACCACGCGTACAGCAGGGACGAGGCCGTGTTCCCGGCCGGGGTGTCGCCCGCCGACAAGTACTGGCCGCCGGTGCGCCGTATCGACGGAGCCTTCGGCGACCGTAACCTCGTGTGCTCGTGCCCGCCGCTGGACGAGTACGACAGCTGACGGACATGCATGAGGGCCGGTTCGGGGATGTCTCCCGGGCCGGCCCTTCGTCGTCTCCGGTGTGGCTTCGTCGCTTCTGACAGTCGTGCCTGCTCGGTCTCCCCGCGCGGACCGTGCCGCGCCCCGGAGCTCAGGCGGCCGTCGCCAGCCCCGCACCCAGTGGGCGGTGCGGGGCGATGATCTGCCCGTCCGGCAGCAGTTCGCCGGTGTCCTCGAAGACGAGGACGCCGTTGCACAACAGACTCCAGCCCTGCTCCGGGTGGTGCGCCACGAGGATCGCGGCCTCACGGTCGGCGGAGGTGGCTGACGGGCAGGATGGCTGGTGCTGGCACATGGATGCGTTCTTTCGCTGCGTTGTGGTGAGTGTCCTGCGGCTCGATGCGGATTTCATGGCCGCCCCCCGTATCAGTCGATCGGTCCCAGTGTTGCCCTACGGGCGTCGATCCGCAGGGATTTCGCGGCAGCACTTGCTACAGCTTGAGGACGCATCACCCGTGCGGACGGTTCAGGCCAACTCCGCTGACTTCTCGGGTGGTTCGGGGTGGCCGCACCGGGCTAGTCCGGATGGGGGAGGAACCAAGTCGCCCCGTGACCCGACGGGCGGTCACGGGGCGGGCCGACTGGCTCGGGCGGCGTCAGGCGGGAGAGCCCAGCAGCGGCGGAGACAGCCGCAGTGTCATCACCGGAAGCAGGTCGCTCGCCCGGTGCGGGCGGTGCGCGGCGATCCCGGGCGGTGCGGGTGCGAGGGGTACCAGCAGATCCGAAGGGGCGGGCATGGTGCCGGAGACCGAGGCGTCGGCGCCGGTGTCACTGTGCAGCCACAGGGTCAGCATGTAGAGCTCGGGCACGGACAGCAGCCTGGGCTGGAACGGGGTGTTCATCGCCTCGGCCTGACGCAGCGCGTTGCCGGTGGCGGAGATGTACGGACCCTCGAAGAAGTGCGAGAAGGTCCAGCCGTCCGCCGTCAGTTTCGTCTCCGCCGCGGCGACCGCACGATCACCGCTGTGGATCAGGAAGCGCCAGCCGGTGAGCCGGGTGCGTGGGGCTCCACCGTTCGGCATGATCTGGTCCAGTACGTGGACGGGCAGGGCCAGTTCGGGGGTCAGTGGACCCTGAGCGGTGCGAAGGGCCGGCATACGGGCCTCGCGGACGGCAGTGGGGGAACCGAGTGCCGCGAGGACGCTGCGCAGGGCCGGCGCGGGAGCCGGGGGGACATACAGCGGCATAAGTGATTGCCTCTCGCTTCGGAGACACGGTGGTGCGTGGGCGGTGCGGACGGCACTGTCAGCAATGCGGGGGTCAGAGGGGGGCCGTGGGGCTTGGAGGGTGTTGCACTCTCCGGGGGCCGGGGCGCCAACTCTCTGCCTCGTTCGCGGAGTTTATACGACACGTGTTCACAACATGTTTCGGCTAGCTGACACGAATATTGCGAACAAGTCGATATTCGGTCTTTCTCCTGCGGAGATTATCCCGATTTGCTGTGCGTGTAAGTCTCCGGCCTCGAAGCTCTCTGTGCGCGTGGTCGGCCGAAACGCGTCGGCGTCTTTCACCACTTCCACGGAGCCGGTAACTGCTTCAGGCGTCATGCCGAGCGAATGTGCCACGCGACACTTCTGGCCACCCTACTCGTCCTGGGCGCCGAGCGGGGAGTTACCGATCATTGAGTCTGGGCATTATCGACCGTGACGCCGCGGCTGCCGCCGTGACCGGCCACCCGGGAGGGGCACTTCGATGGGGGAAAAGGTCGAGGCAGACGGAGTGGATCCGTCCGGCCGCCAGCAGTACCGGAGGAAGCTCCAGCGGTGTCTGGAGGGACTGGGGAGGCTGTTGGAGGAGAAGAGGTTCGACCGCCCGAAAAATCTCATGGGACTGGAGATCGAACTCAATCTCGCGGGCGCCGACGGCATGCCGCGGATGATGAATGCGGAAGTTCTCGACCGAATCGCGAGCGGGGATTTCCAGACGGAACTCGGCATGTTCAATCTGGAAGTGAACATTGTCCCGCACCGGCTTGGCGGGCGGGTCTTCGACCGGCTGGCCGAGGAGCTCCGCACCGGTCTCGGGTACGCCCACAGAAAAGCCGCGGAAGTCGACGCGGGCATCGTGATGATCGGCATCCTGCCGACGCTCGCCCGACGGGATCTCGTCCCGGCGAACTTTTCGTCCGCCGACCGGTACATGCTCCTCAACGATCAGATGTGCGCCGCCCGCGGTGAGGATTTCGCCCTCGACATCGAGGGCGTGGAGCGGCTGACCTGCACCTCCGGGTCCATCGCCCCGGAAGCCGCCTGTACGTCGGTGCAGTTGCACCTCCAGGTCACCCCCGCGCGCTTCGCGGATGTGTGGAACGCGGCGCAGGCCATCACCCCGGTGCAGGTCGCGCTGGGCGCCAACTCGCCCTTCCTGTTCGGCAAGGAGCTCTGGCGGGAGTCGAGACCTCCGCTCTTCCTGCAGGCCACCGATGTCCGCCCCCCGGAGTTCCGGACCCAGGGCGTGCGGCCCCGTACCTGGTTCGGTGAGCGCTGGGTCGACTCGGCGTACGACCTCTTCGAGGAGAACCTCAGATACTTCCCGCCGCTGCTTCCGCTGTGCGACGAGGAGGACCCGCTCCAGGTGCTCGACGACGGCGGGGTGCCGCGGCTGCGGGAACTCGCACTGCACAACGGCACCGTCTACCGCTGGAACCGGCCGGTCTACGACGTGACCGACGGCGTACCCCATCTGCGGGTGGAGAACAGGGTGCTGCCCGCCGGGCCGACCGTCACCGATGTCATCGCCAACACGGCTTTCTACTACGGCCTGGTGCGGGCGCTCGCCGACGCACCGCGACCGGTGTGGAAGCGGTTGCCCTTCGAAGCCGCCGCGCGCAATTTCGATGCCGCGTGCCGGTACGGCATCGAGGCCGAGCTGGAATGGCCCCGGCAGGGGCGGGCGGGCGGCGTGGCGCGGCTGTCGGCCGTGCAACTCGTCAGGGACGAGCTGCTGCCGCTGGCCGCCGCGGGCCTCGATGCGTGGGGGATCGAGCCCGCCGACCGCGACCACTACCTCGGCGTCATCGAGGGGCGGTGCAGACGGCGGACGAACGGCGCCTCCTGGCAGGTCGACACCTACCACCGGGCGCGGGAGGCCGGACTGGAACGCGAGGCGGCCCTGGCAGCCACCACCCGGCGCTACATCGAGCTGATGGCCCTGGGCGACCCCGTGCATTCCTGGCCGGTCGGGATACCGGCGCACGCCTCCGCGCGCTTGAGGTGACGGGGCGGCGCACGGGGGGCTCCGATGCCGGTCACCGCAGCTACGGGGCCGGCGGCGATGCGGTGTGCCGGGACGGGGGCCGGGTTCCAGGTGTCACAGGTACATCGGGCAAGCTGTGACGTCCCATGCGGTGGTGCGCCTCTCATGAAGAGTGAACAGAAGACGGGCGCGCCATCGAATTGGCGCCCGCCCCCGGCCTGTCGCACACGATCTTCGTATCTGCTTTCGAGACCCTAGCGGCAGGGTGCCGGGGACAGGCGCGATTGGCCAACTGGAGGCAGGTGTGCAGGCGGAGGGCGTGCAGGTGGCTGATTCTCTTCCCACAGGAGGAGTGCCACAGCGGTTCTTGCGGTCCGAAACGGTGCTCGTGCTCGCACTCTCGCTCGGTGCGAGTGGCGTGTCGGCGCTGATCAGTTTTGTCGGAGCACTCACGAAACCGGGAGGACTCAAGCACCAGGCCGCCAACCTCAACGGCTCCTACGCGCCGGGGCGACCATGGCTCGATCTCGCCTGGCAGCTGTTCGGCATCGCGACGGCCCTGGTGCCGGTCGCCCTGGTGGTGCATCTGCTGCTGCGGGAGGGTTCGGGCCTGCGGGCCATCGGTTTCGACCGGAGCAGACCCTGGCCGGACCTCGGCCGTGGAGCGATGGTCGCGGCGGGCATCGGGAGCCTGGGGCTGGCGTTCTACCTGGGGGCGCGGGCGACCGGGTTCAATCTGACGGTGGTGCCCGAATCGCTGCCCGATGTGTGGTGGAAGATTCCGGTGCTGATCCTCTCGGCGGTGCAGAACGCCGTACTGGAGGAAGTCATCGTCGTCGGGTACTTGCTGCGCAGACTGGGGCAGTTCGGGTGGAGTCCGATGGGCGCCCTGGTGGCGAGTGCGGTGCTGCGCGGCTCCTACCACCTCTATCAAGGGGTCGGTGGTTTCCTCGGGAACATGGCGATGGGCGTGGTGTTCGTCCTGCTGTACCGGCGATGGGGGCGGGTGGGGCCGCTGGTCGTGGCGCACTCGTTGCTCGACATCGGGGCCTTCGTCGGGTACGCGCTGCTCGCGGGCAAGGTCGGGTGGCTGCCCACCGGGTGAGCGCAGGGGGCTACGGGGGGCGTACGGCACCGCCGTGCGCCCCCTCCTTGTCGATGGGCCCGTCGGCTGCCGGTCAGGCGAGCAGCTCGCCGTCGATGACGGTCACCGCACCGCCGGTGAGCAGGGTGCGGTCGCCGCGTACCGAGGTGCGTACCAGGCCGGAGCGGGCCGAAGCCTGCAGTCCGGTGAGATCGTTCCGCCCGAGCCTGGCAGACCAGAACGGGGCCAGCGCGGTGTGGGCGCTTCCGGTCACCGGATCCTCGTCGATGCCGACGCCGGGGAAGAAGCAGCGCGAGACGTAGTCGTATCCGCGGGTGGGGTCCTCGGCCGCGGCGGTCGTGATGATGCCCCGCTCGGAGTGGGACACGAGCGCGGCGAGGTCCGGCGAGAGGGAGCGGACCGTCTGTTCGTCGGCGACCTCGACGAGCAGATCCCCGAGGTGCGGTCCGGTGTCCCGGACCGAGACCACCGGGGCACCCAGCGCCTCGGCCAGGCCGTCCGGTACCACTTCAGGGGTGAGCGGCGAGGTGGGGAAGTCCAGCGTGATGGCGCCGTCCTCCCGCGCCGTCGCCGAGAGCAGACCACAGCGCGCCGCGAAGCGCACCGTGCCCGGCACGGCGCCCGTGCCGCTCAGGACACCTGTGGTGTGCAGGACATGCGCGGTGGCCAGGGTGGCATGACCGCACATGTCGACCTCGGTGACCGGGGTGAACCAGCGCAGCGCCCAGTCGGCTTCGCCACCGGCGGGCAGGGGGTGGGCGAAGGCGGTCTCGGAGAGGTTCACCTCCGCCGCCACGTGTCGGAGCCAGCTGTCGTCCGGGAAGGAGTCGAGGAGCAGGACCCCGGCCGGGTTGCCGGTGAAGGGGTGATCGGTGAAGGCGTCGACGATTCGAATCCGCATGCCCCGACCGTAGGTGCGGGGAAACGCTTCGGACCAAGGCCAATTGCCGGGAAGTTGACTGATTTCGGCCCGCTGACGGCGTGAACCGCCTGAACCACCACCCGTCAGACCGGCCGAGGAGCTGGCCGCCGTCTTCCCCGCACGCGCGCTGCGGCGCCGGCGACGGCCAGCACCATGGTGGCGATTCCCGAAACGGCCAGCACCGTCCGGGGGCCCATGGCGGCGGTGAGAGGGCCGCCCAACGCGGTGCCCACCGGCGCGGCGGTGAGAAGGGCGGCGCTTCGGACAGCCAGGACCGTGGTCAGCAGAGCTGCCGGGGTGCGGTCCTGGAACAGGGTGAAGGACAGTGCGGTGAAGGGTCCGTAGACCACACCGCCCAGAGCGAAGCAGACGAGTGAGACACCCGCCGGAACACCCAGGCCGAACGGCACCAGCGTCAGGCCCCAACCGGCGACGATGCCCAGGGTGACCGGCCGGAGCGGGAATCTGCGCAGGGCGCCGGCAGACAGGGCACCGAGAACGGCACCCACTCCGAAGAGCGTCCAGTACAGCCCGAGGAGGTTCGCGCCGGAGTGAAGGTCTTCGGTGACGTGCAACGGGAGTGCGACCTCCACCGGTCCGTAGAGGAAGTTGAAGAACCACGTCAGGGCGAGAATCCCCAGGAGTTCCGGCTGCCCGCGCAGCAGGTTCAGCCCGGCCGCCGATCGGCCGGACCCGATGGGCGCAGCCGTCGCTGTCGTCCCGGCCACGTTGCCCAGCCGGCCGACCTGTACGGCGAGGACGGTGAAGGACACGGCGTCGAGGCCGAGGATCCAGGCCGGGCTGACGGCTGTCGCCAGGAATCCGGCGAGCGCGGGTCCGATGATGACGGACGCGGAGGTGCACGAGCTGACCAGCGCGTTCGCGGGCAGCCGCTGATCCGGGGGGAAGTATCCGGGCGATCAGGGAGTACTTTCCCGCGCTTCCCCAGGCATGCAGCACCGACGAACCGGCGAGGAGCACGAGGTACACCACCGGGTGCAGGACCCCCGTGGCCCAGGCCACGGGCACACAGCCGAGAAGTACCGCGCGAAGCCACGCGTCCGCGGCCAGCAGCCGCTGGGCGGGGAGTCGACGTAGCCAACGGCCGAAGAGCAGCGCTCCAGCGGCCCCGGGAAGGGCGTACGCGGCGACCGCAGCGCCGACGACCAGGCCGGACCGGCCAGGAGGCGCGATCAGAACGGCCAGCCACGCCACGGCGACCACGCTCATCCCGTCACCGAGGTCGGAGGCCGCCAGGGCCGGGAGGAGCCGACGGAACGGAGGATGAGTGAACAGCGGCCGATATGTCCGTGGCAGCAGCCGCGTTGCCGATGAGAGAGTCACCGCGTCAGACTGGTGGTTCAAGCGCGCTTGAAGTCAAGGGGGCACCAGTGCGGAAGCTGGGCATCGGGGACCTCGCACGGCGGGTCAGGATGCAGCCCTCGGCTTTGCGCTACTACGAGAGCGTCGGCCTGCTGACGCCCGCCGAGCGGGTCGGGGGCCGACGCGTCTATCCGGTCGGCACCGTGCGCCGGATCGCGCTGATCAAAATGGCGCAGCGAGCCGGTTTCACCCTGTCCGAGATCCGCCGGCTGCTGGACAGCGCCGCGGACCGTGGTGCCACCCGGCAATGGCGTGCTCTCGCCGAACGCAAGATCCCCGAGCTGGACCAGTTCATCGAGGACACCCAGGCTCTGCGGAACGCGGTCGCCGACTGCCTGGCCTGCGGGTGCATGAACTTCGACAACTGCGGACTCCTCTCCTCCGGTACGGCCGAGGACGACTGAGACCGACCTGGCCGCCCACCGTTCCGCGGCGGTCACACCAAGGTGGCCTCGGGCTTTCAGCGATCCGAACGCACCCAAGTCGGCCAAGAACCGTTGACCTGTGCCAGTGATCGCTGATCGATTGCCACTGAAGGATGATCAACGCTAGTCAGCGCTGTCGCCAGAAGGCATATCGGCGACGGCAGATGACGCTGTCCTGTCCCGAAGGAGAACGTAGGGAAGGCAGAACGGCGGTTGAAGATCGTGAGGCCTATCAGCGGCAGCAGCCATGGAGCGTCACGGACTCCACGTAAGTCTCCAGTCTCCGAAGCTCGATCGACGGTTGCCGAAAGTCATATTCGGTGCGGTCCGGCTCCGTCCTGCCAGCGGTAGAGGTCGCGCAGCAGGGAGATCTCGGCGCCGTGATGGATCAGCTCCCTGTTGACGTGCAGGACCCTGTTCTCCATGGGAAACCGCTCGGGACCCACCGTGGGCGGATTGTCCAGGTCGGCGTCCGAGAGCTCGCGGACCCCCGCGTTCCATCTCCCGTACATCTCATCGAGCTGTTCCAGCGCCTCGTCAGCGGTCCCCGCGTAGGCGAATGTCCGGGAGTCGACGTCCTGGCCGCCGAAGTGCCATCCGACCCGATAGCCCAGGCACGAGACGATGATGTGCGCCAGCCGCCAGGCAATCGTGGTCACCGGTGCCGGCACCGGGGCAGGGGACGCGGAGTCCATCGTCCATTCCTCCGAGCCTTCCAGCATCGGTGCGGCCGACGTGCCACGTGGGCGGATGCTCCAGCAGCCGCGCACCGGCTCCCAGAAGTACTCCTCGTCAGTAAGACCGTCCAGCCGTGGCCGCAGGTTCTTGCGCCAGTACCAATCCAACTGCTCCGCGAGCCGCTCGCTTCTTGTCATTGCCGCACACTACAGACCCGTCGAGCAGAGTGATCGTCGCCGTCTGCGGTCATCCTCCACTGTCACGAACCCCGCAGACAGTCATCCCTGAATGGCACAGAAGTCAATCGATCGGCCTTCGCCGGCAATCGATGAACACCCATTGACACAGGTCACCGACCGTATGCGGTTGTCCTGTGACAGTGAACCTTGACCGATTGCCACTGAAGTTTGACCGCCTGGAGGCGCTTTACCAGCGGACCGCCGAGATCAGTCCGCCGGGCCGCTCCTCGCGCTGCGGCGGGGTGCTGATCGGGCGGCCGTAGGCGGCAGCGCGTTCGCGCAGGGTGTGGCTGCTGGCCTCCCAGCCGTGCCCGGCCAGCCAGCCCACCGGGTCGTCGGGCATCTCCGAGACCCACATGGACGCCGCCGATTCCGGCACGGCGTCCGCGCCGAAGCGCTCGATCACGCCGCGCGAGCCCAACGTCAGCCCCATCCGGCTGCCTGCTGCCGACTGCGCGCTGATCCGGGCCAGCAGCAGCTCCACCGCGTCCTCGGGCAGATAGATCAGCAGTCCTTCGGCGATCCACGCGGTCGGCACCGCCGGGTCGTGCCCTGCGGCGGCCAGCGCGCCTGGCCAGTCCTCCCGCAGATCCACCGCGACGGTGATCCGCTCGCAGTGTGGGACGGCCTGCTCCTGGCGCAGCACCGAAGCCTTGAAGTCCAGTGGCGCGGCGGTGTCGACCTCGAACAGTCGGGTGCCCTCTGGCCAGTCGATCCGGAAGGCCCGGCTGTCCATGCCGGCGCCGAGCAGCACGACCTGCCGGACCCCGGACGCGGAGGCCTGCTGCAACAGGTCGTCGAGGAACTTCGTCCTGATGACGATGGAGAACGCCACGGCCAGTCGACGGCGGCGCGCGGCCTCGTCATCGGGCAGCGGCGGCGAGGAGGGCCATAGGCCGCCGGCGGTGGCGAAGGCCTGTGCCAGTGGGTCGCGGAACAGCGCGTTCTCCCGCTCGGTCTCCAGCGCCCGCACCCGGGCCACCCCCACCGCCGTGGCCCACACTCCCGACGGCTGCACCCGTTTCTGCTCATCAGTCACCGCGCCAGCCTAGGCGGGGCCAGTTGGGCCTTCCGCTGCCGGTATGCCTTCTGGCGGCAGCGCTGTGAGCACGTCCGGCGTTGTTGCTGGCAGGGCCCTGCTGGTAGTGGTTCTCCGCAGGTCTCGCAGGGCCTCGTTGATGCCGTGGGGGCTGGTTCGGGTGGCTGGGGTGGTGGTGCGGGCTGTGGTGTCGGCGATGACACCGGCGGTGGAGAAGGTGGGTTCGCGGGAGGCTGCCTGAGCTGTTGGCGACGTGCTCGCTGGCGGCATCGGTCTGAGCATGTCCGGCGTGCTGCCGAGAACATCGGGCCGTCGCAGACGGGGCAGATGCGCGGTCCGGATGGATCAGCCGGGTCTGCTTCGGCCAACCACTTTTCTTCATGTTTGAGGTAGTTGGCCCGTCGGCAGGCGGATGAACACAGGCGATAACGCTGTCCGGGCTGGATCTTCATGCTCTTGCCGCACTCTCTGCAGGGGGCCTTCTGAACTGGAGCCCGCGGATGCCGTTTCCGGTATGCCTTCTCGCGGCAGGCCTGGGAACAGCGCAGGACCTGGCGGCCGATGACGTCGGAGGGCGGTATCTCCGCGTCGCACTCCAGGCAGCGCCTCGTTTCCAGGGTGGCCACCAGCGTCTCCGGGGCGCGGCCGGTCGCGGCGGCCAGCCGTGTCCAGCTGGGAAGACCGAGATGTTCGGGCGGTTCGCAGAGGTAGGTCCGCAGGTAGCGGGGCGGAAGATGGTTGGCGTGTGCCAGGCGGACGATGAAGGACCGGATGCCTTCGCCGGACCGGGGCCGGACCTGGAAGGGCAGGACGCGGACGTTCTCGTGAGTCATCGGGAGGACCTTGGCCCGCGGAAGTGAGGCGATTCGGCGGCGACGTCCAGTGGGACGGCCTTCAGCCCGGCTTTGGTGATCTTCTCGGTGTCATTGAAAATCGCGTCGATCGCGGCTCCGCGGATCTGGTGGGAGAGGGCGCCGATCATGCCGCCGGTGCGGTCGTGCAGGTAGCGGTCCAGTCTCGCCAGGGTGCCGGGCCGGTGCCGCCGCAGGGCGAGGGTCTTCTCCATGGTGGCGACCAGGCCCCGCCACTCACTGTTGTAAGGGAAGGGGTGGGTGGGGATCAGGGTGAAACGGCCGGCGATCTGGGCCCCGCGGGTGCCGGTCAGCAGGCTGCCGTGCTCGATGTCGATGCCCGCGTAGATGAACGTCGCGGGGATCCGCTCGGAGAAGTACTTGAGGGTGTCGGCGACTTCGGCGCCGTGCTGGGTGGTGAGCGAGATGTTGTGGAGTTCGTCGACCAGGATCATGCCGGTGCGGGCGTCGGTGCAGACACCGACGACGGACTCGATGAGGTCGGTGATGTTCATGCGGGCCATCACCGGCAGCCCGAGGAAACGGGCGAACTCGGCCGCGATCATGCGAGGGGTCGCGGCGGGCGGGACGGTGATGTAGATGACCGGCTTGCGGTCGGTGGCGGTGGGGTGCCGGGCCCGGTCCAGCAGTTCGTGGGACAGACCGAGCTGGGTGATCGCGATGGTCTTCCCGGTGCCGGCGGGGCCGGAGACGATCAGGCCCCGGCGGGCACTGATCGCGTGCCGGTTCAGCACGACCAGGCGGCGTCCGGTGGCGACGGTGTGCCGGACGACGGAGGTGGCGACCACCAGAAGACGGCCGTGATGGTCAAGACGGGCCTCGTCGAAGGCCGCCTGGCCGGCCTCGCCCAGCGCGTCGTACTGAGCGTCGGTCAGCCGGGGCGGCGGACCCGGTGGCCCTTCGACGAAGCGGCGCCAGCCGTCGATCGTGGTCAAGTGCCGCTGGGAGTCCTGGGGCAGCGCGGACGATGCCGTCATGAGCGCTTCCAGGGGTCTTCCAGCGGGTCGAACAGTCCGAGCGGGATCACCTCGGCCACCGACTCCTCGCTCTCGTCCGCTTCGTCCTCTGGCTCCGCCTGAGCACCGGTAACGGATGCCGGGGTGAGCGGGCCTGCGGCTTTCGTGCGGGCCGCCACCCGCCGGTCGCGTTTGCCGGGCCCCGGTCCCTGCTCGGTCTGCGGGCCGCCGTGGGCTCGGGTGAGCAGGGCGGCGACCGCGTCGGCGATCTCCGCCTCGGGTGGCGCGGGGCAGCTGGTGGCTGACGTGGTCCCAGGCCAGGTCGCCGAAGGGAATCGGTGCCCGGTTGAGGAACTTCCAGGTGGCCGGGACCCACTCGTTGTCACCGCGGTGGTTGCGTACCCAGATCCGGGAGACGTCGTAGGGGTCGCGGTGGACCTCCCAGAGGCCGCGTTTCGCCCGGACCCCGGAGTTCTGGCGGCGCATCGGCCCCAACGCCCGGCTGTCGTAGGTGCGGTTCTTGATCCGGATGCCGTAGTCGTTGACCACCCGCCATTCCGCGGGCAGGAGTTCGACGTAGTCGTCGCCGCTGAGTGCGACTGGGACGTAGCCGCAGGCCTCCACCAAGGCGGCGTACTTCTCGTTCGGCGTGAACAGCCGGCCCGGGTGGACCGGATCGCGCAGACCGTCGTGCTTGCGGTTCTGCCACTTCGCGACGATCCACTCGTCCAGCAGCTCCTGCAACTCCAGCAGCGACCACACCCGTTCGCGTTCCAGGTGCCGGCCGCGGTGTTCGACGCTGCGGCCGGTGTAGGTGGGCAGGAACTGTGCGAACAGCGTGGCCACCGAGCCCAGCATCTTCTCGATATGCCCCTTCTCGAAGGGCGAGCACTGATGGGCCGGCTGCACTTCGATCTCCAAGAACCGGCAGGAGGAGATGAAGTTGCGGGAGAGGAAGGCCTTGCCGTGATCACAGACGATGACCGCCGGGACGATCACCGGCCGGGCCGCCGCATGGGCCAGACGCTCGTCCAGGGCCAGGAGCCTGCGGTGCGGCAACACCGAGCGGGACATCCTGAGCGCGTCCGCCCAGCCCGGCCGCATCAGTTCGGGAGTGACGGTGCGGGCCAGCAGCACGCTGGCATCCACGGCTTTCGTGGTCGGCCGCAGCACCGCCGCTGTCAGCGTCCTAGTGGCGACATCGATCATGGCGGTGAGCTCGACTCTGCCCGTGACGCCGTTGTCGAGCAGGACCAGCACATCCAGCGAGGTGGAGTCGATCTGCATGACCTCGCCCGGTGCGAACACGGGCAGTTCACCGTGCGGCGTCGTGGCCCCGTGGGCCCTGGACCTGCGGGTCACCGCCGAGCCGGACGTGTGAGTGCCCGAAGTCAGCTTCGCCAGCAGCCGGTAGAGCGTCCGCTGCGAGGGAAGCCCAACTCCCTGCCCACCAGGTGCTTCCTTGAGGATCTCGCCGGTCCGCCACAAAATGAACGTCCCCGTGCGGGTTGAGGCGTCCACCGCTTCCTTGATCGCCTGCCGCATCGCGGCCACCACCGCATCGTCGACCTCCCCGAACTCGGCCGTCCTGCGGACCGGCCGGTGATCGGCCAGGCCCAGCACCCCGCGTTCCTGGTAGCGACGCCGACGGTGGGCGACCGTACTGGCAGAGACCTTGTGACCAGCGGCAGTCAGCTCAGCGGCCTTTGCCCGCTGCCGGGCGGTCAAGGACCGCTCCGGCCCGTACTCAGGCCGGACCGCCGTACCGGGCTCCGCTCCGGGCGGCAGCCCGTGCAGCACCTCCAGGATGTGGCCCTCCCACCACAGAGCCCTCTCCACCTCCCGGGCGGGAAATGCCTCCAGCAGCGAGGCCGCCGGCAACGGCATCCGAACCGGGCTGTCCACGACCTTGAAATCGGCTGCCGCGAACAACTCGAGCAACGGCACGACCCGATACGGCTCTTCGCCCTCCGCCAGCGTCACCGCCTGGGCGGCAACGGCGAGCACTCCGCGGATCTGGCCCTCGAACCGCACCCGGTCACCGACCGCGACCCGACCCGGCCGCTTCATCCTGCCCATGCCGCCCGCCCTTCTGTCCAGACGAGGCTGTCCGCCCCCAGCACCGCGGACTCCAGGTCCGTGCCCAGCCGTCCGGACCACAGCAGATGAAACAGGACCGGCAGGACCTGCAGCCGATCGCCCACCCTGCCGGCTCCCGACCACAACGGCAGCGGCTCCTCGAAGACCTCCACCAGCGAGGCCGCCACCCCCTCCGGGCGTCCCGAGCGGGTCCGCCGGTAGCGGGCCAGCCAGCGCAAGTTCGCCATGAACACCGGCTCGGGCGTGCCCATCCACGCAAACTCCCAGCCCACCGCCTCACAGGCCCGACGCGTCGCCGCGAACGCCTCTCCGGTTCGTTCGTCCAGCCGGTCCGCGGACCGGACATCGACCACCCTGGCCCGCCCGTCAGCAAGGCGTACGAAGTAGTCAGGCGCATGGCGACGCAGTGCAGGACCGTCCTGCCAGTGCAACCAGAACGGCTGCGAGGCGATCCCGGTAACCCTCGGATCACGGTCCAGCAAGATCAAACAGTCCCGCTCCAGCCACGACTCGTAGCCCACGTGACCGCTGGTCGTCGCCGCGAAGTACCAGCCCGGGAAGCTCTCCCCACCCTTCGCCCACCGGAACTCACGTACCGGCTGAACGCCCTCAAACCGCGTACTCCACAACTGGCCCAACGGCCCGCGACGACGCCCACCAGACTCAAGAAAGTCCAGCTCAAAGGCAGATAACGCCGGATCCCCGTACGCCTGAGCCGATGCCCCCACCACGCCTCCAACCTCAACGGTCAAAGTTCGGTGGCAGGAACGTACCGGTGGTCAAAGTTCAGTGGCAATCGAACGAGATTCGCTGTCACAGGACAGCGGTTTCGAGTGCATTGCTAAAAGAACAGTTCCGATATATCGTTGACGCATCGCGACAGATCAACGATGGAAGGAAGTGAGCGCGATGCGTTCCCATGGACATGGAAACGGCGGCCCCGGCCATCAGGGTCGGGGTGACTTCGAAGGGCGTCGGGGGGCCTTCGGTCCGTTCGGCCCTCCGTTCGGCGGCCCTTTCGGCGGGCGCGGCGGCAGGGGCGGACCCAGGGGCAGGGCGCGCCGCGGTGACGTGCGTGCGTCGATCCTGGCTCTGCTCAAGGACCGGGCCATGCACGGCTACGAAATGATTCAGGAGATCGGCGAGCGCAGTGGCGGGGCCTGGCGCCCCAGTCCCGGTTCCGTCTATCCGACGCTTCAGCTGCTCGAGGACGAGGGGCTGATCACCAGCGAGAGCGAGGGCGGCAAGAAGCTGTTCACGCTCACCGGGTCCGGGCGCACGGCGGCCGACGAGGGGCCCGACGCCCCCTGGGAGGACGCGGCGGGGCGCGGTGGCGACTGGGAGACGATGAACGAGGTCCGGCAGGCCGGATTCGGTCTGATGGAGGCGTTCGGTCAGGTCTGGAGGACCGGTACGCCCGAGCAGCGCAAGAAGGCGATGGCCGTCATCGGGGAGTCCCGGAAGAAGCTCTATCTGATCCTGGCCGACGAGGACTGAATCGGCCGGCCCGGCCCTACCCGGCGGATGCCCGTACGGGGCCGGCCCGGCCCCACCCGGCGGATGCCGGTACGCGGATGGCGCCCCACGGAGATCCGTGGGGCGCCATCCGCCGTGCGGGGTCGAGCGGTCAGGTGACCAGTCCGGCGAGTTTGCGCAGCGACTCGTGGAGCGCGGCGGTCGCCGAATCCTTGAGCTTGCCCGCCATCAGCGACACGGCCGCGCCGGTGAACTCTCCGTCGATGCGGACCAGGGTCGCGTCGCCGTCCGCCGTGAGCGAGTAGCGCATCGCGAGGTTGACGCCCATCGGTCCCTTGCCACGGGTGACCAGCAGCGCCGTGGTTTCCAGCTGGTCGACCGTCCAGTTCACCTCCGCGGGGAAGCCCATCAGTTTCATGTTCTCCTCGTAGGTGGCCCCGACCGCGAGCTCGGCCGGGCCGCCCTTGGGGAAGCTGGTGTGTGTGGCGTTCCACTCGCCGTACGAGCTGAAGTCGGTCAGCTGGGTCCACACCTTCTCGGCCGGTGCTTCGATCCGAGCCTCGGCGCTGACTTCGGCCATGCGACCACCCCTTCTCGTCGGGTTGCGATGTCGCGGAACGTAGCCGCTGGGCCGAGAACATTCAATACTGATGAAGCGTCAGATCTGCCAGATCTCGGCGGAATCGAACCAGTCGGAGGCCCGGGGGCGTGCGCTCTCGTCATGGCAGTGGAAAGCTGCCCAGAAGAGATCGCCGGGCAGCGCGTCGTGCGGGGCGTAGACCCGGTACACGTACTGCATTCCGTCCCTGGCGAGCAGCGCGACCATCCACAGGGGCAAGTTTCCTCCGTCTCGTGGTGGGCCTGGGGTCCTGTCGAAGTGAGACGGATTCGGGCGGGTCGTGGTTGCGAGGGGGAGCGTGGCAAGGCGGCGCGCACCTCTTTGGCGTGAAATCGCCATCTCATCCGTAAGGAGGATGGCTCGGGAGCCCGTGCCCAACTTCTGTCGGATGCCCAAATGCTTCCCGCCGGGGATGTTCCGCGCGGAGGAGTCTGGTGAGCTGGAAGATGTGCATAGCCCTACCCGGCCGGATGACCAGCCCGCCCCGTCCCGTGCCGACATCGAAGCCGGACTCACCGTGGAGCTGGCGACGGTCGTGGCAGGTGCACGTCGACGTGCGCTGCGGGACGGCGACCACCAGATCGACACGGCCCACCTGCTGCATTCGGTGATCGAAACGGATCCCGCGGTGCGGGCCGCCTTCGACGGCGGCCCGCAGGTTGCCAAGGTGCTGGGCTATCTCGTCCAGCGCAGTATTGGTTACGGGCTGCGCTGGCAGGGTTCGGTGGAGGACTCGGGTGCGGTTCCCGTGGTGGCCGAATCCGGTGTGGCGGGGTGGTCGCCCGCAGCGGTCGTGGCGATGGAGGGCGCACTGGAGCGCGCCGGGACGCGTGGGGACCGGCAGGTGAGCGGCCTTGATCTGCTGGCCGCGCTCGCGAGCGACCGGGACTGCCGTGCCGTCGAGGTGCTGGGCCGGGCAGGGGTGGACGCGGAGGTGCTGGCGGGGCGGCTCGGCAAGGGCGAAACCTGACGCCCACATCAAGGGCGAAACCTGACGTCCACATCAAGGGCGGAACCTGACAGGCGCATCGGTGGTGACGCTCCTGACCCCACCTGTCATGATGTGCCGATGCACGCGTCTCAGGGGAAGAGCGTCGGCCTGGGACTCGCCCTGGTGTCGGCCTTCGCATTCGGTGGGTCAGGTGTCGCGGCCAAGCCGCTGATCGAAGCGGGGCTCGACCCGCTGCACGTCGTGTGGCTGCGGGTGGCCGGGGCCGCCCTGGTGATGCTGCCTGTCGCCTGGCGCCGCCGGGATCTCGTACGGCGCAGGCCCGCGTTGCTCCTCGGGTTCGGGCTGTTCGCGGTCGCGGGTGTGCAGGCCTGCTACTTCGCCGCGCTCTCCCGCATCCCGGTGGGTGTCGCCCTGCTCATCGAATACCTTGCGCCCGCCCTCGTGCTGGGCTGGGTCAGGTTCGTCCAGCGCAGGCCGGTGACGCGTGCCGCGGCCGTCGGTGTGGTGCTCGCCGTCGGCGGTCTCGCCTGCGTCGTGGAGGTCTGGTCGGGGCTGAGTTTCGATGCCGTCGGGCTGTTGCTCGCCCTGGGGGCGGCCTGCTGCCAGGTCGGCTACTTCGTGCTGTCCGACCACGGCGGCGACGGCGAGAACCGGGTCGACCCGCTGGGTGTCATCGCCTACGGACTGCTCGTCGGCACCGCCCTGTTGACGGCGGTCGCCCGGCCGTGGCAGATGGACTGGTCGCTGCTCGCGGGCCGTGCGGACATGAACGGCACGGCGGTTCCCGCCTGGCTGCTGCTCGGCTGGATCGTGCTGATCGCCACCGTCGTCGCGTACGTCTTCGGGGTGGTCTCGGTGCGCAGGCTCTCCCCGCAGGTGGCGGGGGTGGTGGCCTGCCTGGAGGCGGTCATCGCGACCGTCCTCGCCTGGGTGCTGCTCGGCGAGCATCTCTCCGCGCCGCAGATCATCGGCGGGGCAGTGGTGCTGTTCGGCGCGTTCATCGCGCAGTCGTCCGCGCCGAAGGCGCCTTCGGGGCCGGTGGCCGGTGGATCTCCTGCGGGGACGACCGAGTTGCCCGTCGGACCGACGGCGTCCCGGACCGACCGGACGTAGAACTACCGGCCGGATCCAGTGGGTCGAAGAGCACTACACTGCCCGCATGCATCTCACCGTCCTTCCGCCCCCCGCCGCTTAGCGCGGGCGGCTGCACTCTCTGACGTAGACCGGGCTCGGGGTGTTCCCGAGCGGTTCGTCGCTGCCCGCGTGCGGAGTTCAGCGACCACCACCCCTGTCTTTCACGTGGAGAAGTACGTGACATCTCGGTCGAATGCTGCTCCCTGCCTGTCCGTCGGGCGGAGCCTCACCTATCTGACCATCGCCGGAGCGGCCTGGGGGACAGCCGGGGCGGCTGCCTCGCTGCTCTACCGGGCCAGCGATCTCGGACCCGTCTCCCTGACCTTCTGGCGCTGCGCGGGCGGGCTCGTGGTGCTGCTCGCCGTGCAGGCGCTGCGCCGCCCGCGCACGGTGACCGGGCCCGCCGAACCACGCGCACGCCTGGTCCTGCGCATCGCGGCCACCGGGACCGCGTTCACGCTCTTCCAGGCCGCCTACTTCGCGGCCGTCCAGGACACCGGACTCGCGGTGGCCACCGTCGTCACACTCGGCGCCGGGCCCGTGCTCATCGCCGTCGGCGCGGGGCTGACGATGGGGGAGCGGCTGGGGGCCGGCGGGATCATCGCCGTCGCGGGCGCGCTGGGCGGCCTCGTGGTGCTGGTCCTGGGCAGCGGAGGCGGGGCCGTGCGCCCGGCCGGTGTCGGCTGGGCCCTGCTCTCGGCCGCCGGATACGCGGTCATGACCCTGCTGACGCGCCGCCTCGGCCGGGACGGCGGCGGTGACCCGCTGTCGACGACCACCTGGTCACTCGCGGTCGGCACGCTCTGCCTGCTGCCGCTCGCCGTGGTCGAGGGGCTGCTGCCGCACACCGTCGAACTGGGCACGGTGGCCGGGCTGCTGGCGTACGTGGCGGTCGTCCCCACGGCTCTCGCCTACGCCCTCTACTTCGCGGGGGCCGCCGTGGTCCGGTCGGCCACCGTCTCGGTGATCATGCTCATCGAGCCGGTGAGCGCGGCGGTGATCGCCGTCTCGCTGCTGGGTGAGCCGCTCACGGCGGCCACCGTGTCCGGCACCCTGCTGCTGCTCGCCGCGGTCGCCGGACTCGCGTACGGGGAGATGCGGGCGGCGTCCCTGGCCCGCCGTCAGTCGTTCCCGGTCTGACGGCATTCCCGAGGAGCGCCCGCGGCTGCGGGAGCGCCCGCGTTCCTACCTGAGGTACCCGGGCAGTGCGACGGCCGGGTCGAGGTCTCCGGACGGGACGGGCGCGCCGTAGCCGCGGGCCAACGGCACCACGCCCGCCCAGTGCGGCAGCGAGAGGTCCGCGGGCTCGTCGTTGGGGTCGCCGGTGCGGATCTTGACCGAGACCTCGTCGAGGTCGAGGCGGACCACGGCGGTCGCGGCGAGTTCCTTCGCGTCGGCCGGGCGTGAGTCGGCGGAGCGGCCGGGGACGACGTGGTCGACGATCGTGTCGAGCGCGGTGCGCTGCTCCTCCGGGTCGGTGACCTGGTAGGCCGTGCCGTGGACCACCACGGAGCGGTAGTTGATCGAGTGGTGGAAGGCGGAGCGCGCCAGTACCAGACCGTCGACATGGGTGACGGTCAGACAGACGGCGAGGCCCGGGTCGGGCGCCCCGGCCGCCCGCAGCGGGCGCGACCCGGTCGAACCGTGGATGTACAGGCGCTCGTCCCGCCGCGCGTACAGCGTGGGCAGTACGACGGGAGCGCCGTCGCGGATGAAGCCGAGGTGGCAGACGTAGCCCTCGTCGAGTACGGAGTGAACCAGTTCGCGGTCGTACGAGGCGCGCTCCCGCGAACGGGTGGGGACGGTGCGCTCGGTGGGCCGGTAGGAGGAAAGCTCCGGCATGACGTTCTCCCTTGCGTTCTTTATTGCACTAGTGCATAGTTGGCTTTGTGCTAGGAGAATATGGGATCGAAGGTCACCGTGCAATGGACATTGCTGCGAGCGTGGAGCGCGCGATCGGTGCCGGTGTGCTCGCTCCGGGCCAACCGCTGCCCCCGCTAAGGGAGTTGGCGACCGATCTCGGGGTGAACCCGAACACCGTCGCCTCGGCGTACCGGCTGCTGCGCGACCGCGGGGTGATCGAGACGGCAGGGCGCCGGGGCAGCCGGGTGCGCCCCCGGCCCGCCAGTACGGCGCGTGAATCGATCCGGATCGAGATCCCTGCCGGGGTGCGGGACGTCGCGGCGGGCAATCCCGACCGGGCTCTGCTCCCCCCGCTCGCCCCGGCCCTGGCGGCAGCGGCGGCGCGCAGCGACCAGGAGCCCGTGCTGTACGGACAGGAGGCCGTCGAGCCGGAGCTGGCACGGCTCGCCCGTGCCGCGTTCGTCGCCGACGGGGTGCCGGACGGCCCGGTCGCCGTACTCTCCGGGTCGCTCGACGCGATCGAGCGCGTCCTGGCCACCCGTCTCAAGCCGGGTGACGCCGTCGCCATCGAGGACCCGGGCTGGGGCGCTCTGCTGGATCTGGTCCCGGCGCTGGGGCTGCGCGCCGTTCCGATGGCCCTCGACGACGACGGCCCGCTGCCCGAGGAGGCGGAACGCGCGCTGCGGGAGGGTGCCCGCGCGATCGTGGTCACCGCCCGCGCGCAGAATCCGACGGGTGCCGCAGTCGGCGCCGCCCGTGCGCGGCAGCTCCGCGCCGTCCTCCGGGACCACCCGGACGTGCTGCTCATCGAGGACGACCACGGCCACGGCATCGTGGACCTGCCGCTGCATCCGCTGGCGGGCTGCACGGACAACTGGGCGTTCGTGCGGTCGACTTCCAAGGCCTACGGTCCCGACCTGCGGCTCGCCGTACTGACCGCGGACCCCGTCACCGTGGACCGGGTGCGGGGCCGCCAGCGGCTCGGCCCGGGGTGGGTCAGCAGGCTGTTGCAGTACGCGGTCGTGCAGCTGTGGACGTCGGGGGCGGTCGATGTCGCCGAGGTCTCCCGGGCGTACGGGCTGCGCAGGGACGCGCTCGTACGGGCGCTGCGCGAGCGGGGCGTCGCGGCGCACGGCCGCAGCGGGATGAATGTGTGGGTGCCGGTACCCGACGAGACCGGGGCGGTGGCCCGGCTGCTGCACGCGGGCTGGGCCGTCGCCCCCGGGGCGCGCTTCCGGATGGCCGCACCTCCCGGAGTGCGTCTCACGGTCTCCACGCTGACTCCGGACGACATCGGCCCGGCCGCCGACGCCGTCGCGTCAGCGGCCGGGACCGCACCCGGCAGGCGTTACGACTGATCCGTGGTGGAGGCCCGGCCGGGCCTGCGCGGGCGGCTCTGGGTGAGTGCCGCTCCCGCGACGACGACGAGGGCGCCGACCGGCGTGTTCCAGCTGAGGCTCTCGCCGAGCAGCACCGCGCCGGCCGCCGTGGCGATCACCGGGATGAAGTAGGTGACCATCTGGGCGGTCGTCGGGCCGACTTCGGCCACCAGGCCGTACTGCAGCAGCAGGGCGACACCCGTGCCGAGCGCCCCGAGCGCCGCCACCGCGAGCAGGGGAGCCACCGGGAACGAGGTCGGCGCCGACGTGAACATCGGGGTGACCACGGCCAGTTGGGCGGTCGCGACGAAGAGCTGGGAGCCGGTGACCGCGAGGTTGGAGCTTCCCGTACCGGCCAGCGTGCGCCGTACGTAGATCCAGCCGATCGGGTAGCAGAGCGAGGCCAGCAGGGCCATCGCGGTGCCCCGGAGATCCAGTCCGGAGAAGCCCTGCCAGACGCCCAGCACGGTCAGCACGCCGAGGAACCCGAGGCCGAGCCCGGCGACCCGGCGCCGGGTGGGACGGTCCTCGGAGAGCGCGACCAGGGACAGTGCCATCCCCCAGAGCGGCGAGGTGGCGTTGCAGATCCCGGCGAGCGTCGAGGGGGCGGTCTGCTCCGCGTAGGCGAAGAGCGAGAACGGTGCGGCGTTGAGCAGGAGCGCGGCCACACCGAGATGCGCCCAGGTGCGCCCGCCGCGGGGCAGCCGTTCGCGCTTGACGACGATGGCCGCGGCGAGCACGGCCGTGCCGAAGAACAGCCGGCCGAAGGTGACCTGGAACGGGGCGTAGCCGTGGGTGCCCACCTTGATCAGCAGGAAACTGAATCCCCAGATGAGCGAGAGCGCGGCGAAGCGGACGCGCCAGTCGACGGCGGGGCGGCGCGTGGCGGAGGGCGGTGCGATGACCGGCGCTGACACGGTCCTGGGCGGAGTCGCGATGCTCATGCGCACCACTCTGGCGCGATCAATTTCTTAGCACAAGCGAGACTGTGTGGAGTGATTCGATTAGCATTGCTTACATGTTGAATCTGGAGCGTTTGCGTACTCTCGATGCCGTGGCCCGGCACGGCTCGGTGAGCGGGGCGGCCGACGGGCTGCACGTGACCACGTCTGCGGTCTCCCAGCAACTGGCCAAGCTGGAGCGGGAGGCCGGGCAGCCGCTGCTCGCCAAGAACGGCCGGGGGGTGCGGCTCACCGACGCGGGGCGGCTCCTGGCCGACCACGCCGCGCGGATCCTGTCCCAGGTGGAGCTCGCTCAGTCCGATCTGGAGGCACAGCGCGGCCGGGTCGTGGGGGAGCTGCGGATCTCCGCCTTCCCCACGGCCGCCCGGGGCCTCCTCCCCGCCGTGCTCACCGCGCTCCGCGACCGGCACCCGCAACTGACCGTCTGCTCGCAGGAGCTGGAGGGTGAGGACGGGGTGCGCGGTGTGGTGCGCGGGGATCTCGACGTGGCCGTGGTCCTCGACTGGTACAACAAACCGACGCCGATGCCGGAGGGGATGGCGAAGCGCGACCTCTTCGACGACATCGCCGACCTCGCGGTCCCCGCCCGCCATCCGCTGGCCGGCTCGGCGGTGGTGGACCTGGAGGAGTTCGCGCAGGACGAGTGGATCACCTGGCCGGAGGGTGAGTTCTGCCGTGAATGGCTGATGCTCACCCTGGGCGGCAAGGGGTTCGAGCCGAAGATCTCCCATGTCGCGGGTGAGCACCCCACCCAGCTGGCGCTGATCGAGGCGGGCCTCGGCGTCGGCGTGGCGCCGAGGCTCGGGCGCGGCCCGTTGCCCGAGGGGGTGCGCGCCGTTCCCGTACGGGACGCGCTGCGGCGGCACGTGTACGCGGTCTGGCGCGCCGACGCCGACCGCAGGCCGTCCATCAGGGCGGCGGTGGACGCGCTGTACGAGGCCGGGCAGGCGCTGGGCGGTCAGCCGAGCTGAGTGAGCTTGCGGAAGTCCCAGGAGACGACGGCGTCCGGGGTCAGCCGCAGCCAGGCGTGCCTTCCGTCGTACGGCATGACGTCCATGCCGAAGTTCTTCCGCGCGAACAGGCGCTCCGGGGCGTCGAGTTCGGAGCACTGCTCGCCCGTGCGGGGTGCCTCGCCGACGAAGACGGCGGTGCCCGAGAGTTCCACGCCGCGCAGTTCGCCGTACTCCTCGCCGTCGTCGACGACGACGGCCAGACGCGGATCGGCCGACAGCTGTGACCAGCGGCGGCTGCGGGTCAGGGAGTACAGCCAGAGCGACGTGCCGTCCCAGAGGAACCAGAGCGCGCCGATGTGCGGCCGTCCGTCGGCCGAGACGGTGGCCACCCGGCAGGTGCGCTGCTCGGCGAGGAAGGTGTCGCGCTCCGCGTCCGTCATCATGATCCGGCGGCCTCTGCGCTGTGCGACGGTCATGGGCGTCTCCTCCGCGTGCCCGGTGCCTGTCCGGCGTCCGAGTCCGGCGCCGGCGTGCCCGGGGTGCTTGTGTCTGACGGTGTGTCAGGAATCATGGAGTCTCTTCCCTCATGACGCAATGGGGGTTAGCCTCACGCGCCCCGGCCCGGTGGGCGGCCGTCACGAGAGACGAGGGACCCATGCCGTCGTTGGAACAGCTCGCGCAGCAGCTCGATCCCGCCACGGCGGTACTGCTCACCGTCGAGTGCCAGGAGGGCGTCGTCGGCCGGGACAGCGCGCTGCCCGAACTGGCCGAGGAGGCAAGGGCGTCGGGAGCCCTGGCGAACGTCGCCCGGCTGGTCGCCCGCGCACACGAGACCGGTGTGCAGGTGATGCACGCGGTGGCGGAGCGGCGTCCCGACGGGCGCGGCGCCAACCGCAACGCCCGCCTCTTCAAGGCGGCCGGACGCCTGCCCGTCCAGCAGCACACGGGCACGAAGGCGGTCCGCGTCGCCGAGCCCGTGGCGGTGGCGGACGAGGACCTCGTCGTACGACGGCTGCACGGCCTGTCGCCGCTCGCCGGTACGGACGTCGACGCGCTGCTGCGGAATCTGGGCTGCCGCACGCTGATCGTCACCGGCGTCTCGGCGAATGTGGCCATCCCCAACGCGGTGTTCGACGCGGTCAATCTCGGTTACACGGTGGTCGTGCCCGCGGACGCCATCGCGGGGGTGCCCGCCGACTACACCCCCGCGATGATCCGCAATACGCTCGCGCTCGTCGCCACGGTCACCTCGACCGAGGACGTACTGGCGAGCTGGAAACAGGCCGGGCCCGCGCCGCGAACCTGACCGCGACCTTGGCGTCCGTCCGCACGGCGCCCGCGACCTTGGCGTTCGTCCGCACGGCGCCCGCGACCTTGGCGTTCGTCCGCGCGGCACCCGCCACCTCTGGTGCTCAGATCTTCAACGACCGCTTGAAGAAGTCGAGTTCCAGCAGCAGGAGCTTGTCCGCCACCCCTTCCCCGGTCACCAGGTGCCCCGTGGGCAGCGGGAGCACGGTGTGCGGCCGGCCGGCGGCGAGCAGCGCGGCGGACAGCCGGAGGGTGTGGGCCGGGGCCACGTTGTCGTCGGCCAGCCCGTGCACCAGCATCAGGGGCCGGGTCAGCCGGTGGGCGTGGGGGAGCAGGGAGGAGCGCTCGTACCCTTCGGGCCGGACGTCCGGATGGCCGAGGTACCGCTCCTCCCAGTACGTGTCGTACAGCCGTCGGTCGACGGGCGGTGCTCCCGCGACCGCCGCGTGGAACACATCGGGCCGGTGCAGCACGGCGCCCGCGGCCAGGTACCCGCTGAACGACCAGCCCCGGATGGCCACTCGCCCCAGGTCCAGCGCGTCGTACCGCTCCGCAGCCGCGTGCAGCGCGTCGATCTGGTCCTCCAGCACGGGCCCCAGCCGGTCCCCGACGATGCCCCGCTCCCACGCGACACCGCGCCCGGGGGTGCCGCGCCCGTCCGTGGCCAGTACGGCGAAGCCCTGCTCCGCGAACCACTGGCCCACGGCGGTGTACCAGGCGCGCGCCCTGGTCACGACCTGCATGCCGGGTCCGGCGTACGGGAAGAGCAGGACCGGCAGCCTGCCGCCCGGCGCGTACCAGGACGGCAGGTGCAGACGGCTGCGCAACTCGCGCTCACCGAGGGCGAGATGGACGGGCTGCGGGGTGACCAGTGGCTCCTCGGTGAGGACGCCGATCCGTCCGGACGGCTGCCCGCCGTGCAACACGGTCACGGTCTGGCCGTCCTCCGTCCTGCTGTCGAGGACGACGGTGTCCCCGCCGACGGCGGCCGTGTGCACGCCCGGTCCCTCACTCAGCCTCACGAAGCCCGGCTCGCGGGAGGGGTCGTAGCACCAGACATGGACCTCCGTAGGGTCCTCGCTCGCTGTGAACCAGACCTGTGCCCCCACCGTGCCCAGCACCTCGCGGACCTGCAGCCCCGCCGGGCTGACGACGCTTCCGATCCGGATCGCCCGGGTATCACCGCACACCTGGGGCAGTACCGGCACCCCGGCGGCGGTGTGCCGGGGCGCGCCCGGCGGGCACGTCACCCAGGCCTCGTCGGTCTGCCGGGCCAGCACGTCGAAGTCGCCGGTCGCGGGTGCGACGGCGACGATCCACAGGGTGCGCTGGTCGCGGGTCTGCAGGCTGACGACCGGGCCGGCGCTCTCCCAGTCCGCGGTGACGACGTACTCGAAGGCGGGAGCGTTCCACGCGCCGGGCACGTCGGCCTCGGGCGCCGCACGCGGCAGCCGGACGGGAGTGTGTTCTCCCGCCACCGTGGTCAGCAGCAGCGTGGTCTCGGCGTTGGGGGTGCCGGCCGCCGGGTAGCGGATGCAGCGGGGCGGCTCCTGCGGGTTCGCGGCATCGGCGATGTACCGGCGCTGCACCATCGAGGCGTCGACGCGGGCGACGAGCAGCGCGTCGCTGTCCGGCGACCACCAGTACCCGCGCGACCGGCCGATGGAAGCCACGGCGGCGTAGTCGGGAAGTCCGTACGTCACATCGGGGCACTCGGGGGCGGCGAGGAGCCGGTCGCCGGTCCCGTCGGTCCCCACGACCCGCAGGGCGCCGCCGGTGACGTAGGCGATCAGGGTTCCGTCCGGGGAGGGCCGGGGAGCGGTCGCCGGGCCCGCGGTGGGGATGCGGCGGGGTGCGCCGCCGCCGGTGTGCACCGTCCACAACTCACCGCCGAGTACGTAGGCCACGACCCGGACCTCCAGGTCCGCCGCGTACGAGGTCACACCCGGGGACGGCGCGGCCGGTTCGGCGAGCGGGCGTTCCTGTCCGTTCTCGTACAGCCAGAGCAGGTTGCGCGGGTCGGAGCCGGAGGCGGAACGCACGAACAGCACGCGCTCGCCGTCCGGGGAGACGGTGAAGTCCCTGGGAACACCCAGGGTGAAGCGGCGGGTTCTGGCGAACTGACGGGGAAATCCGTTGCGGTCCATGGGCTCCGTGTTTCTGTTGTCGTGGTTCCTGCCGCTGATCGCCGTCGAGTGCGGGCGGCGCTGCTGCGGGCATGGGAAGACGGTCGTCGGCGTACTGGTTCCAGGCGTCGACGACCTGTTGCGGGATCTGTTGCGGGTGGAACTGCGCGCGGCGAAGGCCCGTTACGGGAGACTGTCCGGATCGCCGGATCGCCGGATCGGCCGACAGGGCCGCGCGTGACCGCGTCACGAGGCGGTCCGTGCCGCGCACCGGGCCAGGAAAGGTGGGGTGATGCGGCGTTTTTCGAGCCCCGACATCTTAGCCTCGATCCACCGATCCGTGCCTTGTGGATAACGTCTCGGAAAACGAAGAAGTGCCTTGTGACCTGCGATGATGGGAGTTCTTCAGGCTTCCAGCACGCACAATCAGCAAGGCACTTCCGAGATGCAAGTTTCCCACACGCGGGCGGCGGTCTCCGCTGCCTTCGATGACGCGAACCTGATCGCGCATGCCGGGCTGGTTCCGGTGATGCGGCTGGCCGAGCGGTGCGGTCTGCCCCGGCTGGTGAGGGAGAAGGTGAGGCTGACCGGGACGAAGAACGGCGCGGGTGCCTCGGCGGACGCCAAGGTCACCAGCATCGTGGGCGGCATGGCCGCAGGGGTCGAGGCATCATGCCCGCGATCGCCAGACGCGGAGCCCGGCATGGCACAGGACCGTGGGCCTACCGCTGGGCTGTGGAACGGAACGGTCGTATCGCACCGCAAACGCCCTCGTCAGCCTTTGTCGGCGGGCGAGGAGGCCGACAACACCGCATACCGCAAGGGGCGTGCCCGTGTGGAGCATGCAACCGGCCGGATGAAGGGTTTGAGCGTCGGCTTGCGGAACCCTTCCGTGGTGGGCCACGTCTTCTCTGCTGAAGATCATGGTCGTAGGAGAGGATGCAAGGTGAGTGACCGCGAGCGGGGCCAGGACACCGAACCCGCGCCCACCGGAGACGCTCCCTGGTGGGCAGGGCTCGGGCCGACCGGAGGAGTGGTCCTCATCGTGAGTGGGATAGGGCTGCTGCTGTGGCTGATCCTGCGCGGAGGCACTGCTGACGACGACTGGTCCCACTACTACGGGGCCAGCAAAATCCTGGCCATCGGATGCGTCATTGCCGGCACGACACTCCTGGCTCGCCGCCGCGGCTAAGAGGTCCTAACAAAGGCGTTGGACGTGGCGGTGGGTGATGAGGCAGGTGGCGAGGCCGAGGAAGGCTTCGTGGATATCGTCGCGTCGTTCCCAGCGGATGCGGAGGCGTCTGAAGCCGTGGAACCAGGCAATGGTGCGCTCGACGACCCAGCGGTGAACGCCCAGGCCGGAGCCGTGTGGGACTCCACGGCGGGCGATCACCGGTTTGATGCCCAGGGCCCGGACCAGGCGGCGGTACTTGTCGTGGTCGTAGCCGCGGTCGCCGAGCAGGGTGTCAGGCCGTCGGCGGGGTCGTCCGACGAGTCCCGGGACCGATGGGATCTTCGCGAGCAGGGGTATCAGCTGGGTGACGTCGTTGCGGTTCCCGCCGGTCAGGGACACCGCGAGTGGGATGCCCTGACCATCGACGAGGATGTGATGCTTGCTGCCCGGCCGTGCGCGATCGACCGGGCTGGGACCGCTTTTGGGCCCCGCCGCGCGGCCCTCACATGGAAGGAGTCGATCACCGCCCGGGACCAGTCGAGCTGTTTCGCCGCTCGGAGCCTGGCCAGCAACACGACGTGGAGCCGGTCCCAGACTCCGGCCTCGTTCCATGCGGCAAGCCGCCGCCAGCACGTCATGCCCGAACCGAAGCCCAGCTCCTGAGGCAGGTACTCCCACTGGATCCCGGTATGCAGCACGAACAGGATCCCGCACAGCGCCTGCCGGTCCGGCACCCTCGGCCGCCCGGCCACCAGCTTCGGTCCCGACTCCGGTAACAACGGCTCGACCAGCGACCACAGTTCATCCGAAACGATCCACGGACGCGACTCCCTCTTCCCCACGAACAGACCAACGAGCAACCAGGCCGACAGTCACACCATCGAAGACTTCTGTTAGGACCTCTTAGCGGGAGAACGGGGGCTGGGTCCATGGTTCGCAAGGACGCACGGGCCCTGGTCACCACGGCGTACGGATTCCGGTCACCAGGGCCTGCGCCCGCGAGATGATCGCGTCATGACCGAGATCGTTCTGATGTCCGACCCGAAGGTCGCGGCCGTGCCCGTTCAGGAGTGCGGCGAACGGCTCATGGATGTGCGCCGGGGCAGCCAACTGCTGGTCGACGAGCGGAAGTGGCAGGACTCCGCGGGTGCCTTCGCCCACCTTCGGGAAGGGGTACTCGACCGGCTCCTCGCAGCACAGGCACAACTGCCCGGGGGACTACGACTGCTGTACGTCGAGGGATATCGCCCGCCGGCCCTCCAACGCCGCTACTTCGACGAGTACGCGGCCGGACTCCGTGCCGACCACCCGGAATGGGCCGCCGAACAGGTCCACTCGATGGCCAGCCGGTACGTGTCCCCTCCCGGTGTCGCACCGCACAGCGCGGGCGCGGCCGTCGACCTGACGCTCGCCGATGCCGACGGCCGTGAACTCGACCTGGGCACCCGCATGAACGCGACCCCCGAGGAGAGCGCGGGCGCCTGCTACACCCGGGCCGAGCACATCAGCGACGAGGCCCGCTCCCACCGGGCCGTCCTGAGTACCGCGCTCACCGCCGCCGGCCTGGTCAACTACCCCACGGAGTGGTGGCACTGGTCGTACGGAGACCGCTACTGGGCTCTCGGTACCGGAGCGGCAGCCGCGCACTACGGGCCGGTGGAACTCACGTGACCGCTGGGTTGATTAGGCACCCGCACGGATGCCGTTGCCACCGGGACGGCGTGACGACATGGCCGGAACCTGTGATCAGTACGGCAGTCGGTCGCTCAGGTCTGCCGTACCGGCAGTAGGCCGCTCCGGTCAGGACCGACCGGCACGGGCAAGCGCGTCGGCGGCCTGAGCAGCCAGCGCGGCGACAAGTTCGGCTGCGGGTGGCAGATCGGTGACGAGGTCGACCGCCTCGCCCGCCCATACCGGCAACCGGGGCACATCGCCCCGTGCCACATCAGCGCGATAGTCCCGCTGGGCGTCGGCGGACGCCGCGAGTTCCGCCTCGCGGCCCCGCCACCGGTCGAGGTAGGGATGACCGAGGGTGCGGGACGTGTACGCCGACGGCCATGCGGAGCTCCGGGCGATGTCGAGGACGCTGCTGCGCTCGGTGTCCTGCCCGCGCCCCTGGACGATCGCCTCGGCGGTCGACGGGGCGACCAGGGCCTCGGCCGTGGCCTGGAAGCGGGTGCCGATGAGCGCCCCGGCCGCGCCGAGAGCCAGCGCGGCGGCCACGCCGCGGCCGTCGGCGATCCCCCCGGCCGCAAGCACCGGCACCGGCCCCGCCAGATCCACCACGACGGGGACGAACGGCAGCGTGGACCGCCCGTGCCGGGCGCCGTGCCCACCGCTCTCGGTGCCCTGCGCCACGACGACATCGGCGCCCAGGTCCAGCGCCTGCCGGGCCTCCTCCAGATCGGTGACCTGAACGATCACCGCCGCACCGGCCGCACGGATACGTTCGGCGAACGGGCCGGGATCGCCGAAGGACAGCATCACCGCCCCGGGGCCGTACTCCAGCGCCTGCTCGACCCCACGGACATCGGCCGCCCAGCTCAGGAACCCGACACCCCACGGTCTCCCGGCGCGCGCCACGATCGGCAACTCGCGGGCCAGCCAGTCCCGTTCGCCGCCTCCGGCGCCCAGCAGCCCGAACCCGCCGCCGAGGGAGACAGCCGCCGCCAATGCGCCCCCGGCCGATCCGCCCATCGGCGCCGACGCGATCGGGTGCCGCACACCGAACAACCTCGTGAATGCCGTCGACAGTTTCATGCCCTCACCCATCCTCCGTACCGGAACGCGTACACCTCGTCGTCACCGTCCGCCTGCCGTCGTCGCGGTGGAGCCCGCACCGGGGCTCGCGGAGGCGGACGACGGCGGGTAGCTCGGATGGAGCGAGGAGGACAGCGGAGCCAGCGAGCCACACATCGGGGTCGGGAAGGCGGGCTCGCGGCGCTGGACGTCCTGGCAGCCTCCGGCGGCGCCTTCGGCGATCGGCACCCAGCCGGAGCTCTCGGCCCTGAAGAACCAGCGGTCGCCCAGCCGGGACGAGCAGCCGGATCCTTCGGCCTCGCCGCAGACCGGTCCGGTGCGCCAGGAGAACGTGAGCACCAGCCACCTCCCGCGGCAGTCCTCCGCGTCCCGGTACGTGTGTGCGGGCGCGTCGACCGCGATCAGCGCCTGGTCGTAGGAGGCGGCGGTGCAGCCGGTGGCAGGCGGCGTGCACCCCAACTGGCCGCACAGCCGCAGCGCAGGAGGCGTGGCACCGTCCGCGGTGAAGGTCACGTCGTTGTCGACGATCAGCTTGCGGTCGCCCAGCGGGCCGGGCAGCGTGACCCGCGTCGTGGCGGGGCGTTCCTTCGTACAGCCGGAGCGTCTGTCCGACGCAGGCGAGGAGAAGGTGATCTGCACCCACACCGTGTTCGGCACGGAGTCGGTGACCACCGCCTTGAGGTCCCGCTCGCACGCGGGAGCGCCGCTGGGCACCGTGGTGTCGAGGATCAACGTGCGCCGGTCGTCGGTGAGGCGGGCCCCGGTGACCGCGGACGGCTGCGCGGTGGTCCACGGGAACCCGGACGCCGCGTTCGACGGTGACGCCGCTCCCGCCCGGCCGGCCACTTCCGTCCCGCACGCGCCGAGGACCAGCACAGCCACGGCGCACAACACAGCGGCCACTGCCGCTCTGTGCGTTCTGCCTGATGTCACGAGCGCTCAATCCCCCTGTACCGCACCGACGTCGACCGGGCCAATATAGATCCGGCCCCTCGGTGGGGAGGCCGGAACCAGCTGCCCCTGTCCGGGATCCGGGGAGGCGTGGCGCAGGCGTTCCCACCGGCTCCGCGGCCCCAGGGCCCTGCCGGTCCTCGTCCCACCGGACGACCACTGTCTCGAACCGGAGATAGAGACCGGTGCGACCAGTTCCGCCCTGAGCAGCTGCCGCTGGGTTCGTCCGCGCCCATAGCCTTGATCTGTGAAGCGAGACGACGACCGGCTCCTGCCGGTCCTGCTGCTGTGCGCCCAGGCCGCCGTGTGGCCCGGCGCGGCCCTGGTGCGTGGGGCGACCCCGCCCCCGTCGGCCCTTCTGATGGCGCTGCTGGTCGGCGGGACGGTCACGGCCGCGCTCGCCGTCCGCCGGGCCCGGCCGGTGGTGACCCTCGTGCTGGTTGCCGCCGCCTGCGCGCTGGGCGCGGGACCGCTGCCTGTAGGCGCGATGGCGGTACTGGGAACAGCCGGGGTCGGGCTCGCCCTGTTCGCCGTGGCGACCGGGCGCGACACGTTCACCGCTCTGCTGTGCGTCACGGCTCTCGCCCTGTGGCAGCTCGTGCACGGCCTGAGCCTGCACGGTCTCAGCGACCGCGACGGGCTCGACCTCGTCCTCACCGCCCTTCTGTACACGGTCGCGTGCGGCACCGGCCTCCTGGTGCGACGGTCCCGGCACACCCGGCGGACGGCGGAGCTTCGCCTGAAGCGGGCCGAGACCGAGCGCCACCGCCTGCCGGTGGCCGAACGGCGCCGGATGGAGCGCGAACTGCACGACGTCAGTGCCCACCACCTCACCGCCGTGATCGTCTCCGCGGGCGCCGCGCTCGAACTGCGTGACCGGCGTCCCGAACTCACCGACGAGGCCCTGGCGTTCGCCGTCGGGACGGGACGTACGGTCACCAGCGCGCTCGGTGCGGTACGTGCGCCGGCGCCCTCGCAGGACGAATCCGCCTCACCGCAGGAGCGGTTGCGGGAGCTGGTCGACGGCTTCGGCCGACTGGTCCGGCTGGCCGACTGCGCGATCGGTCCACTGCCGGACAGCGCCGTCGCGGAAGCGGCGTTCGGCATCGTGCGTGAGGCGCTGACCAACGTGGCCCGCCACGCCCCGGGCGCCCGTACGAAGGTGGTGTGCCGGTACGGCGACACCCGCACGGACATCACGGTCACCAACGCGCCCCCGCCCGCGGGTTCGACGGCGCACGGCGCCGGTCTCGGCGGCGGACGGGGACAGGGGTTCCTGCGGTCCAGGGCCCGGGAGGCGGGCGGCACGCTGAGCAGCGGACCCACGGCGGACGGCGGCTGGGAGGTACGCGCCGTTCTCCCCGGGCGGACCGCGGCCCCGGTGGAGAGGGCCGCGTCGTCCACGTACCGCCTGGCCCAGGTCGTCGCCGCCGTCGGCCTGTGCGCGCAGCCCCTGCTGCCGACTCTGGTCGTCCACTCCCAGGAACCGTCGAGCGGATGGCAGGTACCGGCGGGCGTGCTGTTCGCGCTGCTCGCCGCCGCCCAGGCGGTCGCCCTGCTGTGGCTGCGCCGGGCGCCGCGCGCCGCTCGAGGAGCCCTGCTCGTCCTGGCCCTGCTCTGGCCGGTCGCGATGAGTGCGTGCCACTACGGTGGCCCGGTCCTGCTGCCGCCCGCCCTGGGCGCCCTCGCCACCTGCGCGGCCCTCGCCGCGGACGCGTCCCGAGCGCGCCCGTCCCGAGCCCTTCCCCTCCTGGCCGTGGTCGTACATGCGACCGCCGCCACCGCTGCCGTACTGGACCGCGGCACGACGGTTCCGGTCTGGGAAGTCGTCGCGGGTACGACCGCCGGGGCCGTTCTGGCCGTCGGCGCGGCTCACCTGGGTGGGATCGTGCGCGGGCGCCGGGAGCGGGCAGCCCGGGGCGCGTACGAGCAGCGCACCGCCGCCTGGACCGAGGCGGCCGTCCGGGACGCGTGGGCCGAACGGCGCCGTATCGCCGCGGGTCTGGAGACCACCGTGCTGTCCCGCACCGCCGAGATGGTCGCGGAGGCCGAGGCGGGCCGCCTCGAAGCGACCGCCGACCGCGCCCGCGCGGCCCTGACCGCGATGCGCGCCCTGCTCGACACCGCCCGCGACGGGGGAGAAGGCGGCACAGCGACCGAGCTGCGTCCCACGCCCACCCTCCAGGCGCTCGACCTGCTCGCACACCAGACCCGCGCGACCGGCCGCGACGTCGAGATCCGGCTCACCTCCCGGGTGCCGGACCGCCTGCCCGCCGCCGTCGACCTGACTGCCTACTACGCCGCCGAGACGCTGCTCGCGGTCGGTGGTGACGCCCCTGCGGTGATCGAGATCGACACGGAGGACGCTGCGTTGAAGCTCACGGCCACCGGTGTGCCACCGGCCGCGCACCCCGCTGTACGGGAACGGCTGGCGGCACGGGTCGCCGCACTCGGCGGCACGCTCATCACCGAATCCACCGAATCCACGGCATCTACCGAATCCACCGGACCACCCGGAACGGCCCGCCTCCTGCTGCCACTCGGCGCCGACGTCGCGTCGGCCCGGGAGCAGGAAGACAAGGAGCGGGACTGATGGGCCTGAGGGTTCTGGTCGTCGACGACCAGGGCATCGTGCGCGCGGGGTTCGCCGCCGTGATCGACGCCGAGGACGACATGACGGTGGTCGGCGAGGCCGCCGACGGCGCCGACGCGGTGCGCCTCGCCGAGGAGTTGGCACCCGACGTCGTCGTGATGGACGTCCGCATGCCCGAACTCGACGGGATCGCCGCCACCCGGATCATCACCGGCAAGGAGAACGCACCGCGCGTCCTCGTACTGACCACCTTCGACCTCGACGCCTACGTCTTCGACGCGCTGAGCGCCGGCGCCTCCGGCTTCCTGCTCAAGGACGTGCACGCAGCCGAACTCCTGCACGGCATCCGGGTGGTGGCGGACGGCGAGAGCGTGCTCGCCCCGTCCGCGACCCGCCGCCTCATCGGCCACTACGCGTCCGGCGCGCTCACCGGCCACCGCCCGGTGAGCGGCCCGCGGGAACTGGAGACCCTGACCGCCCGCGAACGCTACGTACTCGGCCTGATCGCCGCCGGACTCAACAACGCGGAGATCGGCGAGGAACTCGGCATCACCGTCGGCACCGTCAAGTCCCACGTCAACGCGCTGCTGCGCAAACTCGGCCTCCGCGACCGGGTCCAGGCCACGATCCTCGCCTACGACCTGGGCCTCGCCCACCCCAACCACCCCGGCACGCACACCGCGTGACGCGCCCTCCCGCAACCGAAGGACCCGCTTCCGTGACCACCTTCCCGCGCCGCCTGCGCCACCTCCTCGGTGCCCCCGCCGCCCTCGCCTACCTCGCGCTCTGCGCCGCACTGCTGGTGTGGGCGCTCGTGGTGACCGGCATCGACGATTCCGGCGAGTCCATGGCCGGTGTCGTCCCGATCCTCGCCACCGCGCCCTTCAGCCTTGTCTTCCTCGGACTGCCGGACCACGCGGCGTCGTTCGTCGTCGCTGTCGCCCTCGGAGCGCTGCTCAACGGCGGTGTCATCGGCTGGTGCGCGCGCGCCCTGCGCAGGCGGTGACGGGCTCGACGGAGAAGCGGGCCACCCGCATGCGGCACTCCAGCCGACTCCTTGACCACCGATGAGCGCGCCCGTATTTTGTCATGGCAGTGTACAAATCCGCCCTTGGTCCACCTGTACCGGCGTTGTGCGCATACCGCGGAGTTCCAGATCCCACGCCCCTGTTCGTGCACGGGAGTTGATCCACCGTGGTGGCGGGCCTGATCCGCGAAGCCAGGACGACAGCGCCCTCGGCGCCCGGTGCCTCATCAGCCCCGTGACGAAGGAGTCAGATGAAACAGCGCAGCGCCCCGCGACGGCGAGTCCTCCTCGCCGTGCTGTCGTCGATGGTGTGCGTGACGAGCCTGGCCGGTTTCTCAAGACCGGCAGCAACTGCCCCCAGGCCGGTCTACCTGGACACCCACTACTCCTTCGAGGCCCGCGCGGCCGACCTCGTGTCGCGGATGAACTTCGGGGAGAAGGCGGATCAGTTGAATACCAACACCGCGCCGGCGATTCCGCGTCTGGGGGTGCAGGACTACACCTACTGGAGCGAGGGCGCGCACGGGATCAACTACATGGGCGCGGGGTTCAACAACCCCGCAGGTTCGGACCATCCCCCCGCGACGGCCTTCCCCGCGGGCATCGCGGCGACGATGACCTGGGACAAGGACCTGATGTACCAGGAGACCACCGCGATCTCCGACGAGGTCCGCGGGTATCTCGACAAGAGCCTCTTCGGCGTCGCCCCCAACAATATCGGCGGGTCGAAGACCGACTACGGTTCGCTGACGTTCTGGGCGCCGACGGTCAACATGGACCGGGACCCGCGCTGGGGCCGCAACGACGAGGGCTTCGGCGAGGACCCCTACCTGGTGGCGCAGATGGCTGGGGCATTCGTCAACGGGTATCAGGGCAACACGGAGACCGGGCAGTCCGCGAACGGCTATCTGAAGGTCGCCGCCACCGCGAAGCACTTCGCGCTCAACAACGTCGAGGACATGCGCAAGGCCGCCAACTCGGCGGCCACCGATGCCGACATCCGCGACTACTACACCGCGCAGTTCAAGAGCCTGATCGGGAACTCCCACGTCGCGGGTCTGATGACCTCCTACAACGCGGTCAACGGCACTCCGGCGGTGGCGAACACCTACACGGCCAACCAGATCGCGCAGCGCACCTACGGATTCTCCGGCTACACCACCGGAGACTGCGGCGCGGTGGCCACCGTCTACGACCTGCCCACCGCCGACTCCGCTGTCGCCGGACACAACTGGGCGCCGCCGGGCTGGACGACCGACGGCCTGGGGGACAACTCCACCTGGACGAACACCAGTACCGGGGCCAAGATCTCGGCGCAGGCCGGAGCCGAGGCGTACGCGCTGCGTGCGGGCTCCTACCTGAACTGCTACGGCTTCGAGAACTCGGCGGCCAACCTGCGAGCGGCCATCGACGCCGGGATCCTCAGCGAAGGCGTCATCGACACCGCACTGACCCGGACCTTCACCATGCGCATGTCGACCGGTGAATTCGACCCGGCGAGCAGTGTCCCCTACACCTCGGCCACCAAGGCGAACATCGAGAGCCCGGAGCACCAGGCGCTCGCGGAGAAGGTGGCGGCCAACGACCTGGTGCTGCTGAAGAACGACCATGTCGCCGGATCCTCGAAGCCGCTGCTGCCGGCCGATCCGGCAAAGTTGAACAACGTCGTGATCCTGGGCGACATGGCCGACAAGATGACCTACGGCGACTACTGGAATGTTCCGACCCATCAGACCAATGCGGTACAGGGTCTGACCAAGGCGATCAAGGCGGCGAATCCGCACGCGAACATTCTGTTCGACGCGGCCGGCACCTCCAGCACCGCCACCTCGCCGGCCACGCTGAGCGCCTCGACGCGGGCCGCGATCAGGAACGCCGACCTGGTGGTGCCGTTCGTCGGCATGAACACGGACAACGCGGGCGAGAACCACGACCTCACGTCCCTGGCCATGCCGGGTAACTACACCTCGCTGATCAACCAGGTGTCGGCGTTGGGCAATCCGCGGACGGCGCTGGCGATCCAGTCCGCCGGTCCGGTGAAGATCGACGATGTGCAGGGGAAGTTCCCGGCGATCCTGTTCAGCGGCTACAACGGCCAGGCCCAGGGCACGGCCCTGGCCGACGTGATGTTCGGCAAGCAGAACCCGTCGGGCCACCTGGACTTCACCTGGTACAAGGACGAGTCCCAACTGCCCGCCATGGACAACTACGGGCTGGACCCGGCGGCGACCGGCGGGCTCGGGCGCACCTACCAGTACTTCACCGGCACCCCGACCTACCCGTTCGGCTACGGCCTCAGCTACACCGACTTCGCCTACTCGCCGGCCACGGTCGACAAGAGGTCCGTCACGGCCGACGGCACGGTCGATGTGCGTTTCACGGTGCGCAACAAGGGCTCCGTGCCCGGCGCGGCCGTGGCGCAGCTGTACGCGGCGACTCCGCATGTCACCGCCCCCGCCGGAGCGACCGCCGTGCCGCTGCCGGCCAAGCGCCTGGCCGGGTTCCGGAAGACGCGGGTGCTGGCCCCCGGCGAAAGGCAGCAGATCACGCTGCCCGTGAAGATCGCGGACCTGGCGTTCTGGGACTCCACGGCGATGAAGTCGGTGGTCTACGACGGGACTTACCAGTTCCAGGTCGGGACCAGCGCGTCGCACATCACCTCATCGGCCGACGTCTCCGTCACCGGGGCTCTCACCCCCGAGGTGCAGCACGTCACGGTGCAGCCCGAGGCGGTGAACTTCACGGCGGGTGACACGATCGATCTGGCCGGAAAGAATCAGTGGATCAAGGACGACACCGACCCGGCGCAGCAGCTGGACCGGAACATGTCCGTGACGGCGGACGGTGTGGTGGAGGCGGCGAACAGCGATGGGTCGTTCGTGGACCTGTCGAAGGCGAAGGTGCGTTACTCCACCAGTGATGCGTCGGTGGCGACGGTGAACCACAACGGTCTGGTGACCATGGTCGGTTCAGGCGTCGCGACGATCCGGGTCACGGTGAACGGGGTGACGGGGTCAGCGGCGATCACGGTCCACCATCCGCCGGCGGCTACCGGTTCGACAGCCGGAGCCGGTTCTCCGAGGTGACGACGGCCTGCACGGTGTCCGTCCCGGCGGACGTGGAGCCCGGCACCTACGCACGCTCCGGAAGGCCGGCACAACTCGACGAACTCGGCTGCCGGGAAGCGCCCGGATGACGGAACTCGGCGCTCTCGCAGGCGCGCTGAGTGTCCGTCATGGGGGCTCGACCGGAATCCCCGAAGGGCATCAGCGGGCGGCGGTCACCCACGCCTCGACGTCGTCGGCGGCACGCGGCAGCCCCGACGACAGGCAGACGGCGCCGTCCGCGGTGATGAGGAAGTCGTCCTCGATCCGCACGCCGATGCCGCGCAGGTGGGCGGGGATCGTCAGGTCGTCGGGCTGGAAGTACAGGCCGGGCTCGACGGTCAGGACGTGGCCCGGCTCCAGGACACCCTGCAGGTAGGCGCTGTTGCGGGCGTCGGCGCAGTCGTGGCAGTCCAGGCCCAGCATGTGCCCGGTGCCGCAGACGGTGTAACGGCCGTACAGGGACCGGTCGTGGGGGCCGGCGCCGCCCGGGCGCAGGCCCCAGGCGTCCAGGCCCTCGGCGATGACGCGCGCCGCGGCGTCGTGGAAGTCGCCGAACCGTGCGCCGGGCCGCAGCGCGGCGATGCCCGCCGACTGGGCCGCGTACACCAGGTCGTACACCTGCCGCTGCGCATCGGTGAAGCGCCCGCCGACCGGCAGGGTACGGGTCACGTCACCGGTGTAGCAGGTGTCGGTCTCCACGCCGGCGTCCAGCAGGAGGAGTTCGCCGTCGCGGACAGGACCGTCGTTGCGCATCCAGTGCAGGACGCACGCGTGCGCGCCGGCCGCCGCGATCGTCTCGAAGCCGAGGCCGTAACCCTCCAGCCGGGCCCGCCGGTTGAACGTGCCCTCGATCCAGCGCTCGCCGCGCGCGAGCCGCATCGCGGTGGGCAGTTCGCCCGCCACGTCGTGGAAGGCGGCCACGGTGTGATCCACGGCCGCGCGCATCTGCTCGACCTCCCACTCGTCCTTGACCAGCCGCAGCTCCGAGAGGTATGCGAGGAGTTCGGACTCGGCCCCGGCGGCCGGCGGCGCCGCCGCGTCGACCACCGGGTCCTGGCCGCGCACCACCCGGGTCGGGACGTCCGGGGCGAGGGCGCGTGCGAGGTCGTCGCGGGGGAGAGCCGTGAGGCCCAGGGCGTCGGAGGTCTCCGCCAGGGTGCGGCGCCGGCCGGTCCAGAACTCGCCGTAGCGGCGGTCGCGGTAGAACTCGGTGCCGTTCGGCCCGCCGTCGCGCGGGGAGCGCGGCCGGGTGAACACCATGGCGTCGTGGCCGGTGCCCGTCGGCTCCAGGACGAGGACGCTGTCCGGGGCGACGCCGGCGCCCTCGTCCGCGGTGAGGTGGAGGTACGCGGAGTGCGGACGGAAGGTGTAGTCGAAGTCGTTGCTCCGGACCTTGAGGCCGCCGGCCGGGACCACGATTCGCTCCCCAGGGAAGCGTGCGGACAACAGCGTGCGACGTCTGGCCGCGTACGCCGCTCCGGGCAGTACCGGCACCGCGGGAGCCGCCTCGGCCCACCCTCGTGTGAAGCACTCCGCCAGCGTTGGCGGCGCCGCGCGGTCGTGGCTCGCGCCCTCACGCGGCTGTATGTCGTCTCGCGCCACCGTGTGCTCCGTCCGTCGGGAACCCTGTGCGGCGACAGTACTATTTCACATGGTACGGAAACAGGGGTGTCGCACAGGGGATGTCACTCCGCCCGCGCCGCCTGCCGGTACGCCTCTCCCCGCCGGTACATCTCTCCCCGCTGGTACGCCACGACGGCGACCATCAGGTCTGCCCGGCCCGTCCCGCCGGTCGGGCGGCGGCGACCGGCCCCAGGGCGAAGACCCGCTCCACATCGAGGAGTTCGGTCATCGCAGCACGAATCCGGGCAGGAGCGCGTCGCGCGGATCGACGGTGAAGCGGCATGTGCCGACCGCGTGTGCGGTGCCCGTCACCGCCGTGACGACCGCCGGGATCCCGTGGACCGCGGTCTGCTCGGTGATCCGGGCGTGGAACACCGAGCCCACCACGGACTCGTGCCGCAACTCGTCGCCCCGGCGCAGCTGTCCGGCGTCGGCCAGGACCGCGATCCTGGCCGACGTGCCGGAACCGCACGGGGACCGGTCGACCTGGCCGTCCGCGAACACCGTGATGTTGCGCTGCTGCACCAGCCGACTGCCGTCGGCCCGCAGTTCGGTGGGCCCGGTCTCCTCGGTGAAGATGGTCCCGTAGATCCCGGACAGCCGCGGGTCGAGAGGGTGCTCGGCGGCGCGGGCGGCGTTCAGCGTGTCGCGGATCTCCCGCCCGGCGGCGGTGAGTTGGGCGACGTCCTGCGGCCGGACGCGCAGCCCGACGGACGCGGCCGGTACCACCGCGTACATCGCGCCGCCGAACGCGATGTCGACGGTGACCTTCCCGCAGGAGGTCGGCACGTCGACGCCGTGCGCGTGGACGTAGGCGGGCACGTTGGTGAACGTGACGTCCTGGACCTGCCCCTTTCTGGTCCGGACGCGCGCCGTGACGCGCCCGGACGGGACGTCGATCACGACGTCGGTCAGGCCGTCGGCAGGTGCCGGGACCCGGCCCGAGGTGACGGCCCATGCGCCCAGGGCGATCGTTCCGTGCCCGCACGCCGTGGAGAACCCGTCGTTGTGCCAGAAGAGGACACCGAGGTGGGCGCCGGCGTCGTCGGGCGGAACCAGGAATCCGCCGTACATGCCCGCGTGGCCGCGCGGTTCGCCGCACAGCAGCGCCCGGACCCACTGCACGTCCTCACTTCGCGTCGCGACGACCCTGCGCTCGGCAACGGTCGGTCCCTCGCCCGTCACCTCGGCCGGGCCGTCCACGACGATCCGGAACGGTTCGCCGCCGGTGTGCCAGTCGATCGTCTCGATCGGCTGAGTCCTCGTCATCCGCATCTCACTTCCAGGTAGACGTCGACACCCTGCGCGTCGGTGTTATGGGGCAACTGGAAACAGTGCTGGGTCCCGGAGTATTGCCCACGACGTCACCCAGTGCAATGTTACATACCGCCGCCCGCTTCCTCGGGTGGCTTCCCCTTCATTCCCCCCACTGGAGATGCGATGCACTGTCGACCAATCCTGCCCAGGGTTCTGGCCGCCGCTCTGGCGGCCGGAGGGCTCGTCGCCGGCCTGATGAGCACTCAGGCAGCCGCGGTGACCAGCGACACGGGGCATGCCTCGCCACCGGCCGTGTCGGTACCCTCGGCGGCCGTGCGGGCTGCCCAACAGCACGGGAAAGTCACGCCGACCGGAGCCGAGACCGGTCAGTCCCAAGCCGTCGCCACCAGCGCCAAGCCGTTACCCGCGAAACTGCGCGGGGCGCCGGCCGGCCTGGGTTCGGCCAAGCCGTCCAAGCCGCACCTGTCCGCACACGCGGCACGCAACGCGGCGGGTGCCGCCCGGTCTTCCGCCGTCACGTCGTGCACCACGTCGGACTTCTCGGGCCGGTCCGGCAGCGACCTGGTGTCGTACATCAAGACGGTGGACTGGAGCTCCTGCATCAACCCGCTGTTCAACCTGACGGGTTCGGACGCGCACGCCGTGTTCAACCAGTCCCAGATGCTCGCGGTGGCGAACGGCGTCGCCGACGCGGCAGGCTCCTACACCGGTGACGACTCCGGCGGTCTGTACGAGCTGATGTACTTCATGCGGGCCGGCTACTACGTGCAGTACGGCGACCCCCAGGACGTCGGCACGTACGACTCCACGCTCCGCAGCGCCATCGAGAACGGGTTCAACGCGCTGTTCGCCAGCAGTCACGCGAACGACGTCAGCGCGGGCAACGGCAGTGTGCTGGAGCAGGCGTTCGTCCTCACCGACAGCGCCCAGGTGCAGGGGGACTACCTGGACGTCTACGGCCGCTACCTCAACGCCTACACCAGCAGTTCGTGGGACGCCGTCCCGGAGATGGACCGGGCGCTGAACGCGATCTACACCCCGCTGTGGCGCGGCCCGTCGCTGTCGGACTTCGTCACCGCGATCACCGCGAAACCTGCTATTGCCGACACGCTCTACAACTTCACCCTCAACCACCGCGACCTGCTCGGCGGGGACAACGACGTCCTCGACTCGAACGCAGGCAACGACCTGGGCAACCTGATCCAGATACCCGCCCTGCAGAGCAAGATCCGCCCGCTCATCAAGGGTCTGCTGGACGGCTCGTCCATCACCGGTGCCACGGACAACCTGTGGGTGCACGTCGCCTACCGGGCCACCGTCGGGGACCCCGACCAGTGCTCCTACTACGGCGTCTGCGACCTGACGAAGCAGCTCACCTCGGCCGCGCTGCCGATCAACAACGCCTGCAGCAACTTCACCATCATGGCGCAGGCGCTGACGGCGAAGGAGCAGACCGACGTCTGCACGAGCCTGTCGAACGAGGTTGCGTTCTACCAGAATCAAGTCAAGACCACCACGCCCATCCCCGGTGAGTACTTCAACCTGAAGATGGTCATCTTCGGGAGCAGGACCGACTACACGACCTACTCGTGGGCGATCTTCGGCAACGACACCAACAACGGTGGCGAGACGCTGACCGGCACGCCGACCGACCCCGGCAACATCGCCTACTCCATCCTCTACCAGTGGCCGACCGACAACGGGTTCACGGCCAACGCGTGGAACCTCAACCATGAGTTCGCGCACGTCCAGCAGTCCATCTACGACATGAAGGGCGACTTCGGCACCCAGATCACCGTCCCGGACGTCTGGTGGATCGAGGGTCAGGCGGAGTACGTCTCCTACTCCTACCGCAACCTCACCGACGACGGCGCGCTGACCGAGGCCGCCAAGCACACCTACAAGCTCAGCCAGCTCTTCCAGAACACCTACGCCATCGACGACGAGACCCGCACCTACCCGTGGGGTTACCTGGCCGTCCGGTACATGACCGAGAAGCACCCGGACCAGATCCAGGCCATGCTGGCCAAGATGCGGACCGGGGACTACCAGGGTGCCTACGCCGTCTACAACAACATCGGCACCAGCTACGACGCCGATTTCGACGCCTGGCTCGACACCCTGGGCGGTGGCAGCGGCGGCGGCGGCTCGGCCACGGCCTGCACCGACACCAACACGCAGGTGATGGGTCAGAACTGCTTCCGGTCGAACCAGTCCCGGGTCGCCGGTGACACCGACTACCTGTGGGTGTGGCTGCCGGCAGGCACCACCACGCTGAAGGTCACCACCAGCGGCGGCAGCGGCAATGCCGACCTCTACTACGACCCGACGACATGGGCCGGCCCGTCCACCTTCACCGAGAAGTCCACCAACTCCGACAACACCGAGAGCATCACCGTCAACAACACCGAGGCGGGTTACCGGTACATCAGCCTGTACGCGGTGACCGACTTCAGCGGAGTGACCGTCACCACGTCGTTCTGATCCCCACCTGAACGACACCGCTGAAATGACCCGAGGCCGTGGCCCGGTCGACTCCGGTCGGCCTGGCCACGGCCTCGGCGCGTGCCGATGGCGTACGGCCCCGCGAGCCCGGCGTGCTCCACACGAGAAGCCCTAGCTCCGCCGGGCCCCGTAATGCCGGGCGGCCCACGCCCGGAAGTGCGGTGCCCGGGCGATGAGTTCCTCGTAGGCGGCCAGGGCCGCGCCGAAGAGCGTCTCCGTGACCTCGTCGGACACCCGCTCCCGGTGCCACACCAGTACATAGCGGCACCACAGCGGTGTGCCGGTCAGCGGCTTGACGACCACACCCGGGTTCGGCTTGCACGTCGCCTGGACGAGGGAGATCCCCAGCCCGTCGGCGATCATCCGCTGCAACTGGTCCCGGTCACCGAGGTACTCGTGCACGGTGGCGGGTCTGAAGCCGGCCGCCTGGAAGGCGTCGTAGCAGACACCGGGCCAGCCCGCACCGTCGTCGGGTGTCATGAACCATGCGTCCCCGGCCAGATCGAGCAGCGGCACGTCCAGTTGGCCGCTCGCCGGGTGGGCGGCGGGCAGGGCCACGAAGCTGGGCTCGGTGACGATGCAGCGGTGCGCCACGGCTTCCGAATGCCCCAGATCCCGTCCGGGATAGTCGACCGCGACGGCGACGTCCAGCTTGTCGTCCTCGAGCAGCCCGATGATCTCGGCCGAGGAGTACACGCTGCTCACCTGCGTGGTCAGCGCCGGCAGGACGGTGCGCGCCCGCTGCAGGAGCCCCGGCAGGATGGGCGTGTTCGTCGCGGCTACCCGCAGCACCCGACCGGTCTCGCGGCGTTCCGCGGTGGACCGGCGCCCGATCGCGTTCGCCAGCGCCACCACCTCGCGGGCCTGCACCACCACCTCGACCCCGAAGCGCGTCGGTGTCACCCCCGCACTGCCCCGGACGAAGAGGTCCTCGCCCATGAGCCGCTCGATGCGCTTCAGCTGGCTGCTGACCGAGGGCTGTGAGCACCCCAGGACGGTGGCCGTCCGGCCGAGGCTCATCGTGTCGGCGATCGTGCACAGAATCCGCAGGTGTCGGAGTTCGAGTTCCATCAGTACCCGTCCCAGTTCTCTCAGGGTCTCTCAGGAGTGTGCCAACTTTACTTCTGATCTTTGCTTTTTGGGCTCTGGTGCAGGCCGGAGATCTTGGCAGCGGACTCGGGCCCGCACCGCGCGGTGAAGTAGTCCCGGACCAGCGGGACAAGGGTCGGCTTCGCGGACTGGTCGGCCTTCGCCGAACCCGCCTTCGCCTACCCGCCTTCGCCGAACCAGGCTTCGTAGTCCCGGACTTCGCGGGCGCGGTCGGCATCAAGATCTGCGAAGGGACGGCGGCCCCCGATGAGTTGGCGTCCCGCTTCACGTTCACCCGGCAGAAATCCAGGCTCGGGATGGGCGTGGAGGCCGTCGGCCGCGCCGCCATGGAGGTGATCGCGCACGGGCCGGACCTCCGGAGCCTGCTGCCGGTCCCGGTGCACGAGGTGGTGCCCGACTCCGGTCAGCAGCACGGCCGTTACCCGATTCTGCGGCATCGTCCATCACTTCGGTTCCAGGTCTATGCCGTGTGACATTGCATTGGTACCTTCGTTCCACCACCAGTTAAGGAGCTGAGCATGACCAACTCCGCGAGGCCCTGGCACGGAGTCCACGTCGCCACGCCCCTCCCGTTCCGCGATGATCTGTCGGTCGACTACGACGCCTTCGCCGAGCACGTCCGCTTCCTGGCCGCCGGCGGCTGTGACGGCGTGACGCCCAACGGCTCGTTGGGCGAGTACCAGACGCTGACCGTCGAGGAGCGTGCCCGCGTCGTCGAGACCGCAGTCCAGGCCGCCCCCGACGGCTTCGGCGTGATGCCCGGCGTGGCCGCGTACGGTGCCTTCGAGGCCCGCCGCTGGGCCGAGCAGGCCGCCGAGGCCGGCGCCACCTCGCTGCTGCTGCTGCCGCCCAACGCCTACCGGGCGGAGCGGGCGGCGGTCGTGGAGCACTACCGCGAGGTCGCCAAGGTCGGGCTGCCGGTCGTGGCCTACAACAACCCGATCGACACCAAGGTCGACCTCACCCCCGAACTGCTCGCCGAGCTCTTCCAGGAGGGCACGATCGTCGGCGTCAAGGAGTTCACCGGAGACGTCCGCCGGGCCTACCAGATCGGTGAGCTGGCGCCGGGCCTCGACCTCCTCGTCGGCGCCGACGACGTACTGCTCGAACTCGGCATGGCGGGTGCCGTCGGCTGGATCGCCGGCTACCCGAACATGATCCCGCGCAGCACCGTCGAGCTGTACCGGCTGGCCACCTCCGGCGACCCGGCCGACCTGGCCCGCGCGCTGCCCGTCTACCGCGACCTGCACCCGCTGCTGCGCTGGGACTCCAAGACCGAGTTCGTGCAGTCCATCAAGCTGTCGATGGACATCGCCGGGCTCAAGGGCGGCGCCTGCCGGCCGCCGCGGCTGCCGCTGTCGCCCGAGTGGACCGCCCGGATCACCGCCGACACCGAGGCAGTCCTCGCCAAGGGATACAAGTGAGGTCCCGCCGCACCTTCCACGCCGTCGACTCGCACACCGAGGGCATGCCCACCCGGGTCGTCGTCGGCGGTGTGGGCACCATGCCCGGCGCCACGATGGCCGAGCGCAGGCGCTGGTTCATGGAGAACAGCGACGACGTCCGCACACTGCTGATGTACGAGCCGCGCGGACACGGTGCGATGAGCGGCGCGATCCTGCAGCCGCCGACGCACCCGGACGCCGACTTCGGCGTGCTGTTCATCGAGGTGTCCGGTCTGCTGCCGATGTGCGGCCACGGTGCGATCGGCGTGGCCACCGTCCTGGTCGAGACCGGGATGGTGCAGGTCACCGAGCCGGTCACCACCATCCGGCTGGACACCCCCGCCGGACTCGTCGTCGCCTCGGTGGCGGTCGAGGACGGCGCGGCCACCTCCGTCACCCTCGCCAACGTGCCGTCCTACGCCCACGCACTGGACGCCGGCGTCGAGGTGCCCGGGTACGGTGAGGTGCGTTACGACCTCGCCTTCGGCGGCAACTTCTACGCGATCGTCGAACTCGCCGATCTCGGGCTGCCGTTCGACCGGTCCCGGGCCGGCGACCTGCTGTCCGCGGGACTGGCGGTGATGGACGCCGTGAACGCCGCGGATCCGCCCGTCCACCCCGAGCGCGACGACATCGTCGGCTGCCACCACGTCTACCTCAAGGCACCCGGGTCGACCGCCCAGCTGTCGCGGCACGCCATGGCCATCCACCCGGGGTGGTTCGACCGCTCGCCGTGCGGCACCGGCACCAGTGCGCGGATGGCGCAGCTCCACGCCCGCGGTGAACTCGCCGTCGGGCAGGAGTTCGTGAACGAGTCCTTCATCGGCACCCGGTTCACCGGACGCCTTCTCGGCGAGACCACCGTGGGGCCGCACGCCGCGGTGCTGCCCTCCATCACCGGCCGCGCCTGGGTCACCGGGACCTCGCAGTTCCAGCTCGACCCGAGCGACCCCTTCCCTGCGGGGTTCCTGCTGTGAACGTGCCCTCCACCTCCCACCTGCAGAGCCTGGGCCAGCGGCAGACGCTGCGCGAGCGGGTCCGGGACGCGCTGCGGGCCGCGATCATCTCCGGCGAGCTGGAACCGGGCGTGGTCTACTCCGCGCCCACCCTCGGCGCGAGGTTCGGCGTCTCGCCCACGCCGGTCAGGGAGGCCATGCTCGACCTGGCCAAGGAGGGCCTGGTCGTCGCCCAGCCCAACAAGGGCTTCCGGATCACCGAGGTCTCGGATCAGGACCTGGACAACCTCGCCGCGGTGCGCCTGCTCATCGAGCCGCCGACGGTGCGCGCCTGCGTGCCCGTCATCCCGGAGGAGGACTTCCCGACCCTGCGGGCACTGGCGCAGGCCATCGTGGACGCGGTCGAACGCGGTGACCTGGTCGGCTACGTAGGGGCGGACCACGTCTTCCACCTGACCCTGCTCGGCTACAGCGGCAACCGGCAGCTGGTGGACGTCGTGTCCGAACTGCGCACCCAGACCCGGCTGCTGGGCCTGGCCCCACTGCTGCACAGCGGCCGACTGGGCCACTCGGCAGCCGAGCACCACGAGCTGATGGACCTCATCGAGCGCCGTGACGCGCAGGCCGCCGAGAAACTGATGCATCGTCATATCGGCCATGTCCGCGGCCTGTGGGCGAGCGGCCCGGAGGAGTCGTGAGCACGGCGCTGCGCGGCGTCGGCCCGGGGCCCGCGGGCGGCGGGAGCGCGGACCTGGTGATCATCGGCGCGGGCGTCGTCGGTGCGGCAGCCGCGTACTTCGCGGCGCTCGCCGGCCGGCGGGTGGTCGTCGTCGAGCGCGGCGCCATCGCCGGCGGCACGTCCAGCGCGGGGGAGGGCAACCTGCTGGTGTCCGACAAGGAGCCCGGTCCCGAACTCGACCTCGCGCTGTACTCGCAGGCCGTCTGGCGGGAGGACCTCGCCGAGCACGCCGGCCGCTGGGAGTTCGAGTCCAAGGGCGGCCTCGTCGTCGCCGCGACCGCGCAAAGTTTCGCCGCACTGCGGGAGTTGAGCGTCCACCAGCGCGCGAGCGGGGTCGAGGTCCAGGACGTCGGCCAGGACCGGCTGCACGACTACGAGCCGCACCTGGCGAAGGACCTGGCCGGGGCCGCGTTCTACCCGCAGGACGCGCAGGTGCAGCCGATGCTGGTGGTCGCCCACCTGCTGCGCCTCGCCCGGGACAGCGGCGCGCACGTGCACACCGGCACCGAGGTGACCGGCTTCCTGCGCAGCGGGGACCGGGTCACCGGGGTCCGCACCAGCGCGGGCGACATCCCCGCCGCCGCCGTGCTCAACGCGGCGGGCACCTGGGCCGGCGAGGTCGCGGCCCTGGCCCGGGTGTCCGTCCCGGTCCACCCCCGGCGGGGCTTCGTGCTCGTCACCGAACCCATGCCGCCGCGCACCGTCCGGCACAAGGTGTACGCCGCCGAGTACGTCGGCGACGTCGCCAGCTCCGACGCGGCCCTGCAGACCTCGCCGGTGGTGGAGGGCACCGACAGCGGAACGATCCTCATCGGCGCCTCCCGCGAGCGGGTCGGCTTCGACCGCACGGTGTCCGTGCAGGCGATCAGCATGCTCGCGGCCAAGGCCGTCGCGTTGTTCCCGATGCTGCGGCAGGTGCGGCTGATGCGCACCTACCACGGCTTCCGCCCGTACTGCCCCGACCACCTGCCCGTCATCGGCCCCGATCCGCGGGCCCCCGGCCTGTGGCACGCCTGCGGTCACGAGGGCGCCGGCATCGGACTGGCCGCCGGCACCGGCAAGTTGATCGCCCAGGCCATGACCGGCGAGCAGCCGGGCCTCGACCTGGCGCCGTTCGCCCCCGACCGCTTCCCCGACCGGCACGAGGATCTTGCCGAGGGAGTCTCCCCATGACCTACCGGATGACCTTCCGCGGCACCGGAGTCCCCGCCGAGCCCGGCCAGAGCGTCGCCGCGGCCCTGGTCGCCGCCGGGATCACCGAGTGGCGCACCACCCGCAGACAGGGCCTGCCGCGCGGACTGTTCTGCGGCATCGGCGTCTGCTTCGACTGCCTGATCACCATCGACGGCGCGCGCGCCGAGCGCGCCTGCCTGGTCCCCGCGGCCGACGGCATGCGGCTGGGGGACGCGTGGGAGAGCGGCGGCGCGGCGGAGCCAGGGGACGTGCCGGAGGGCGACGGCGATCCGGAGTCCGGCGGCGCGCAGGACACCCGCGACGACGGCCGTGCCGCCCAGCACACCGAGGAGGACAGCGATGGCACACACGCATGACGTGATCGTGGTCGGGGCCGGGCCGGCCGGACTCGCGGCAGCCGTCGAGGCGGCGGAGGCGGGGCTCGACGCGGTCCTGGTGGACGCTGCCGGGCAGCCCGGCGGCCAGTTCTGGCGGCACTTCGACGAGGACCACGCTCGCCCGGAGGACCACCGCGGCCACCACGGCCTGCCCACCTTCACCGGCCTGCGCGACCGGCTGTACGCCCTGAGCGCCGCCGGGCGCGTCCGCTACCTGCCCGGCCACCAGGTGTGGCTCGCCACCCGGGGCAGCGACGGGACGTTCGCCCTACGCGTCACGCCCACCGTGCCGGACCGGAACGCAGACCCCGACGGCCCCGCCGCCGATCCCGTCGAGGCCCGCGCGCTGATCCTGTGCCCCGGCGGATACGACCGCCAACTGCCCGTGCCCGGCTGGGAGCTGCCCGGCGCCATGGCCGTCGGCGGCGTCCAGGCACTGCTCAAGGGCCACCGCACGCTCGCCGGCCGGTGCATCGTGGTCGGTGGCACCGGCCCCTTCCTGCTGCCGGTGGCCGCCGGGCTCGCGCGCGCCGGCGCGCAGGTCGCCGCGGTCGTCGAGGCCAACGCCACGCTCGGCTGGCTGCGCGACCCGGTCGGCACGGTCTCCGCCCCCGGCAAGGGAGTCGAGGCCGCGCAGTACGCCGCGGTGCTCGCCCGGCACCGCATCCCGTACCGGACCAGGACCGTCGTCCGCGCGATCCTCGGCGACGGCAAGGTCGAGGCCGCGCGGATCGCGAAGGTGGACCGCCAGGGCCGGCCGGCCGGACCCGAACGGGAGATCGCCGCCGACCTGGTGGCCCTCGGCTGGGGGTTCACCCCCTCGCTCGAACTCCCGCTCATGCTCGGCGCGGCGACCCGGCAGGACCTCGACGGCTCGCTCGTCGTGACGGTCGACGCGCTGCAGCGCAGCAGCGTCGACGGCGTGTACGTGGCCGGCGAGGCCACCGGCGTGGGCGGCGCCGCCCTGTCCGTCAGCGAGGGGCGGCTGAGCGCCCTCGCGCTGGCCGCCTCGCTCGGCCGCGGGCGGTCCGGTACGACGGCAGGTTCGGGTACGGCCCCGGGCTCCGGCAAGGCAGCAGGTCCCGTGGCCGGTATCCGCCGCCTCCAGGGCCGCATCCGGCGGGCGCGGCGGTTCGCCGCCGCCATGCACCGCACCTACCCCGTGCCGGCCGCCTGGCCGCGGTGGCTGTCGGACTCGACCGTGGTGTGCCGCTGCGAGGAGGCCACCTACGGCGACCTGCGCCATGCCCACGACGACCTGGGCGCGACCGACGCGCGCACCCTGAAGATGCTGGCGCGGCCGGGTATGGGCTGGTGCCAGGGCAGGATCTGCGGATACGCGACCGCGGGCATCGCGGCCTGCCTCGGTGGCCGCACGGTCACCGCGGACGACCTGCGCCCGCTCTCCGGCCGTACCCCCGCGGTCCCGGTGCGCCTCGGCGAACTCGCGGCCCTCGCCGAGGCCGTGACGGCCGGACAGGCCGACGGGGAACCCCGGCCGGACGACGGTCCGTGGATCGCTGGGGAGCAACCTGTATAGCCTGGGAAAATGCTTAAAGAAGTCATTGCGACCCGCTATGTCACGCCTCTCCGGGAGGGTGGGTCGCTGCCCGGGATCGTCGAGGCGGACGACCTGGGCACGTACGTCATGAAGTTCACCGGCGCGGGACAGGGCCGCAAGACCCTCGTCGCCGAGGTCATCTGCGGTCAGCTGGGCCGCAGGCTCGGCCTGCGCGTCCCCGAACTGGTGCAGATGCAGCTCGATCCCGTCATCGGGCTCTCCGAGCCGGACCAGGAGGTCCAGGAACTGCTGAAGGCGAGCGGCGGACTGAACCTCGGAATGGACTACCTGCCCGGATCGCTCGGCTTCGACCCGCTCGCCTACCAGGTGGGCCCGCGGGAAGCCGGGCGGATCGTCTGGTTCGACGCTGTGATCAACAACGTCGACCGTTCCTGGCGCAATCCGAACATGCTGGTCTGGCACGGTGATCTCTGGCTCATCGACCACGGTGCCACCATGATCTGGCACCACAACTGGCCGTCCGCGAAGAACTACGGTTCCAAGGCGTACGACGCGTCCGACCACGTCCTGGCGTCCTTCGCTCCCGATGTCGCCACCGCAGCCGCCGACCTCGCGCCCCTGGTCACCGAGGAACTCCTCACCGAGGTCGCAGCCGACGTCCCCGACGCCTGGCTGGCCGACGAGGCCGGGTTCGACACCACCGACGCGCTGCGCCGGGCCTATGTGGAGGTACTGCTGGAGCGGGCCGCGACCGTCCACACCCGGATCACCCTCGGGCCGCCGACCGCGACCGCACCGTCCCGCGCGCCCGGCTGGCTGAGCGAGCGCCTCGCCCCGCAGCCCCGGTCGGCGCGGCAGGAGGGCGACGCCCGATGAGCGAACGTGATGTCTTCGAGTACGCACTGGTGCGGGTCATGCCGCGGGTCGACCGCGGTGAGGTGTTCAACGCGGGAGTGCTCGTCTACTGCCGTGCCAAGTCCTACGTGGCGGCCCGAACACACCTGGACGAGGCGAAACTGAGGATGCTCGACCCGCGGGCGGACGTCGTCGGAGTCCGGGCGGCGCTGCGCGCGGTCGAGGGTGTCTGTGACGGCGGGGACGCCGCAGGGCAGGCGGCGCCGGACGATGCGGGACGGCGTTTCCGCTGGCTGATCGCCCCGCGCTCGACGGTCGTACAGCCCGGCCCCGTACACACCGGGCTGACCGCGGATCCGGCTGCGGAGGTGGAGCGGCTCCTCGACCTGCTGGTGCGCTGAGAGGGTGGCACCCGGTGTGACGTTCACCGGTGATCCCGTGTGCCGTTGACACCGGGTGCCAGGCCTTCTAGCGTCTCGTGCGGTGAGGTACTAAGCGGTTGCTCAGCGATCGAGGACCGCGATCCGAGGGCGAGGAGAGCCACCATGTCCACCACCGAGCAGCGTGTTGCCATCGTGACCGGGGCGGCGCGCGGCATTGGCGCGGCCACCGCCGTACGTCTGGCGGCCGAGGGCCGCGCCGTCGCCGTACTCGACCTCGACGAGGCGGCCTGCAAGGACACCGTCGAGAAGATCACCTCCGCCGGCGGCAAGGTCATCGCCGTGAGCTGCGACGTCTCCGACAGCGCGCAGGTCGAGACCGCGGTGGCGCGGGTCGTCGCCGAACTCGGCGCCCCGACGATCCTCGTCAACAACGCCGGTGTACTGCGCGACAACCTGCTCTTCAAGATGAGCGAGTCCGACTGGGACCTGGTCATGAACGTGCACCTCAAGGGTGCCTTCCTGATGGCCAAGGCGGTCCAGAAGCACATGGTGGACGCCAAGTTCGGCCGGATCGTCAGCCTGTCCTCCAGCTCCGCGCTGGGCAACCGCGGCCAGGCCAACTACTCCGCGGTCAAGGCCGGTCTCCAGGGCTTCACCAAGACGCTCGCCAAGGAGCTCGGCAAGTTCGGCGTCACCGCCAACGCCGTGGCGCCGGGCTTCATCGTCACCGAGATGACCGCACAGACCGCCGCGCGGGTCGGCATGGGCTTCGAGGAGTTCCAGGCAGCCGCGGCCACCCAGATCCCGGTTCAGCGCGTCGGCCGGCCCGAGGACATCGCCAACGCCATCGCCTTCTTCACGGGTGACGACGCGGGCTTCGTCTCCGGCCAGGTCATGTACGTCGCCGGCGGACCGCTCAACTGAACAGGGAATCAACAGACATGACTGCACAGGACAGCGGGAAGGTCGCGCTGGTCACCGGCGCGAGCCGCGGGATCGGATACGGAATCGCCGAGGCGTTCGTCGCGCGCGGCGACCGTGTCTGCATCACCGGACGCAACGAGGACGCGCTCAACGCGGCGGTGGAGAAGCTCGGCGCCGACCGGGTGATCGGCGTCCCCGGCAAGGCGCACGACGAGGCACACCAGGCGGTGGCCGTCGAGCGCGTGATGGCGGCGTTCGGGCGGGTCGACTTCCTGGTCAACAACGCCGGTACGAACCCGGTGTTCGGCCCGATGGCCGAGCTCGACCTGAACGTCGCCCGCAAGGTGTACGAGACCAACGTCATCTCGGCGCTGGGCTTCGCACAGCAGACCTGGAAGGCCTGGCAGAAGGAGAACGGCGGCGCGATCGTGAACATCGCGTCGGTCGCCGGTGTCTCCGCGTCGCCGTTCATCGGCGCGTACGGCATGAGCAAGGCGGCCATGGTCAATCTGACCCTCCAGCTGGCCCACGAGTTCGCTCCGACGGTACGGGTCAATGCCATCGCACCCGCCGTGGTGAAGACCAAATTCGCCGAGGCGCTGTACGAGGGCCGCGAGGCGGAGGCGGCTGCCGCCTATCCGATGGGCAGGCTGGGGGTGCCCGCGGACATCGGGGGCGCCGCCGCGTTCCTGACGTCCGACCAGGCGGGCTGGGTCACCGGCCAGACGCTGGTCGTCGACGGCGGCATCTTCCTGAACGCGGGCGTCGGCTGAGCCACCCGCTGTCCAGTGACGACGGCAACTGGCAACGGCCCACTCACAACGACCCACTGACAGCGGCCCCGGGCAACCGCCCGGGGCCGCTGTCAGTGGTCACCGGTAGGTTCTGTGACGAGAACGGATCGCACACCGGAGGTTGTTGAAGTGACCGGAACCGACATGCTGCCCGAGTCCTGGAGCGGCGTCCTCGGCGATGAGCTGCAGAAGCCCTATTTCAAGGAGCTCACCGAATTCGTCGAGGAGGAGCGGGCAAAGGGGCCGGTCTACCCGCCGCGCGAGGAAGTCTTCGCGGCCCTGGACGCCACACCGTACGACCGGGTGAAGGTCCTCGTTCTCGGGCAGGACCCGTACCACGGCGAGGGCCAGGGCCACGGCCTCTGCTTCTCCGTGCGTCCCGGCGTCCGGACCCCGCCCTCCCTGCGGAACATCTACAAGGAGATGAAGGAGGAGCTCGGCCACCCGGTCCCGGACAACGGCTATCTGATGCCGTGGGCCGAACAGGGCGTGCTGCTGCTCAACGCGGTGCTCACGGTGCGCGCCTCGGAGGCCAACTCGCACAAGGGCAAGGGCTGGGAGAAGTTCACCGATGCGGTGATCCGCGCGGTGGCCGCACGTCCGGACCCCGCGGTCTTCGTCCTCTGGGGAAACTACGCACAGAAGAAGCTGCCGCTGATCGACGAGGAGCGGCACGTGGTGGTGAAGGGCGCACACCCCTCACCGCTCTCCGCGAAGAAGTTCTTCGGTTCGAGGCCGTTCACCCAGATCAACGAGGCTGTCGCCGCACAGGGACACCAGCCCATCGACTGGCGCATCCCCGACCTGGGCTGACCGGGATCGCCGGTGGCTGCGGCGAGGCGCCGTGCCGGGCGTCCCGGGCCCGGCAAAGATCAACCGGACAGGTCCGGACGCCTCGGCGCAGGGGGCGAACCGGACACGAGGGCTACGGGAGGCAGCGGTGACGGAGTCGCAGCAGGAGACGTCGGGGGACGCCGTCATGTCCAGGATCGGCCAGGTGATCATGCTGCTCCACGGTGGTGACCGGGAGGAGGCCCGTAACCGGTTCGCCGGCCTGTGGACGGAGATCGGCGAGTCCGGGGACGCACTGCACCGCTGCACTCTCGCGCACTACATGGCGGACACCCAGGACGACCCGGAGGACGAACTGTTCTGGGACCTGCGGGCGCTGGCCGCGGCCGACGCTCTGGACGACGAACGGGTCGGCCGCCACGACTCCGCTGTCGCCGTCCGTGGTTTCTATCCCTCGCTGCACCTCAACATCGCGGCCGACTACCTGAAACTGGGCCGCAAGGAAGCGGCGCGCACCCACCTGCGCCGCGCGCGGTCCGCGACCGGGGCACTGGCCGACGACGGATACGGGAACGGTGTCCGCGCGGCGGTCGACCGGCTGGAATGGCGGCTGGGGGAGGAGTGAGCGGGCGGGTGTCGCTGCCTGCAGGGTCAATGTCCGTACGTCTGACGGCAGATGCGGGCCTGCGGGCTGTCGGACGGCCAGCCCCCGTAGCTCCGGCCGAGTGCGCAGACATCCACGGCGTGGCCGGGCGCGGGGGCCGCTCGCTTCGGTGGTGACTTCGGGGCCGGTCCGGCGGTGTGCCGGATCCGGGGCGGCGGCAGCGGTGCCGGAGCGCGCCCGGCCGGTGCCGGTGCGTACCGCTTGGCGGGAGGGCCGGACCGGTGGCTCGGCGACGGGGCCGGGGGCACGGACTCCAGCGTCTCGACAGCCGGGCCCTGCACGATCTGCGGGGTGACGTCCTGCCGCGTGTGGCGGGCGGCCGGCGGGGACGGCTGGGGCGCGGGCCCCGCAGGGACGGACACACAGCCGGAGACGGCCGAGACCGCCGCCCCCAGCAGGGCCATGGTGGTGATCCTCGTTCGGTGCACGCCCCAACTCTGCTTGCCCGGCCAGCGGTTCGGGCGAGCAGCGGGAAGTTTGGCCCACACGGGTGACGCCCGGGACTTGCCGGTGACGCCCGCTACTCGCCGGTGACGCCGTCGATCCGCTCACGGATGAGGTCGGCATGGCCGTTGTGGCGGGCGTACTCCTCGATCATGTGGGTGTAGATCCAGCGCAGGTTGAAATGCCCGCCCCTGCGGGACTCTCCCACCGAGAGCTCGTCCAGCGAGCGGCCCTTCGCGAGCTCCCGGGCGTATGCGATCTCGGCCTGCCAGGTGGTGAACGCCTCGTCCCAGGTGTCCGCCGCGGTGAGATGGAACTCCCCGTCCGGGTCCTCGTCGCTGAAGTAGAGCGGGGGCGTGTCCTCACCGGCCAGCACCTCGCGGAACCAGCCGCGTTCCACCTCGACCATATGCCGTACGAGGCCGAGCAGGGACAGCTCGGAGGGCGGCACCGCGGCTGTGCGCAGCTGCTCGTCGGTCAGCCCGGCGCACTTCATGGCCAGCGTCTCCCGGTGGTAGTCCAGCCAGCCTTCCAGCATGGGGCGTTCATCGGCGGTGATGGAGGGTTCCGTGCGTGCAGGGTTCGTCATGGAAGGCACCCTCACACGGGAACACCGGCGCCGCCAGGCATTATCGGAACAGCATCCCGCAGCGCCCCGGCGAGGACCTGCGGGAGTGGGCAGTTCCACCAGCTCCCCTATGCTGACCAGGCACAGCACCAGGAAGCGACAGCGGCAAAGCGTGAGGGAGACCCTGTGAAGGTCGGCTGTATCGGGCTCGGGGACATCGCACAGAAGGCCTATCTGCCGGTGCTGACCACCCGGCCGGGAATCGAACTGCATCTCCAGACCAGGACCCCGGCCACTCTCGACCGGGTCGCGGCGACGTTCCACATCCCCGCCGACCGCTGCCACACCGATCTGGACGCGCTGCTCGCCCAGGGGCTGGACGCGGCGTTCGTGCACGCGCCGACCGCCGTGCACCCGGAGATCGTGTCCCGGCTGCTGGAAGCGGGCGTGGCCACCTACGTCGACAAGCCGCTCGCCTACGAACTCGCCGCATCGCAGCAGCTGGTGCGCCTCGCGGACGACCGGCAGGTGAGCCTGGCCGTCGGCTTCAACCGCCGACTGGCGCCGGGGTACGCCGAGTGCGCCGAGCTTCCGCGCGATCTGATCCTGATGCAGAAGAACCGCGTCGGCCTCCCCGAGGACCCGCGCACGCTCGTCCTCGACGACTTCATCCATGTCGTCGACACCCTGCGCTTCCTGGCGCCCGGCCCGGTCGAGCACGTGGACGTACGGGCCCGGATCCGCGAAGGCCTGATGCACCATGTGGTGCTGCACCTCTCGGGCGACGGCTTCTCGGCGATCGGCACGATGAACCGGCTGAACGGCTCCACCGAGGAGATCCTCGAGGTCTCCGGCCGCGACACGAAGCGTCAGGTCGTCAATCTCGCCGATGTCGTGGACCACCAGGGGCAGCCGAGCCTGCGCCGCCGTGGCGACTGGGTTCCGGTGGCCCGCCAGCGTGGCATCGAGCAGTCCGTGCTGGGCTTCCTCGAAGCGGTGGCCGCGGGCAAGCTGCTCAGTGCCCAGGACGCCCTGCTGACCCACGAACTGTGTGAGCGTGTGGTGCTGCGGGCTCTGGAGCAGGCCGCCTGATCGAGCGCACGCCCTCGAACGCGCACAGCACGGCGAGGACGGCGAGCGCCCCGTGCACCGGCCAGTCGCCGAACCTGACGTACAGCGTGGTGCCGTGGGCCAGCGGGATGTCGTACACCTCCGACGCGCTGCGGTCGGTACCCAGCCAGGAGCCGACCCGGCGGCCGTCGGGCCCGTACACCGCGCTCACCCCGGTGAGCGTGGCGTGCACCATCGGCCGCCCGCTCTCGGCTGCCCGCAGCGCGGCCAGCGAAGCGTGCTGCTCGGGAGCCCAGCTGTGCTGGAAGGACGAGGTCGACGACTGGTCCACCAGCAGTTGGGTGCCGTCCCGGGTCAGCTGCCGGCTCATGTCGGGGAACGCCGACTCGAAGCAGATCAGCGGACCCAGCCGGAGCCCGTCGGGCAGCGTCATCACCACCTGGTGGGTGCCGCGCTCCCGGTCCTCGCCCGCGGCCCTGCCCACCGAGGTGGCCCAGCCGAGCAGCGAACGGGCCGGGATGTACTCGCCGAACGGGACCAGCCGCATCTTGTCGTAGCGGTCGCCGGTGGGTCCCGCCGGGCCGACAAGTACCGAACTCTTGTAGATGCCCGGAGTGCCGGACCGCTGGGCATCCACGTTGACCAGGATGTCCGCGCCGGTCTCCCGGGAGAGCTTCGCGACCCTGGAGGCCAGGTCCGGGCGCTCGGTGAGGTCGTGGACGACGCTGCTCTCGCCCCACACCACCAGGTCGGCGCCTCGGCCCGCGAGCTGACGGGTGAGGGTCTCACTGCGGGTGAACCGTGCGCCGACGCTCCCGGTAACCCCTGGCTGCACGACCGCGACCCGGGTCCGTCCGCTGTCCTGCGGGCGCGGCGCCCACACCCACACGGCCCCGGTGACGACCGCGCAGGCCACCACCCCGGCCGCCGCGGTGCTCCGCGCGGACTCCGCCACGAGCAGCCCCACCGCTCCGGTGTTGACCGCCACGACCAGCAGGCTCACCAGCCAGACACCGCCCACCGACGCCAGCCGCAGGGCCGGTGCCACCTGCCACTGGCTGGAGCCGAGCAGTCCCCAGGGGCCGCCCAGCCCCTGCCAGGATCTGACCAGCTCGACCATCAGCCAGCCCGAGGGGACGACGACCAGGGACGCCGCGACACGCGAGGCGCTCGCCGTCACGCCGAGCATCCAGCGGACCAGCCATCCCCAGGGCGCCCACAACAACCCCAGCAGCGCGGCCAGCACCACGATGAACACGTTCAGGCTCGGAATCAGCCAGTGGTGCACGGAGATCATGAAGCCGGTGCCGCCGAGCCAGCCGTCCAGTGCCGCCCGCCGCGCGGTGGGCGCCGCGCGCACCAGCAGCATCCAGGGCACCAGCGCCACATACGCGAACCACCACAGGGACGGCGCCGGAAAAGCGAGCGCGGGCAGCGCCCCGGCCAGCAGCGCGGCGGCCCCACGCCACCACGGCGACAGAAGGAGCTGTCGCAGCCGCCCGAGCGGAATCCGCATTCGCGCCTCCTCGTGCTCGCTCCCCGTACACGGTCCTTCCCACAGTGTGAGGGCGTGGGGTGATTTCGGACAGTGGGCCGGTCCGGGCCGGTCGTGTCAGGCGCCGCCCGCGACGGGTCCCCGGGCTCCTGGGGCGCTCCGCCACTTCTCCTGGACGAGGACCGTGCGCAGCCGCCAGCCCTCGTCCGTACGCACCAGGCTGAAGGTGTACCGGCCACCGGACATGAAGTTCGGCTCCGTCGAACCGCCGGCAGCACCGTCCTGCGGGGACCGCAGCCGCATCGGGTTCACGTAGTCGGCCTGCAGCTCCGCCCGGTCTCCCGGATAGCCGCCCAGGTCCTGGATGTGCAGCCGTCGGTTGACGATCAGATGCTGACGCACCGGGAACAGCCGCATCATCTCCGCGAGCCACTCGGCGACCTCGGTGACAGGCCCTTCCACTCCGCCGGCCGTGCGGTAGTCGGCCCTGCCGTCCGGGGCGAACAGGGCGCGGTAGTCCGCCCATGCCCCGTCGTCCACGGCCACCGCGTAGCCGGTGACGAGTTCGTCGATGTCGAGCCGGTCCATCACGGTGGCGAGTTCCACGCGCTGCGTCATCGGCTCAGTCTCCGGCAGCGGTTGCCCGGGGCCAAGGGGTGCGCCGAAACGATCATCAACTCCCCAATGTTCGCTGGCAGTTAGCCGCCATGTCGCTTATCCGCCAGCTCATTCGCCCCACGGCACGATGCTCTGCACCGAGACTCTTCGCAGCGCTCGGGACCACCCCCGTTTTCCCGGGCCGACGGAGAGAGGGGCACCATGACCAGAGCACTTGCGTGGCGAAGAGCAAGGTGGCTGTCCGCCGGACTCACGCTCGTACTGCTCCCGGCAGGTCAGGCACTCGCGGCGGGCGGGACGGGCAAGACCCCCGCCTCGGCGCACGGAGCGTCGGTCACCGCACACGCGGCACACACCGTCACGCTGATCACCGGTGACAAGGTGACGGTCACCGACCTCGGCAGCGGCCACAGCACCGTGTCGGTGGAGCGTCCGAAGGGCGCCACCGGAGCGATCCGCACCCAGACGTCCGGCGGGCGGGTCAGCGTGCTGCCCGACGAGGCGCTGCCGTACCTCACGTCGGGAGCCCTGGACAAGCGGCTGTTCGACGTCACCGGGCTCATCGAGCAGGGGCTCGGCGGCCCGAAGGCCGACGGCCTGCCGCTGATCGTGACGTACGGCAAGGGCGCCCGCAGCGCCGCACCGCGCGGCGCCGAGACCGTCCGCGCCCTGCCGAGTGTGGGAGGCGCCGCCGTGAAGGCCTCCTCCTCCGGCACCTTCTGGAAGACGCTCACCGACTCCCGTACCCGGCAGGCCGGTTCGTTCGCGGACGGTGTCGCGAAGGTGTGGCTGGACGGCAAGGTCAAGGCCGACATGGCCGAGAGCAACGCCCAGATCGGCACCCCCGCGGCCTGGGAGGCCGGACTCACCGGCAAGGGCGTCAAGGTCGCCGTCCTCGATACCGGCATGGACGGCGAGCACCCCGACCTCAAGGGCCGGGTGAGCGAGAGCAAGTCGTTCATCGAGGGCGCGGAGGTCACCGACCGCCACGGCCACGGCACGCACACCCTGTCCACCGTCGGCGGCAGCGGCGCGGCCTCCGACGGCAAGGAGAAGGGTGTCGCCCCCGAGGCCGATCTCGCCGTCGGCAAGGTGCTCTCGGACCAGGGCGAAGGCTCCGATTCGCAGATCATCGCGGGCATGGAGTGGGCCGCCAAGGACATTCACGCCAAGGTCATCAGCATGAGCCTGGGCTCCCAGGAGGCCAGCGACGGCACCGACCCGATGGCGGAGGCGGTGAACACCCTCTCCAAGGACACCGGCGCGCTGTTCGTGATCGCCGCGGGAAACACCGGAACCCCCTCGTCCATAGGCTCGCCCGGCGCCGCCGACTCCGCGCTGACCATCGGTGCGGTGGACTCCGCCGACAAGGCCGCCTACTTCACCAGCCAGGGTCCCCGCCTCGGTGACAACGCGCTCAAGCCCGATCTCTCGGCGCCCGGCGTGGACATCCTCGCCGCCCGCTCGCAGTACTCCCCGGGGACCGGTTCGTACGTCAGGATGAGCGGCACGTCGATGGCGACCCCGCACGTCGCCGGAGTCGCCGCGCTGCTCGCCCAGAAGCACCCCGACTGGACCGGGCAGCAGCTCAAGGACGCCCTGATGTCGACGTCCAAGACGCTCCCCGACTCGGTGTACGCACTGGGCGCGGGTCGGGTCGACGTCCCCGCCGCCACGACCGCGAGCATCACCGCGACCGGCAGCGCCGACCTCGGCTTCTACTCCTGGCCGTACGAGGACAACAAGCCCGTCACCCGCACCCTCACCTACACCAACTCCTCCGACGCACCGGTGACGTTGACGCTCGCCGCGGACGGAGCGGCTGCCGGGGTCGCCAAGCTCGCCGACACGAGCCTGACCGTACCCGCGCACTCCACCGCGCAGACCACGGTCACCGGCGACGGCGCGAAGGCCCCCGTGGGCAACACCTCCGGGCAGATCACCGCGAGCGTCGGCGGCAAGACCGTCGCCCACACCGCGTTCGGTCTGGTCAAGGAGGAGGAGCGCCACAGCCTCACCGTCCACGTCAAGGACCGGGACGGCGCCCCGACCGCCGCGTACCTCGCCGTCCAGAAGCTCGCCGAGGGGGTAGACCCCGAATCCGCGAGGGTCGACGACTCCGGCACCGTCACCCTGCGGCTGACGCCCGGCACGTACGACCTGGAGTCCTTCCTCGACGTGCGCGGCGCCGGCGGCAAGGACTCCCTGGGGGTCGGCTACCTCGGCAGCCCCGAGATCGTGCTCGACCGCGACCGCGAGATCACCCTGGACGGGCGCAAGCTCCGCCAGGTCAAGGCAGAGGTGCCCCAGCGCACCCAGACCCGCCAGCTGGTGTTGGAGACCAACCGCAAGGCGAACGGGGCCGACTTCACCGAAGCGATCCAGGTGCCGATCAAGTACGACAGCATCTTCGCCGCGCCCACCGGGAAGGTCGGCACGGGCTCCTTCGAGTACCGCACCGTCTGGCGCCTCGGAAAGCCGCAGCTGGAAGCGGTCGCGGGCGGCAAGCGCCTCAGCGACACCGTGGTGCAGGTCGGTACGACCCTGGTCGAAGGCCGTCACAAGGTCGCCGTCGCGGACCTCGGAACGGGGACCGCAGCGGAGTACGAGGGCAAGAACGTCCGGGGCAAGGCCGTGCTCGTGCACGCCACCGCCGGTGTCACTCCCCAGCAACTCGTAGGCGCCGCGCAGAAGGCGGGCGCACAGTCGCTGTTCGTCACCGACGACGCACCGGGCCGCCTCAGCGCCTGGTTCGGCGCCGCGGACGGCACGACCGTCCCCTTCCAGGTGGCATCCGTCAACCAGGCCGACGGCGCTCTGCTGGCCGCCACCGCGCGGAAGAACGGCAAGGTCGAACTCACCGGCACCCGCTACACGCCGTACGTCTACGACCTCTCCGAAGGCCACTCCGGCGGGATCCCGGACAGGGACCTGACGTACCGGCCCGGCAAGCGCGACCTCGCCACGCTGAACACCACGTTCTACGCCCCGAAGGCCGTGGACGGCGGCGACTTCCGCTACTCGCTCACCGATACCTTCCCCATGGGGCTGGGTTTCCTGGAGAAGAACGCCTTCCCCGGGAAGCGCACCGACTACGTCAGCACGGGCAAGGGCCAGCTCTGGCACGAGTCGGTCACCGCGGGTCCGCTCTCGATCGAGGAGCGCAGCGGGCTGGTCACCTACAAGGGCGGTACCCGCTCGGCGCTCAACTGGTTCAAGCCGGTACTGCACCCCTGGCTCGGCACCGGACTCGGCTGGGGCCAGCAGCGCGCGGGCAACAACCTGCAGTTCAACACCCCCGGCTGGGGCGACTCCGGCCCCGACCACACCGGATTCGGCGACGTGTGGAACGACACCTCGTTGATCCAGACCACCGATGTGTACGCCAACGGGGTCCTGCTCGGCCACAAGATGGGCTCGGGCAACAACGTCTGGAACGTCGACCCGGCCGAGACCACCTACAAGGTGGTCACCGACCTCAGGCGCGACCCCGACACCTGGGTGCTCGCCACCGAGGGCCACGCCGAGTGGACCTTCCGGTCCGCCGAGACCGCGGCCGACCACTACACCTACCTGCCGCTGCTCAACCTGGGCTTCGACGTGGACACCGACATCGCCGGTAACGTCCGCGCCGGGCAGAAGCTCCCGATCGGGATCAGCGCCGAGTACGTCAAGGGAGCGGTCGGCACCGGGAAGATCAAGTCCGGGACGCTGGAGGTCTCCTACACCATGGGCAAGACCTGGCAGCCCGTCGCGCTGGACGGCGCGCACGGCACGACGGCGTCCTGGAAGGGCACGCTGTCCGTACCGAAGGACGCGGACTACGTCTCGCTCCGCGCCTCCGCCACCGATGACAAGGGCGGCTCCGTGAAGCAGGAGATCATCCGCGCGGTGGGGGTGAAGTAGGCGGGGGTGAAGTAGCCCACGGTTTCGGACCCGGGAGCCCGGTACGGCACCAGCCGTACCGGGCTCCCGCACGACCGAGAGAGGCCAACGTCACAGTGGTTCGGCCAACCGCCCCTTCGGCGCCCTGGCCTAGCATCTGACCATGACGGTCCTGCCCGACAACGGGCTCCCCCTGGCCGCCGAATTCCCGCGTGCGACCCATGAGCAGTGGCAGAGCCTTGTGGAAGGCGTGCTGCGCAAATCGGGTAAGGATGTCTCGGGTTCGGCGGCGGAAGCAGCGCTCTCCACCACGCTGGACGACGGGCTGGTCGTCCAGCCCCTGTACACGGCGGCGGACGGCGGCGGCGATCACGGATTCCCGGGCTTCGCCCCCTTCACCCGGGGCAGCGTGCCGGCCGGCGGCGCCACCGGTGGCTGGGACGTCAGACAGCGGCACAGCAGGCCCGACCCGGCGCGTACCAACGAGGCCGTGCTCGCGGACCTGGAGAACGGTGTCGCCTCGGTATGGCTCGCCGCCGGCGCGGCCGGTGTGCCGGTGTCCGGACTGGGCCGCGCCCTCGAAGGCGTCTATCTCGACCTCGCCGCGGTGGCCCTCGACGCGGGCGCCGAATTCCACGACGCGGCGACGGAGTTGCTCCGCCTCTACGAGGAGCGGGGAGTGGCCCCCGAGGCCGCGCTCGGCAGCCTCGGCGCGGACCCTCTGGGACTCGCCGCCCGCACCGGCCGGTACGACGCACTCGCCGGGCACACGGCGCAGGCCACCGAACTGGCGCAGCTGTGCCACCGTCACCACCCCGGCCTGCGGGCGCTCGTGGTGGACGCGCTGCCGTACCACGAGGCCGGTGCGTCGGCCGCCCAGGAGCTCGGCTGCTCGCTGGCCACCGGCGTGGCGTACCTGCGTGACCTGACCGGAGCGGGGCTGGACGTCGCCGCTGCCTGCGGCCAGCTGGAGTTCCGTTACGCGGCCACCGCCGATCAGTTCCTGACGATCGCGAAGCTGCGCGCGGCCCGCCGGCTCTGGGCGCGGGTCGCCGAGGCCGCCGGAGAGCCGGCCGCGGGGGCGCAGCGCCAGCACGCGGTGACCTCGTCGGTGATGATGGCGCGGCGCGACCCCTGGGTGAACATGCTGCGTACGACGATCGCCTGCCTGGCGGCCGGGACGGGCGGGGCGGACGCGGTGACCGTGCTGCCCTTCGACCACGCACTCGGACTGCCGGACGACTTCGCCCGCCGTATCGCACGCAACACCTCGACGATCCTGGTCGAGGAGTCCCATCTGGCACGGGTGATCGACCCGGCGGGCGGCTCCTGGTACGTGGAGCGGCTGACCGACGAACTGGCCCGGGCGGCCTGGGACTGGTTCCAGGAGATCGAACGCGCCGGAGGCCAGGAGGCAGCCCTGCGGTCCGGACTGATCGGGGAACGGCTGGCCACCACCTGGGAGCGGCGCAGCGCGAAACTCGCCGCGCGGCGTGAACCCGTCACCGGCGTCAGCGAGTTCCCGCAGCTCGCGGAGCGCACCGTCGTACGGGACGAGGCGCCTGCCGCCCCGCACGGCGGTCTGCCCAGGGTGCACCGCGACGACGCCTTCGAGGCGCTCCGCTCGCGTTCGGACGCCCATCTGGCCGCGACCGGCGCCCGGCCCCGGGTGTTCCTGGCGGCGCTGGGCCCGGCCGCCGCACACACCGCCCGCGTCACCTTCGCCGCCAACCTCTTCCAGGCGGGCGGGGTCGAACCCGTCCACGACCCGGTGACCGTGGACCCGGACACGGTGGCCGCGGCATTCGCCGCCTCCGGCGCGACCACGGCCTGCATCTGTTCCAGCGACGCGCTCTACGCCGAGCAGGCCGGGCCCACGGCGGGCGCGCTGAGAGCGGCGGGCGCACGCCGGGTCTTCCTGGCCGGACGCCCCGGGGAACACGAGGACGCCTGGCGGGAGTCGGGCGTCGACGAGTTCGTCTTCGCCGGAGGCGACGTGGTCACCGTCCTGACCTCCGTCCTCGACCGTATGGGAGTGGCGTAATGCAGATCCCGGACTTCTCACAGATCGAGCTGGGGCCCGGTACCCCCGACGGGACCGCCGACGAGCAGTGGCGGGCCGCCGTCAAGGAGAGCACCGGCCGCAGCGTCGACGAGCTGGTGTGGCAGACCCCCGAGGGCATCCCGGTCAAGCCGCTCTACACCGGCCAGGACACGGAGGGTCTCGACTTCCTCGACACACACCCCGGCATCGCCCCGTATCTCCGCGGGCCCTACCCGACGATGTACGTCAACCAGCCCTGGACGATCCGTCAGTACGCCGGATTCTCCACCGCCGAGGAGTCCAACGCCTTCTACCGGCGCAATCTCGCGGCCGGTCAGAAGGGGCTCTCGGTCGCCTTCGACCTGCCCACCCACCGTGGTTACGACAGCGACCACCCGCGGGTGACCGGTGACGTCGGCATGGCGGGCGTCGCGATCGACTCGATCTACGACATGCGGCAGCTCTTCGACGGCATCCCGCTGGACCGGATGACGGTGTCGATGACGATGAACGGCGCGGTGCTGCCCGTGCTGGCCCTGTACATCGTCGCGGCCGAGGAACAGGGTGTGCCGCCGGAGAAGCTCGCCGGGACCATCCAGAACGACATCCTCAAAGAGTTCATGGTCCGCAACACCTACATCTATCCGCCGAAGCCCTCCATGCGGATCATCTCCGACATCTTCGCGTACACCTCGCAGAAGATGCCCCGCTACAACTCCATCTCCATCTCCGGCTACCACATCCAGGAAGCGGGCGCGACGGCCGACCTGGAGCTGGCCTACACGCTGGCCGACGGTGTGGAGTACCTGCGGGCGGGCATCGCCGCCGGGCTCGATGTGGACGCCTTCGCCCCCCGGCTCTCCTTCTTCTGGGCGATCGGCATGAACTTCTTCATGGAGATCGCGAAGATGCGGGCGGCCCGGCTGCTCTGGGCCAGACTGGTCAAGCAGTTCGACCCGAAGAACGCCAAGTCCCTCTCGCTGCGCACCCATTCACAGACCTCCGGCTGGTCGCTCACCGCGCAGGACGTGTTCAACAACGTGACGCGCACCTGCGTCGAGGCGATGGCCGCCACCCAGGGCCACACCCAGTCGCTGCACACCAACGCCCTCGACGAGGCGCTGGCCCTGCCGACCGACTTCTCCGCCCGTATCGCCCGCAACACCCAGCTGCTGCTCCAGCAGGAGTCCGGGACCTGCCGGGTGATCGACCCGTGGGGCGGCAGCGCGTACGTCGAGAAGCTGACCCATGACCTCGCGGAGCGTGCCTGGCAGCACATCGAGGAGGTCGAGGCGGCCGGCGGCATGGCCCAGGCCATCGACGCCGGAATCCCCAAACTCCGGGTGGAGGAGGCCGCCGCCCGCACCCAGGCCCGGATCGACTCGGGCCGTCAGCCGGTCATCGGCGTCAATAAGTACCGGGTGGAGACCGACGAGGAGATCGACGTACTCAAGGTCGACAACTCCTCGGTGCGCACCCAGCAGATCGCCAAGCTGAACCGGCTGCGCGAGGAGCGCGACGAGGCGGCCTGCCAGGAGGCGCTGCGCGCGCTGACCACGGCGGCCGGACGGGATCCGGGCCCCGGCCTGGAGGGCAACCTGCTGGCTCTCGCGGTCGACGCGGCGCGGGCCATGGCCACCGTCGGCGAGATCTCCGACGCCCTGGAGAAGGTCTACGGGCGGCACGCCGGGCAGATCCGTACCATCTCCGGGGTGTACCGGACCGAGGCAGGGGAGTCGCCTTCCGTGGAGCGCACCCGCTCGCTGGTGGAGTCCTTCGAGGAGGCGGAGGGGCGCCGTCCGCGCATCCTCGTCGCCAAGATGGGCCAGGACGGCCACGACCGGGGCCAGAAGGTGATCGCCACCGCCTTCGCCGACCTGGGCTTCGACGTCGACGTGGGCCCGCTGTTCCAGACCCCGGCGGAAGTGGCGAGGCAGGCGGTCGAGGCGGATGTGCACATCGTCGGGGTCTCCTCGCTGGCCGCGGGGCATCTGACGCTGGTGCCCGCGCTGCGTGAGCAGCTGGCGGCCGAGGGACGTGAGGACATCATGATCGTGGTCGGCGGGGTCATCCCGCCGCAGGACGTCCCGACCCTGCACGAAGCCGGGGCCGCCGCGGTCTTCCCGCCGGGGACGGTCATCCCGGACGCCGCGTACGACCTGGTGGTCCGGCTCGCGTCCGCGCTCGGCCACGAGCTCTGAGCCGATGCCGCCGGTGATCGACATCGACAGTTACGTCAAGGGCGTCCTTGACGGGAAGCGTGCCTTCATCGCGCGGGCCATCACCCTGGTGGAGTCCACCAGGGCAGATCACCGCGCGCTCGCCCAGTCGCTGCTGACGGAGCTGCTGCCGCACTCCGGAACGGCCCGCCGGATCGGGATCAGCGGGGTGCCGGGGGTCGGGAAGTCGACGTTCATCGACGCCTTCGGCACCCTGCTCACCGGCCTGGGCCACCGTGTCGCGGTGCTCGCCGTGGACCCCTCGTCCAGCAGGACCGGCGGCTCCATCCTGGGGGACAAGACCCGGATGGAGCGGCTGGCCGTCGACCCGGCGGCCTTCGTCAGGCCCTCGCCGACCTCGGGCACGCTCGGCGGCGTGGCCAGGGCGACCCGGGAGGCCATGGTCGTGGTGGAAGCGGCCGGGTACGACGTCGTCCTGGTGGAGACCGTCGGGGTCGGCCAGTCGGAGACCGCCGTGGCGAACATGGTGGACTCCTTCCTGCTGCTCTCGCTGGCCCGCACGGGTGATCAGCTGCAGGGCATCAAGAAGGGCGTCCTGGAGCTCGCCGATCTCATCGCGGTGAACAAGGCGGACGGCCCGCACGAACGCGACGCACGCGCCGCGGCCCGTGAACTCGCGGGCGCGCTGCGGCTGATGAACACGGCCGACCCCGCCTGGACCCCACCTGTCCTCAGTTGCAGCGCCCGGGAATCCCTCGGCCTCGACACGGTCTGGGAGCGGCTGGAGCAGCACCGTGCGGTCCTCGACTCGTCCGGCAGGCTGGCCGCCAAACGGCGCGAGCAGCAGGTCGACTGGGCGTGGACGATGGTGCGCGAGGGGCTGCTCAAGCAGTTGCGCGACCATCCGGAGGTACGCAGGACCGCGCCGCTGGTCGAACAGGATCTGCGCGACGGGACGTTGACCCCGACGCTCGCGGCGGAGCGGATCCTCGGCGCGTTCCGGGAGACGCCGCAGCCCTGACGTCGTGATGCCGGGCCGGTACGGAGATCCGCACCGGCCGGCATCCTGCCCCAGCCGTTCGGCGGGGATCGCCTCACGTTCCTTGCGCGGCGGGCGGGCCACTTCCGCACGGTCCGGTACCCCTGGTGCGACGGCCGACCCGCCCTCGTCATCACCGTACGCATCCACGGCGCACGGAGGGTGACAGGCCATCCGGCTCGCGGGCGCGTCCGCCGGGCATACGCCTCGTGACCGTCGCTGCGAACGGCCCCGTTCCCGGGCGGATCGGCGGCGCCGCATTTTGGGGCATATGGTGGGTTGCATGGACGACTCGGGCAATAGGGGGTCGTAATGGTGACAGTCCTCTTGACAGTGATAGTCGTGATCCTCTGTGTGGCCGTGGTCTACGGGCTGTCGGCGGCCAGGGTCATCAAGCAGTACGAGCGGGGTGTGGTCTTCCGGTTCGGCCGGCTCCGTGAAGCCGAGCGACTGCCGGGATTCACCACGGTCATTCCGGGTGTGGACCGGCTGCGCAAAGTGAACCTCCAGATCGTGACGATGCCTGTGCCTGCGCAGGAGGGCATCACCCGGGACAACGTGACCGTCCGGGTCGACGCCGTCGTCTACTTCAAGGTGGTCAACGCGGCCAGCGCGCTCATCGCGGTCGAGGACTACCGGTTCGCGGTCTCCCAGATGGCACAGACCTCGCTGCGTTCGATCATCGGTAAGAGCGATCTGGACGACCTGCTGTCCAACCGGGAGAAGCTCAATCAGGGACTTGAGCTGATGATCGACAGTCCGGCGATCGGCTGGGGTGTGCAGATCGACCGGGTCGAGATCAAGGACGTGTCGCTGCCGGAGACGATGAAGCGGTCGATGGCGCGGCAGGCCGAGGCGGACCGTGAGCGGCGGGCCCGGGTGATCAACGCGGACGCCGAGCTCCAGGCATCGAAGAAACTGGCCCAGGCGGCCGAGGCGATGTCCGAGCACCCCGCGGCCCTCCAGCTGCGTCTGCTGCAGACGGTGGTGGAGGTGGCGTCCGAGAAGAACTCGACGCTGGTCCTGCCGTTCCCGGTGGAGCTGCTGCGCTTCCTCGAACGGGCCCAGCGGTTCCCGCAGATGCCGCAGGGACCGGCTCCCGCGACGACGGCCCCTGAACCCGAGGTGGCTGCCGCCGATACCAACGAGGCGGTGGAATCCGTTGATCCCGTGCCGGAGATCGACCCGGGGACAGCGGCTACGGACACCGGGAGCGATGCGGATCCGGACCCGGGGGCAGGGCGCGGGACGGGCGGCACCCCGTAGTCGTCCGCCCGGCGCTCAACCGCCCGCCGGGCCCGCGTCCGGGCTGAGCGCTCCGGTGCCGACGAGGACGAACAGAGCGACGCCGAGCAGGACCCGGTAGACCACGAACGGCATGAAGCTCTTGGACGAGATGAACTTCATGAACCACGCGATGACCGCGTAACCGACGGCGAAGGCGACGACCGTCGCCAGCAGAGTGGGCCCCCAGGCCACCTGACCGTTGCTGCCCGCATCCTTCAACTCGAAGGCCCCCGAGGCCAGGACGGCCGGGATCGCCAGCAGGAACGAGTAACGGGCCGCGGCCTCCCGGGTGTAGCCCATCAGCAGCCCGCCGCTGATCGTCGCGCCCGACCGGGAGACGCCGGGGACCAGGGCCATCGCCTGGCAGAGGCCGTAGACGAGACCGTCCTTGACGCTCATCTCCTGGAGCGACTTGCGCTGCTTCCCCGCACGGTGTCTGCCGCCGCTCTCGTCGCGGGCGGCCAGCCGGTCGGCCGCACCGAGCACGACACCCATCGCGATCAGGGTGCAGGCGATGACGCGCAGATCACGGAACGAGGTGTCGATCTGGTCCTTCAGCAGGATGCCCAGTACCCCGATGGGTATCGTCCCGACGATCACGAGCCAGCCCGCCCGCGCGTCCTGGTCGCCGCGCAGCGAGCGGTCGGTGAGCGAACGGAACCAGGCGGAGACGATCCGGGCGATGTCCCGGCGGAAATAGATGATCACCGCTGCCTCGGTGCCGATCTGGGTGATGGCCGTGAAGGCCGCCCCGGCATCGGGCCAGCCGGCGAAGGCCGAGGTCAGCCGCAGGTGGGCGCTGGACGACACGGGGAGGAACTCGGTCAGCCCCTGCACGAATCCGAGGACGAACGATTCGAACCAAGACATGGGTGTGGGCCGTCCAAGGGATCAAGGGGCTGGTGCGCAGGGGGAACGTAACGTCCAAAGGTGTACGACCGGTGACGCGAGTGCGTACGGTCGGCCAATGCCCCTGGGGCGGTTCCGGCTCACTTCCCGGTGATGCCCCGGCCCGCCGTATCTCCTGCGGACCGCGGCGCTCTCAACGACCGCGCAGCCGGTGGCGTTTACGCCAGGCGAGCCATGCGGCGCCCACCCCCGACACCACGATGAAGCCTGTCGACGCGAGGAAGGCGGGTGAGGTGGGGGACGCCGCCTCGCTGCCCGCCACCACGTAGGCGGCCGTGTTCGGGACCGACCCCAGCGCGGTGGCCACCAGGAACGGCAGCCACCCCATCCGGGACACCGCCGCACAGTAGTTGGCAGCCGCGAACGGCACCCCGGGGAAGAGCCGGAGCGCGAGCATCGAGCGGAATCCGTGCCGGCTCAACTGGCCGTCCGCCGCCGTCAGCCAGCGCCCGCGCAGCAGCGGACGGAGCGCGCCCTGCCCCAGCACCCGGCCGAGACCGAACGAGACGCCCGCCCCGAGCACCGTCCCGGCGACCGCGGCGGCCAGCCCGACCTGACTGCTGAACAGCGCACCCGCCGCGAGATTGAGCAGCGGACGCGGCACGAAGGCTGCGGTGCAGGCGCCGTACGCCACCGAGAACAGGACGACCGCCGTGACACCGCTGAGCTGCGGAGGCCAGCCGTCGGCGAGCAGCCGCTGCGGCTGGAACAGCAGCATCAGGGTCGCGGCGGCCAGCAGAACCACCACGAGCAGGGAGAGCCGGGACCAGGGCGAGACGAGTGCTCTGACACAGCGCGCGGTCAGGCCGGCGTCGGTTCGGGCAGCGGGCTCCAGCATCCCGGGAGACTAACCGACCCGCGCATGTGATCGCCGTGAGGTGCGCCGCACGGCACCGGACCGTCGGCTCGTGTGCGTGCGCCTGCCCGCGTTTTCCCGCGCGGACCTCGGGGCTTCCACGGGTTCCGGAACCCGTGAACTTCCGTACGGGGAAAACCAGTCGACGCGCCCCGGGTGCTGCGGGCAGGATCAACCGCATGTTCCGGTACGCCTTCCTCCTCGCGCCGTCCGCAGTCGCGGACCCGCCGAAGGCTGCCGGTTTCCCCGATCTCACGGCAGCAGCCGCAACCGCAGCAACCGCAGCAGCCGCAACCGCAGCGGCCGTGCCCGCCGCTGCCGAGGCGCCCTTCGGCGGCGCCCGAAGCTGACCCTTCCCGGATCGTCCGGCGGACCCCGCAGGGGGAGGGTCGGCCAGACCAGGGGGGTCCCGCCACGCTTCGACATCCTGAGGAAGAAAGCCATGCCCAAGACGGCATACGTGCGCACCAAGCCCCACCTCAACATCGGCACCATGGGCCACGTCGACCACGGAAAGACGACCCTGACCGCCGCCATCACCAAGGTCCTCAGCGACCGCGCGGGCAGCAGTACCTCCTTCGTCTCCTTCGACCGCATCGACCGGGCCCCGGAGGAGGCGCAGCGCGGCATCACCATCAACATCGCGCACGTGGAGTACGAGACGGACACCCGTCACTACGCCCACGTGGACATGCCGGGCCACGCGGACTACGTCAAGAACATGGTCACCGGCGCGGCGCAGCTGGACGGCGCGATCCTCGTCGTCTCCGCGCTCGACGGGATCATGCCGCAGACCGCCGAGCACGTCCTGCTCGCCCGTCAGGTCGGCGTCGACCACATCGTCGTCGCGCTGAACAAGGCGGACGCGGGCGACGAGGAGCTGACCGACCTGGTCGAACTGGAGGTCCGGGAACTGCTCTCCGCGCACGGGTACGGCGGGGACGCGGCCCCCGTCGTCCGGGTGTCGGGGCTCAAGGCGCTGGACGGCGACCCGCGCTGGATGGCGTCGATCGAGGCGCTCCTCGACGCGGTGGACACCTATGTGCCGATGCCGGTCCGGTACACCGACGCGCCGTTCCTGCTCCCGGTGGAGAACGTCCTGACCATCACCGGTCGCGGCACCGTCGTGACCGGCGCCGTCGAGCGCGGCACGGTACGCGTCGGCGACCGGGTACAGGTGCTGGGCGCCGACCTGGACGGGGGCGGCACCGTCGTCACCGGCCTGGAGACGTTCGGCAAGCCGATGACGGAGGCCGAGGCGGGCGACAACGTGGCGCTGCTGCTGCGCGGTGTGCCCCGGGACGCGGTGCGCCGCGGCCACGTGGTGGCGGCGCCCGACAGCGTCACCCCGCGCCGCCGCTTCACCGCGCAGGTGTACGTGCTGTCGGCGGGGGAGGGCGGCCGTACCACCCCGGTGTCGACCGGGTACCGGCCGCAGTTCTACATCCGTACCGCGGACGTGGTCGGCGATGTCGACCTGGGGGACACGGCCGTCGCCCGCCCCGGTGACACGGTCACCATGACCGTCGAGCTGGGCCGTGACGTACCGCTGGAGACCGGCCTCGGCTTCGCGATCCGCGAGGGCGGGCGCACGGTCGGCGCGGGGACCGTGACCTCGGTCCTCTGAGGGCCCGGAGCCCGCCTCCCGGACCACCGGGAGGCGGGCTCCGCCCGGCGGTACCGGGACGGCACAATGGGACGGTGAACGAGTCGATACCGGTGATCCGGGACGTGGACCAGGGCACCGCCAGGCTGCTGCCCGACATCGACCGGGCCAGGGCCTGGCTGCTCACGGTCGACGGCGCGCCCCAGTCCTACGTGGACCTCGACGATCCGACGTATCTGGAGTTCGAGTACGCCCGCAGGCTGGGCCATGTCGTGGACTGCGCCGCCGACGAGGGCGACCCGCTCGACGTCGTCCACCTCGGCGGCGGGGCGCTCACCCTGCCCCGTTACGTGGCGGCCCTGCGCCCCGGATCGCGGCAGCAGGTGGTGGAGGCGGACCGCGGGCTGCTCGCGCTCGTCGCCGAACAACTGCCGCTGCCCGCCGGGGCGGGGATCACGGTGCACGCCGGGGACGCGCGGGCCTGGCTCGACAGCGTGCCGACGGCCTCCGTGGACGTCCTGATCGCGGACGTGTTCGGCGGCTCACGGGTCCCCGCACACCTCACGTCCGTCGAGTACGCCCGGTCGGCGGCGCGGGTCCTGCGCACCGGCGGTGTCTACGCGGCGAACCTCGCCGACGGCGCCCCCTTCACCTTCCTCCGTGCCCAACTGGCCACCTTCTCGGCGGTGTTCGAGGAGGTCGCGCTCGTCGCGGAGCCGTCCGTGCTGCGTGGCCGACGCTTCGGCAACGCGATTCTGGTCGCCTCGCACACCGGGATCGACACCACCGGACTGGCCCGTCGTACGGCGTCGGACAGCTTTCCCGCCCGGGTCGAGCACGGTGCCGCGCTGACCCGGTTCATGGGCGGGGCGGAACCCGTCACCGACGCGGTGGCGGTCGCCTCACCCGAGCCGCCCGGCGGGACCTTCGGCATCGGCTGACCCCAGCGCCTCCACCGGCCCCGCAGGAGCGGCCACGGTCCGGTCCGCGGTCGCCGTGGCGGGCCTGCGCCGCAGATTCCGTACGTCGGGCACACAGAGCACCGCGGCCGTCAGCAGGACAACCAGCCCCGCGCAGCCCCACAGCGAGGCCGTCCGCCCGAAGGCGTTCTCCGCGGGGCCCGCCAGCGCGGTCGCCAGCGGCAGCATCGCGAGGGAGCCGAGCCAGTCGTAGGCCGAGACCCGGGAGAACTTCTCCTCAGGGATCTCCTGGTGCAGCGCCGTCATCCAGGAGACGCCGAACGTCTCGACCAGGACGCCGCTGAAGAACATCACGCCCACCAGCGCGCCGAACGGCACCGGCACCGCGAGGGCCGCCGAGGGCAGAGCCAGCGAGAAGACGCAGAGCGTGCCGGTGAGCAGCAGCCTGCGCGGTTTCCAGCGGATCATGATCAGCGCACCGCCGACCGTGCCCGCCCCGAAAGCGGCCAGGGCCAGTCCCCACGGGCCCGGCCCGCCCAGCGAGTCCCGCGCGACCAGCGGGCCGTAGACCGCCTCCGCCGCGCCGATGACGGCGTTGACCACGGCGAACTGCAGGACGATGCTCCACAGCCAGGGACGTCCGATGAACTCCTGCCAGCCCTCCCGGAGATCCGCGAGCATCCCGCCGCCCGGCTCGCGCGGCGGTATGTGGCTGACGTCCAGGAAGGCCCGCAGGGATCCGGCCACCGCGAAGGCGGCAGCGTCGACGGCGAGCACCCAGCCGGGGCCGACGGCGGCGATCAGGGCTCCACCGAGCGCGGCGCCGCCGATGCCGGACCCGTTCATCGCCATCCGGTACAGCGCGAAGGCCCGCCCGGCCTCCTCGCCGTCGACGCTGGACAGCAGCATCCCCTCGGAGGCCGGTGAGAAGAACGCCTGCCCCGTACCGCAGAGCGCGGAGAGCAGCATCATCTGCCAGAGCTGCGGGTGGCCGGTCAGGACGAGTACGGCGAAGGCCGCCTGGGAGACACAGTTCAGGGCGTTGGCCGCCACCATCACCCGGTGCCGCGGCAGCCGGTCGGCGAGCGCGCCGCCGATCAGCAGGAAGAGGACGAGCGGCAGCGTACGCGCGGCGGCGACCAGCCCCACGTCACCGCTGTCGCCGCCGGATTCCAGGACCGCGAACGCGGCGGCGATCAGGGCGCCGTTGCTGCCCAGACTCGTCACTACCGCGGACGCGGTCAGCAGGCTGTAGTTGCGTCCGGCCCATGCCGGGCGCCGGATTCGCCGGGAGGCGGCGGCAGGAGACGTCACTCCGGGACTATCGCTGCTGCCGCCCCTCCGTGCCAAACCGATTCTGCGGCGGGATCCGGGTCAGGAACTGGAACCGGCGCTGGGACTGGCGTTGGAGCCGGTGGGCTCGCCGGCCAGCCGGACCGTGCTGAGGATCTTGTCGATCGTCGCCTGGGGAAGTGCGCCCGGGACGCCCGTGCTGTTGTAGAGGGAGAACGCCACGAAGTCGTCGGCCGAGTTCTTGAAGCCGAAGGTGATGGCCTGGCCGTCGGTGGTGCACTTGGACTTCTTCGGCACCCCGGTCGCCCAGGCGCGGGCGAGACTGCCCGTGATCCCGGACTTGGTGGTGTACGGCTTCGACTTGGAGGTCTTCACCAGCTTCTTGTTCGGCTGCGTGTAGGCGCCGTAGACCCACCAGGGCACCTGGTTCTCGGCGACCTGCTGGGTGTCCTTGGCGCCGTCGGCACCCTTGGTGCCCGCGCCGCCGAGCCCGGTGTCCTCGGTGTAGCCGTTCTTGTCCGCGTCGTCCGTGCACCACTTGGACTTGTAGAACGCGGGCGCCGAGTGGCCGATGAGGGTCTTGCCCTTGGCGTCCTCGAAACCGCTGAAGGTACCGGAGGTCGCGACCTCCCAGTCCGGTGGGACGTCGAAGGCCGTTCCCCACTTCGGGTTGACGACGACCTTCCACCCCGCGATGAGCGGCTTGACCTCGCCGCCCGCGCGCGGGTTGGCGGTGGGCGAGCTGTCCTTGCCCTGGTCCCCGGTCGAAGCGGACGGAGACGTCTTTCCGGCCTGGGCCGTGTCGCTCTTGTCGCCGTCGTCCTTGAGCACGACCACCCCGGTGACCACCGCGGCGGCGACGACAGCCGTCGCGGCGACGATCGCGACGACCGTGGTCTTCTTCTTGTCGTTCCCGGGCGGCCGGGGCGCGCCGGGCGGCGAGCCCACCGCGTACTGCGGCACCGTCGGCTGCTGGTACGGATTGGGCTGCTGATACCCCTGCGGAGCCCCCGGCTGGGGCTGCTGGTAAGGGTTCGGCTGCTGGTATCCCGGCTGTTGATAGGGATTCGGGTTCTGGTCCTGCGGGTTCTGCTCGCCCCCGGGCGGCTGCTGTCCTGGCCACATGGCGAGTAACCATAGAGGGGACACGGGCCCCTCGCTACGGCCGCCCCCGCCCGGGGATGGCCAAGCTGTCCTACTCGTGGGTAACATCGCATTTCATGAGCGCAGATCAGATGTCCGTCGGTGAGATGCTCGCCGCCACCGTCCCCATGGCCAGGACCCTCCACCTGGAGTTCGTCGAGACCACGCCGGAGCGGGCAGTCGTCCGGCTGCCGGACCAGCCCGACTTCCACAACCACGTCGGCGGACCGCACGCGGGGGCGATGTTCACGCTCGCCGAGTCCGCGAGCGGTGCGATCGTCATCGCCGCGTTCGGCGACCAGCTGACCCGCGCCGTGCCGCTCGCCGTGCGGGCCGAGATCGACTACAAGAAGCTCGCCATGGGCGCGGTGACCGCGACAGCGACGCTGGGGCGGCCGGTGGCGGACGTCGTCGCCGAGCTGGACGCGGGGGAGCGCCCCGAGTTCCCGGTGCGGATCACGGTGCAGCGGGCGGACGAGGCGGTGACCGGCGAGATGACGGTCGTCTGGACGCTGCGGCCCAACTCCTGAACGTAAGGGCCCCGTACCTGTGTGAAGAGCGCGTAAGGCACCCCGTACCCCGGGGTGCCTTTCCGCTCCCCTCGGCCGCCGCCGGTGAGCAGGTAGGCTTTCCAACAGGCGGCACGGGGGAGTGCGGCCGTCGGAAACGGGCACTTCGAAGGGCAGGGGCCGGCGTTGCATATCCAGGAGTGGCTGGACACCGTTCCGGCGGTCAGCGTCTATCTCCTGGTGGCGGTTGTCATCGGGGTGGAGAGCCTCGGGATTCCGCTACCGGGTGAGATCGTTCTCGTCAGCGCCGCCCTGCTGTCCTCGCAGCAGGGCCATATCGACCCGTTGGTGCTCGGCGCGTGCGCCTCGGCGGGGGCGGTCGTCGGTGACTCGATCGGCTACGCGATCGGACGCAAGGGCGGACGCCCGCTGCTCGCCTGGCTCGGCCTCAAATTCCCCAAACACTTCAGCGGGCCGAACATCGGCATGGCGGAGCGGTCGTTCGAGAAGTGGGGCATGTGGGCGGTCTTCTTCGGCCGCTTCATCGCGCTGCTGCGGATCTTCGCCGGGCCGCTCGCCGGTGTGCTGCACATGCCGTACTGGAAGTTCCTCACCGCCAACATGCTCGGCGGCATCCTGTGGGCGGGCGGCACCACCGCGGCGGTGTACTACGTGGGCGTCGTCGCCGAGTCGTGGTTCAAGAACTTCTCCTACGCCGGGCTGGCGGTCGCCGCACTCATCGGGGTCGGTTCGATGCTCGTCATCAGGAACCGCGCGAAGAAGGCGCACGCGAAGGCCGAGGCGGCTGTGGACACACCGGAGGCCGTGGCCGCCGACTGAGCGGGCTCACGCCCAGAGCGCGTGGGCGGCGGCCACCCCCGCGTAGGTGGCACCGAGCCCGGTGACCACGCCGGCGACGACATTGGCCGTGGCGTAGAACTTCGCCCCGTCCTCAGCCAGCCGCAGCGTCTCGTAGCTGAACGTCGAGTACGTGGAGAGCGCCCCGCAGAACCCGGTGCCGACCAGCAGCTGCACCGACGAGGACGCGGCTCCCGCGCTCACCGCACCAGTCATCACGCCGAGCACCAGGCAGCCCATGACATTGACGAGGAAAGTGCCCCAGGGGAAGACGCTGTCGTGCCTGGTCTGCACGGTTCGGTCGGTCAGATACCGCAGGGGGGCACCGACCATCGCCCCGACCACCACCAGCAGCCAGTTCACCGCTCCACCTCGCGGGCCGTGTACCGGACCACCTCACAGGCGTCGAGGGTCACCAGGCCCTCGGTGACCAGCTCGTCCAGCTGCGGCAGGAACGCCCGGACCTTCTCCTCGGTGTCCACGATCACGATCGCGACCGGCAGGTCCTCGCTGAGCGACAGCAGCCGCTGGGTGTGGATCAGCGAGGAGGCGCCGAATCCCTCGATGCCCCGGAAGACGCTCGCGCCCCCCAGACCCGCGCGGTGCGCGCGGTGCACGATCTCCGAGTACACCGGCTTGTGGTGCCAGAGGTCGGATTCCCCGATGAAGATCGTCGCCCGCAGGGCGCTGCCCGTCAGCCCGGTCATGACTGCCTCCACGCGATTGCGCGGCGGGTCAGCCACACCGCGCTCCACACCGCCGCGAGAGCCGCGAGCAGCGTCAGTCCCAGATACGCCACACCTGTACGGGCATGGCCGCCCTCCAGCAGCCGCCGGATGTCCACCGCGTAGGTGGAGAACGTGGTGAATCCGCCGAGCACCCCGGTACCGAAGAACGGCCGCACCAGCCGGTGCGCCGCCCAGACGTCGCTGATCACCACCATGAACACGCCGATGACCGCGCACCCCACGACGTTCACCACCAGGGTGGTCCAGGGGAACCCGGCGGGGGCCGTGGGCCAGATCAGGGCCGCCCCGTAACGGGCGGACGCCCCGATCGCACCGCCGACGGACACCACCGCCAGTACCGGCCAGGTATCACGTGTGATCTCGTGCCGCCGTGCCGGTGGTGAAGGCAGGGGACCGGGGGCCGGCTCGTCGGGCTGGTCCACCGTAGGGGGCTGCTGTGCGCCCATGGACATATCTCTCCTACTCACAGGGCTCCCGCACGCGGGAGCGATCCATCGCAAGTAGGGACCGTTGGCGGCCTCGTGCGCCGCGGTTCGGGTCCGGCGGGCCCCACCGCCGTGCATCCGCCGCAGTGGCGGACGCACCATCAAGGCTAGCGTCAGGTGACCGGCCGCCGCCAACCGGCCCGCTCGTGCGCCCCCCCGGTCCCGGCGTGCCCGCTTCGGGCCGTTGCTTCCGTACGAACCGTCTCAGCCGGCGTGCGCCTCGCGATGGGCCTTCGCCAGGTCGACGTACACCGCCGCGTTCAGCCTGATGCCCTCGCGCTCCTCCTCGGTCAGCTCGCGCCGGACCTTGGCCGGTACACCGGCGACCAGCGAACCCGGCGGCACCCGCATTCCCTGCGGAACCAGCGCCTGGGCGGCGATCAGTGAACCCGCCCCGATGTGCGCGCCGTTGAGGACCGTGGCGCCCATGCCGACGAGTACGTCGTCCTCGACGGTGCAGCCGTGCAGTACGGCGTTGTGGCCGACCGACACCCGCTCGCCGACCGTGACGGGGAACCCCACGTCGACATGGACCGTGGCGTTGTCCTGGATGTTGCTGCCGGCGCCCAGGACGATCGGGCCGCCGTCGGCGCGCAGCACCGTGTGGTACCAGACGCTCGATCCGGCGGCCAGTGTCACCTCGCCGAGCACGACAGAGGTCGGCGCCGTGAAGGCCTCCGGGTCGATGACCGGCTCCTTGCCGCCGACGCCGCTGATCAGGGCCTGCTCCGCCATGGCTGTCTCCTGGTTCCCGTGCTCGGTGTGGTCGCGCGCCACCGGCACCGTAAGCGACGTTGGGTGGAAGATCACAGCCCACCCCACTGATCGGCGCTCGGCGGGCTGAGTACGGTGTGGGGGTGGCCCGGAACAGAAACACGTTCTCATCGCTGACCTCCCGTGCGCTGCACGCCGGATGGCACTGGGTCCAGCGGGCGGGCGCGGTGACGGCGGAGCGGCCGGGCCGGCTGCGCTTCAGGAGCATAGGCACCGGGACCCGGCTCGCCTTTCCGCAGGGCGCCGTCTTCGGCGAGCCCTGGATCGAACTCGGCGACCACTGCATCATCGGTGAACAGGTCACCCTCACCGCCGGGATGATGCCCGATCTGGATCTCGGACCCGATCCGATCCTGACCCTCGGCAACGGGGTCGTGCTGGGGCGTGGCAGCCATGTGATCGCCGATACGAAGGTCACCATCGGCTCGGACACCTACTGCGGCCCGTACGTCTACATCACGTCCACGAACCACAGTTACGACGATCCGCACGAGCCCGTCGGCAAGCAGTGGCCGCGCATGGAGCCGGTCGAGATCGGGCCGGGCTGCTGGCTCGGAACGGGCGCGGTCGTCCTGCCCGGAGCCAGGCTCGGCCGCAACGTGGTGGTGGCCGCCGGTGCGGTCGTACGCGGCGAGGTGCCCGACCACGCGGTGGTGGCCGGGGCGCCCGCGCGGATCGTGCGGAGCTGGGACGCGGAGAAGGGCTGGCAGCCTCCGCTGCGCACACCCGCACCCGTACCGATCCCGGAAGGTGTGACGCCGGAACAGTTGCTGGCCCTCGCCGACCTCGAACCCGACACGTCCTGAGAACCGCGCCGGGGCCATCGGCCGACTGCTCGACGGCGGTCAACTTCCTGAAGGGCCGCCCGACATCACCCGCGCCGGTTCAGTAGCGTGACAGGCATGCGTGCTCCCATCGGAACATTCGACGTCGTCCACCCCGCCCCGGACTGTCTGGACCTGCTCACCGCACCCGTCGCGGACGCGGTGCGGAACTGGCAGGGGGACGTACCCGCCCAGGACCTGATCTATGTGGACAGCGATCCGGAGATCGCCGACACCGATGCCTTCGTGGCGCACTACGGGCCCGAACTCCTCGACGTCTCGGCGAACTGCGTCGTGGTCGCGGGCAAGCGCGGCGGCGAGGTCTCGCTCGCCGCGTGTCTGGTGCTCTCGCACACCCGCCTCGACGTCAACGGCGCCGTGCGCAAGCAACTCGGCGCCCGCAAGGCGTCCTTCGCGCCGGTGGAGACGGCCACCGGCGAGACCGGCATGGAGTACGGCGGGATCACACCGATCGGGCTTCCCGGTGCCTGGCCCCTGCTCGTGGACTCCGCAGTGGTGGACCGGGAATGGGTCCTGATCGGCAGCGGCCGGCGCCGGGGCAAGCTGATCGTGCCCGGCAAGGCCTTCGCCGGACTGCCGGGTGCGGTCGTCCTCGACGGACTGGGCGGCTGACGGCGAGGACGGCCGGAAGCGGGGGCGGAACGAGCCGAGCAGGGGCACGGCGCATCGGGACCAGGGCGGGCCCGGATCAGGGCAGAGCCGGTATCTCGATCGCCGGGCAACGGTCCATGACCATGTCGAGACCCGCGGCGGTGGACCGCTCGTACGCCTTCTCGTCGATCACCCCGAGCTGGAACCAGACGGCCTTGGCCCCGATGGCAACAGCCTGGTCGGCCACCTCCCCGGCCAGCTCGCTGTTGACGAAGACATCGACGACATCGACCGGGAACGGGATGTCCCGCAGCGAGGCGTACCCCGGCTCGCCGTGGACCGTCTCCGCCTTGGGGTGGACGGGCACGATCTGCTTGCCGAAGCGCTGGAGCACCCCGGCCACACCGTACGCCGCCCGGTGCTGGTTGTTCGACAGGCCCACCACCGCCCAGGTGTCACCCGCCGAGGTCAGGATCCTGCGGATGGTTTCCGTGTCTGCGTGGTCTGCGTGCATACCCGGTCAACGGCCCACCCGCGGAGACTGTTCCCGCCGGGCCGCATAGGCTGGCCGGATGCAGGAGCAGTACCGGACGGTCGCCCGTGAGGGCGTGCACGAGACCGAGATCAACCGATCGCGCTTCATCTGCGCGCTCGCGCCCGCCGCGAGCGAGGGGGAGGCGCAGGCCTTCGTCGCTCGCATCCGCAAGGAACACCCCACGGCCACCCACAACTGCTTCGCGTACGTCATCGGCGCCGACGCGTCCGTCCAGAAGGCGAGCGACGACGGCGAGCCCGGTGGCACCGCGGGAGTGCCGATGCTCCAGATGCTGATGCGACGCGAGATCCGGTACGCGGTCGCGGTCGTCACCCGCTACTACGGCGGGGTGAAGCTGGGAGCGGGCGGGCTGATCAGGGCGTACGGAGGAGCGGTCGGCGAGGCCCTGGACGAGCTGGGCACCCTCGTCCGGCAGCGCTTCCGGCTGGTCACCGTCACCGTCGACCACCAGCGGGCGGGCAAGCTGGAGAACGATCTGCGGGCGACCGGCCGGGCGGTGCGCGAGGTGCGGTACGCGGAAGCGGTGACCATCGAGATCGCGCTGCCGGACACGGACGTCGAGAACTTCCGGGCCTGGCTCGCGGACAGCACGGCGGGGTCGGCGGAGCTGGAACTCGGCGACGAGGCGTACGGGGACGTGTGACGGGCCCGTGGTCCGACGGGCCGGCGGATCCGGCGGGCGGACCCGTCCACGCCGGGTGGTCAGGCAGCGCGGCCGGATCCGACCGGACGGACGGAGTGACCGCATGCGCTGTCAGACCCCCCGGATAACCTCGGGCAACATGAGGCTGCTGCACACATCGGACTGGCACCTGGGCCGGTCCTTCCACCGGGTCGGGCTCCTCGACGCCCAGGCCGCGTACCTCGATCACCTGCTGGCGACGGTGCGTGAGCACGGGGTGGACGCCGTCCTGGTGGCCGGGGACGTCTACGACCGGGCGGTGCCGCCGCTCGCCGCCGTCGAGCTGTTCGACCGGGCGCTGCACCGGCTCGCCGAGGCGGGCGTACCGACGGTCATGATCTCGGGGAACCACGACTCCGCACGCAGGCTCGGGGTCGGCGCGGGCCTCATCGGGCGGGCGGGGATACATCTGCGGACCGATCCGGCGGGCTGTGCCACCCCGGTGATCCTCTCCGACGCGCACGGCGATGTCGCGCTGTACGGGCTGCCGTACCTCGAACCAGCCCTGGTACGTGATGAGTTGAAAGCGGCGAAGACAGGGCACGAGGCCGTGCTCGCCGCCGCGATGGGCCGGGTGCGGGCCGATCTCGCGCAGCGCGCGTCCGGCACCCGCTCCGTGGTCCTCGCCCATGCGTTCGTCGCCGGAGGCGAGCCCAGCGACAGCGAGCGGGACATCACCGTCGGCGGGGTGGCCGCCGTACCGGCCGGCGTCTTCGACGGCGTGGACTACGTGGCGCTCGGCCATCTGCACGGCAGCCAGACGCTCTCCGAGCGGATCCGCTATTCGGGCTCCCCCCTCGCGTACTCCTTCTCCGAGGTCGCGCACCGCAAGACGATGTGGCTGGTCGATCTGGGGCCCGCCGGGGAGATCACCGCGGAGCGGATCGACTGCCCCGTCCCCAGGGGGATCGCCAGGATCCGGGGCACGCTGGCGGACCTGCTGGCGGACCCGGCGCTGGAGCGGCACGAGGACTCCTGGGTCGAGGCGACCCTGACCGACCCGGTGCGGCCGGACGAGCCCATGACCAGGCTGGCCGGGCGCTTCCCGCACACGCTCAGCTTGCTGTTCGACCCCGACCGGGGCGTGGAGGACCCGCTCGTCTCGTACGCGCGGCGCCTCGAAGGCCGTACCGACCAGCAGATCGCGGAGGACTTCGTGGCGCACGTACGGGGCGGGGCCGGGCCCGACGAGGCGGAGCGGGGCGTGCTGTCGGGCGCCATCGACGACGTGCGGGTGGACGACGGTGTGAGCGAGGTGGCGCGATGAGGCTGCACTCCCTGCGTATCACCGCCTTCGGCCCCTTCGGCTCCACGCAGGAGGTGGACTTCGACGCGCTCTCCGCCGCCGGGATCTTCCTCCTCCACGGGCCCACCGGAGCGGGCAAGACCTCCGTCCTCGACGCTGTCTGCTACGCGCTGTACGGCGCGGTGCCCGGTGCCAGACAGACCCCCGGTGCCGGCCTGCGCAGCGATCACGCGCCCGTCGGCGAACCGACCGAGGTCTCCCTCGAACTGACCATCGGCGGACGTCGGTTGGAGATCACCCGGCTGCCCGCGCAGCCGCGCCCCAAGAAACGCGGCACCGGGCTCGTCATGGAGAAGGCCCAGAGCAGGCTGCGCGAGTACGACCCGCGGAGCGGCGACTGGCGGGCCCTGAGCCGGTCCCACCAGGAGATCGGCGAGGAGATCACCCAACTCGTCGGCATGAGCCGGGAGCAGTTCTGCCAGGTGGTCCTGCTGCCCCAGGGCGACTTCGCCCGGTTCCTGCGCGCCGACGCGGAGGCGCGCGGCAAACTGCTGGGCCGGCTCTTCGACACCCGCCGTTTCGCGGCAGTCGAGGAACGGCTCGCCGTCCTGCGCAGGGCGGCCGAGGCGCAGGTGCTCGCCGGTGACGAACGGCTGCTGACCCTCGCCCACCGGATGGCGGAGGCTGCGGGCCCCGCCGCAGGGGACTGGCCGCCGCCCGGCGACCGGCCCGGCGAACCGGGCCTCGCGGAGTCCGTCCTGGTGTGGGCCGCGGTCGCCCGCAGCGGAGCCCGGGAGCGTCTGGACATCGCACGGTCGGCCGTGTCGGCAGCGGAGAACAGACAAGCCGCTGCCCGGCTCGCCCTGGAAGCCGAACGAGAACTCGCCAGGCTCCAGGAGCGGTTCGAGCAGACCCGTCGGCGCGCCGAGGCGCTGGCGGGATGCCGGACCGAGCGTGAAGCGGCGCGCGACCGGCTGGACCGGGCACGGCGCGCCGAACGGATCGCCGACCCGCTGGCCCAGCGCGACGGGGCCGCGGAGCACCATCGTGCCGCGGCCCGCGCCTGGGAGGCCTTCACACAGAGGCTCCCCGATGAACTCGCGGGCGCGGGCGCCGAGCAGCTCTCCGCGCACGAGCGCAAGCTCCGGCAGGAACTGGGCGGCCTCGAGGCCGCCAGACGGGCCGAGCGACGCAGCGCCGACATCACCGCGGAGCGTGCGGGGCTGGACCGGCAGGCCCGTGCCGACGACGAACTGATCCAGGAATCAGCCGGCTGGCTGGCCGGCTGGGAGGCCGTGAGCCGCCGCTGCCAGGACCGGATCGACGCGGCCCAGGAAGCGGCGACCCGTGCCGAGCAGCTGGCCGGACAGCTCGAACCGGCCCGTCTGAGGCTGGAGGCCGCGCGCACCCGCGACCGGCTCACGGACGAATCGGCGGCGGCCGGCCGACGGCTCGACGCCGCCCGCGAGCACGCGAACGCCGCACGCGAGACCTGGCTCGACCTCCGTGAGCGCCGACTGCGCGGCATCGCGGCCGAGCTGGCCGCCGGGCTGCGCGACGGCGAGTCCTGCGCGGTATGCGGCGCCACCGAACACCCGATGCCCGCACGGGCCGGTACGGGGCATGTGGACCGTGCCGCGGAGGAAGCAGCGTACGAGACGCACACCCGTGCCGATCAGGACCGGGCCGCGGCCGAGCGCGCGCTCGGCACCGTCCGGGAGACGATCGCCGAGGCGCGCGCCGGATCCGGCAGCGCCTCCGTCGGCGAACTCGAAGAGCTCGTGGGTGAGTTGCGCCGCGAGCACACCAGGGCCCATCAGATCGCGGCAGACACCCACGCCGCACGGGAAGCTCGCAGCCGGGCCGAGCGCGAGCACGGCGAACGGATCACGGCGCAGCAGCAGGCCGAACGCAGAGTCGCCGCCCGGACGTCCCGGCGAGAGGCCCTGGAGGCCGAACAGGACTTGCTGGAGAAGGAGTTGGCGCTGGCGCGCGGTGCGGCAGGCAGTGTCGCCGAACACGCCGCGCTGCTGGAGCGCCGGGTGCTGTTCCTGGACCGGGCCGCCGAGGCGGTGCGCGCTGTCGACGCCACCGCCCAGCGGCTGAAGGAGGCCGACGGCCGACTCGCCGAGGCCGCTTTCCGCGCCGGGTTCGACACCCCGCAGGCAGCGGTGGCCGAGTTGGCGGACGACGCGGAGCACCGCGAACTGCAGCAGCGGCTCGACGCATGGCAGGCCGAGGAAGCCGCAGTCGCCGACCGGCTGGCCGAGCAGGACGCGGCCGACGCGGCCACCCGTCCACCGGCTGCTCCGGAGGCCGCCCTGACCGCGTTGGCGACAGCGGAACACGCGCTGCGGGACGCGGCTTCGGCGCTCGACGCGGCCGGTGAGCGCCGCACCGCGCTGGTACGCCTCTCGCAACAGGCATCCGTCGAACGGGACCGGCTCGGACCGCTCCGGTCGGAGTACGAGAGGGTGGCGCGACTCGCCACCCTCACCGCAGGCACCGCCGCTGACAACGAACGCAAGATGCGTCTGGAGTCGTACGTCCTGGCGGCCCGTCTGGAGCAGGTGGCCGCCGCCGCCACGGCCCGGTTGCACCTCATGTCCTCGGGCCGCTACACCCTGGTGCACTCCGACGCCAGAGACGGCGGGCGGGGCAGATCAGGACTCGGCCTGCACGTGGTCGATTCCTGGACCGGGAGGGAGCGCGACACGGCGACCCTCTCCGGCGGCGAGACGTTCTTCGTCTCCCTGGCCCTGGCGCTGGGGCTCGCCGATGTGGTCACCGACGAAGCGGGGGGCATGCGGCTCGACACGCTCTTCATCGACGAGGGCTTCGGAAGCCTGGACGACCAGACGCTGGACGAGGTCCTCGATGTGCTGGACTCGCTGCGCGAACGGGACCGCAGCGTCGGCATCGTGAGCCATGTCGCCGATCTGCGCCGGCGGATCCCGACCCAGCTGGAGATCGTCAAGGAGCGCCACGGGTCGGCGGTTCGGCACCGCACGGCAGGAGCCGACGGCTGAGGAGCCGGCCGCCCGAAGACAGCCCGGCCGAGCCACCGCCAGGCAGGAGCGGCTTCATTTCTCCCGCTCACCGGTTTTCCTGGACACGGATACCCGGGCTTGGTCGGATAGCGGGATGACATCGTTCTGGAAAGGCAAGCGGGTACGCCTGCGCGGCATCGAACCCGACGACTGGACCGCGTTCATGCGCTTCGCCGAGGACGAGGAGCGGCTGGGTGACGTACTGCACCCTCCCCGGTCCGCGGAGAACTACCGTGTCCGGGCCAAGGAACAGGCCGCCGCCAAGCCCGGCGACGACTGCTTCCAGCTGGTGATCGAAGCCGTCGACACCGGGGCCGTCGTCGGTGTCATCGGCTCCCACCACGCCGACCGCCGTGCGGGCCGGTTCGAGTACGGCGTCACGATCGGCGCGGACCACCGACGTAAGGGGTACGCGGCGGAAGCCGCCCGGCTGCTGATGCGCTTCATGTTCGCCGAGCAGCGCTTTCACAAGTGCGAAGCACACGTCTTCGCGTGCAACGAGGCGTCGTTGGAGCTCCAGCGCCGACTCGGTCTCGTAGAGGACGGGCGCCTCCGCGATCACGCGTTCCTCGACGGTCGGCACCACGACGTCGTGGTGATGAGCATGCTCGCCGACGAGTTCGCCCAGCGGCACCCGGCGGGCGAACGCTGATCCCGGTCTTCCTCAACACGCAGACCCACCAGGGAAGACGGCCGGTGCGTGACCACCGCCCCTTCGGTGTCGCCGGGAGAGTCCGCAGCGTCCCGGCAGCCGGGCCCACGCCACTCGCGTGAGCCCGGCCGCTGTCCGCAGCTGAGCGGCTACAGCTTCGAGAGTTCGTCGACCAGGTCGTCGAGGCCCAGCGACCCCTGCGACAGCGCCGCCATGTGCCAGGCCTTCGCATCGAAGGAATCGCCGTGCGCCTTACGGGCGTTCTCCCGGCCGAGCAGCCACGCACGCTCGCCCAGCTTGTACCCGATGGCCTGGCCGGGCATCGACAGATAGCGGACGAGCTCGCTCTCCACGAAGTCCGCCGGTCGCCCGCTGTGGTTGCCGAAGAACTCCTGGGCCAGCTCCGGTGTCCACCGCTCGCCCGGGTGGAAGGGCGAGTCCGCCGGAATTTCCAGCTCCAGGTGCATGCCGATGTCCACGATCACCCGACAGGCACGCATCATCTGCGCGTCCAGGTACCCGAGCCTGCGCTCCGCGTCCGGCAGGAATCCCAGCTCGTCCATGAGGCGTTCGGCATAGAGCGCCCAGCCCTCGGCGTTGGCGCTGACCAAGCCGACGCTCGCCTGATAGCGGGAGAGCTGGTCCGCGACATGCACCCACTGCGCCAGCTGGAGGTGATGACCGGGCACGCCCTCGTGGTACCAGGTCGAGACCAGGTCGTACACCGGGAAGCGGGTCTCGCCCATGGTCGGCAGCCAAGTGCGCCCCGGGCGGGAGAAGTCCTCCGAGGGCGACGTGTAGTACGGGGCTGCGGCCCCGCCGGGCGGGGCGATGCGGGATTCCACCCGCTTCACCCGGTCGGCGAGTTCGAAGTGGGTGCCGTCCAGCGCGTCCATGGCTTCCGTCATCAGCCCCTGGAGCCACTTCTGCACTTCGTCCACGCCCTCGATGTGCGTGCCGTGCTCATCGAGATGGGCGAGCGCCTCCCACGGCCCGGCGCCGGGCAGGATCTTCTCGGCCTCGGTCTTCATCTCGGCGAGCAGCCGATGGTATTCGGACCAGCCGTACGCGTACGCCTCGTCGAGATCGAGGTCGGTGCCGTTGTAGTAGCGCGACCAGCGGGCGTACCGCTCACGGCCCACGGTGTCCGGTGCGTCCTCGACGGCGGGCGCGTACACATCGCGCATCCAGTCCCGCAGCTCCGCCACGGCAGCGGTCGCCGCGCCCGCAGCGGTGTCCAGTTCCTCGCGCAGCGCCTGCGGGCCGGCAGCCGCGAACACCTCGAACCAACCGCTGCCGGCGGAGCCGTCGCCCGCCCACTCCGCGAGCTGGCCGACGAAGGTCTCGGTGGGGCGCGGACCGCCGAGCAGCCCCCGCTCAAGGCCCAGCGCCAGAGATTCCCGGTAGCCGCCGAGCGCGGCGGGGACGCCGTCCAGCCGCTTCACGACTGCGGCCCAGTCCGCGTCCGTCTCGGTCGGTGTCACGGTGAACACCTCGCGCACGGAATGCGCCGGGGACTGGATGTTACTGACGACGCGCAGCGCCTCATCGGCTTCGTGCACGGCGAGTTCGGCGTTGAGCCGCTCGCGCAGCAGCCTTCCGCAGCGCCGTTCGGCGTCGCTGTCGCCTCCCGGCCTGCGCTCCGCCTCGTCGAGTGCGGCCAGTGTCGTCCGGGCGAGCCCGGCGAGGGCGGCCTGTCCGGCCGGGGAGAAGTCCGGGAGGCGGCTGGAGCTCTCGCTCACGCCGAGATAGGTGCCGGTGATCGGGTCGAGTGCGATCAGGTCGTCGACATAGGCGTCGGCGACCTGGCGGGGCAGTGGGCGGTCGGAAGTCTGTGACATGGGGACATCCTGGTACGTCGGAGAGATCAGCGCCAACACTCTTCGACACCGGACTGCTCCCACCGGGATCCCGAGTTCCCGGCCTTCCGAACCACAGCGGCCTATGCCCCGGTTCCTCGCGCAGGTGGCAACAGCGGGCCGCAGTCCCACTGCTGGAAGATCAGCCGGGTCTCGACCCGGGCGACTTCGCGGCGCGCGGTGAATTCGTCCAGCACCAGACGTTGCAGGTCGGCGGTGTCCGCCACCGCTACGTGCACGAGGTAGTCGTCGGGGCCCGCCAGATGGAAGAGGGCCAGTGACTCGGGCAGGACCCGGATGCGCTCCACGAACGGCCCCACCAGTTCCCGCCGGTGCGGCCGTACCTGGACCGAGAGCAGTGCTTGCAGCCCCCGGCCGAGCTTTGCCGGGTCGAGTCTGAGCTGCTGGCCGAGTATCACCCCGGAGCGGCGCAGCCGCGCCACCCGGTCGAGACAGGTCGACGCGGCCACGCCGACCTCGGCCGCCAGTTCGCGGTAGGTCGTCCGGGCATCGTTCTGCAGCAGGCTGAGCAGATGCAGATCCACCGGGTCGAGTACGACAGATTCGGCCATCCGGCGAACGTAACACGGGATCTTTCCCGCATCCCCTTACGGGTGTTCAGAGTCCAGCCATGGAATCCGATGCCTCGGCCACACCCAGGGCCCTCGCCACCGAAGCCGTGCACGCCGGACGCGAAGACCTCGCCGGCCTCGGTCTGCACGCGGTACCCATCGATCTCTCGACCACCTACCCCTCCTACGACAGCAGGCGCGAGGCGGCGCGCATCGACGAGTTCGCCGTCACCGGCGCCCGCCCGGACGGCCCGCCGGTCTACGCCCGGCTCGACAACCCGACCACGGCCCGGTTCGAGACGGCACTCGCCCGGCTGGAAGGCACCGGGAGCGCCGTGGCGTTCGCCAGCGGCATGGCCGCGCTCACCGCGGTCCTGCTCGCACGGGCGAGCCAGGGGCTGCGTCATGTGGTGGCCGTCCGCCCGTTGTACGGATGCAGCGACCACCTCCTCACCGCGGGACTGCTCGGCACCGAGGTGACCTGGACGGACCCGGCAGGTGTTGCCGACGCGATACGGCCCGGAACCGGTCTGGTGATGGTCGAGACACCGGCCAATCCGACGCTCGCGGAGATCGACATCCGGGCGCTCGCCCACTCCTGCGGATCGGTGCCGCTACTCGTCGACAGTACGTTCGCCACGCCTGTGCTCCAGCGGCCGGCGGAACACGGCGCGCGGATCGTCCTGCACAGTGCCACGAAGTATCTCGGCGGCCACGGTGACGTGCTGGCCGGAGTGGTGGCCTGCGACGAGGAGTTCGCGCGGACGCTGCGCAGGATCCGGTTCGCGACGGGCGGCGTACTGCATCCGCTGGCCGGGTATCTGCTGCTGCGCGGACTCTCGACGCTGTCGGTCCGGATGAAGGCAGCGGCGGCCGGCGCGGCGGACCTGGCCGGCCGGCTGGCGGCCGATCCGCGGGTCGCACGCGTGCACTACCCGAAGCTGGGCGGCGCGATGGTCGCCTTCGAGGTGCACGGAGATCCGCACCAAGTGATCGCCGGTGTACGGCTGATCACCCCAGCTGTCAGCCTCGGGAGCGTCGACAGTCTCATTCAGCACCCGGCCTCCATCAGCCACCGCATCGTGGCCGAGGAGGACCGGCGTTCCGTGGGTGTGAGCGAACAACTGCTGCGGCTGTCCGTCGGTCTTGAGGACGTCGACGACCTGTGGCGGGACCTGGACGGTGCGCTCAGCAACCACTCTGTTCGCTCTGCCCGTAAGGGAGTTCATGCGGAAGACGCGAGCGGTCGGGTGTCGCCGCAAGCCGTGCGGTGATCACCAGCGTGCCGTCCTCGATCTGGTAGTCGATCGGCAGCCCGAGACCGCGCATGGCCGCCACCATCCCGGTATTGGCGGCCTGCGTCACGGCGTACACGCTTTCGCAGCCCGCTTCGTCCGCCATCGCCATCAGCCGGCCGAGCAGTTCGGAGCCGATGCCCCGGCGCTGCCAGTCGTCCTCGACGAGCAGGGCGACCTCGGTCTCGTCGCCGTCCCGGAGAAGGTGGCCCAGGGCGACGATGCGCCCCGAAGCGGTCTGCACGGCGAGGGTGCGGCCGAAGCGGGGGCTCAGCAGGTGGTCGAGGTAGCGGTCGGCGTCGCCCACCGGGCCGTGGTAGCGCAGACCGAGGGTCCGCTCGGTGCACCGGTCGTGCATCGCGCGGGCCGCCTGCACGTCGTCAGGACCGGCCCTGCGCACGGTGATCTCATTGCCCTCGGGCAGTGTGAACACGTCCCGGCTGTGGGGCATCCGTGAGCCGAGCCGGGCGTCGAGCTCGATGAGCGCGCGAGCCCGCGCGAACTCCGTGGGGGTGAACGGGAGATACGGCCGCTCGACGATGATGGCTCCGCCTGACGGGTCGCGCAGCCGCATCACGGTCTCCTGGAGCGCGCCGTCCATGGGGGTCGGATCGTCGGCCGGTGTGCCGTCGGCCGGGGCGGGCAGCGACCGGATCGTGCAGCGGCCCAGCAACTGCCTCAGGGCCAGGGGAAGTTCGGCGGTGTCGAGCGCGGTACGGGTGGCGAGTCCGAGAACCCGGGTCGGGGTGTCGACGAGGTCGTGGGCGTCCGCGCGCTCGATCCATGTGTGGTTCCCGCCCGCCGAGGCGATCTCGTGGCCCAAATGCTGGGCCTGGAACGTGACCGGCGCGCGCAACAGGAACTCGTCGACCGTGCCGTCGGCGAGAGGGTGGGTCTGGAGCGTCAGGATGTCCACCCGGTGACGGGCCAGCGCGGTGCACAGGGCAGCGAGGCTGCCCGGCTCGTCCCGCACGGTCGTGCGCATGCGCCACAGGGCGGTCTCCGGCCGGACCATCTCGTCCTCGTGCGGCGTATCAGCTGCGGCGGCGGGCGGCGGGGCGTGGCTGTGCCGCTGCGCCCACCAGAGGTGGAAGGCGGCCGTACCGGAGAGAGCCACGGCGGCGGCGACGAGCAGAAAGGGGCCGTCGGGTCCGTGCGCGACCAGATCGGCGACGACGTCGGCCAGGGCGACAGCGGTGAACAGGGCAGCCAGTTCGATGAGATCCCGGCGCCAGCGGTGCGGATGGCGGACACTCTTCGCGGAAGTCGTATCAGTCATGGCGTCACTGTGACTCAGCGGTGTTGCGCGATCACGAACACTCTGTGACTGATGGGTTAAGTGTGGTTTTGGTTGATTAAGGCCCATTTTCCGCCAGGCGCGGCGCAGCGCGCGAGATTCCATGCGCCATGGTGATGAAACTGCCATTGAACGTACCCCCTCACCCCAAGTGAACCGATCCCGGCATCAATTGGTTCCTGCCGGCAGCCGGACACCGTGCTCGATCTCTGGCGGTACTCGGATGCGCATCCGAGTACCAGCCGTACGACGCCGTCGCGAGGGTGGACGGTTCCCCGGCCGGACGGCGGCGACCGGAGCGGGGTGAGGTGTGGAACGCGGCCGAACGCGTGGCCGGATGTCGGGGTGGGCTCAGCGGCTGGTGTCCAGGATGACGCGGGCCACCAGTGCGGGATCGTCATTCATCGGAACGTGGCCGCAGCCGGGCAGTCGCACCAGCCGGGCGGCGGGCATGGTGTGCCTGGCGCGGATCCCCTGGCGGCGCAGCAGCAGCCGGTCCCTGGTACCCCAGGCAACGGTGACGGGCACCTTGTTCACCTCGGAGGTGAACAGGACGTCCCGTCCGGCCGCGAGGGTTTCGGCGAACCCCGTCGCGGTGCGCAGTGCCAGGGTCTCCGCCACGACGGCCTCCGGTGAACGGCGGCCGGGCCGTGCGTAGATGGTGCCGGTGAGGGCCGCCCGCCCGGCCGCCGAGCGGGAGAGCCGTTCGATGACGGGGAGCGGCAGGATCCTCGCCCCGTGCCGCATCGCGGTCAGTGTCGAGAAGGCGTAGCGCCGCTCGCCCTGCGTCCAGAACCCGGCAGGCGACAGCGCGGTGACCGACCGGACGAGATTCCGGTTCCCGAGCTCCAGCGCGAGCAGCCCGCCGAGGGAGTTCCCGGCGACATGCGGCCGCTCGATCCCGAGCGCCCCGCACATGGCCCGGAGCACGGGCACCACGGAGGCGAGGTCGTACGGCACGCCCTCGGGCAGCGCGGGCGAAGCGCCGAAACCGGGCAGGTCCACGGCGATCACCTCGCGTTCGGCGGCCAGAATGTGCCGCACGGGGTCCCAGGCCTGCCGGTGGTGGCCGATGCCGTGCAGCAGCAGGAGTGGATCGCCGCTCCCTGCGCGCTCGTACGCGATCGATACGGGGCGGTGACCCGCGGGGGTGTCGACCGTAAAGGTGACCTGGGCGGTCATGCTCTGCTCCCTCTGGTCGGGGGGCTCCCCGATGACAGGGAGGAGAATCTTAGACACTGCGTCAGTAACAATTACCCTCCGGTAGCTTGCACTTCAAGAGGGCGGCGTCGGACGGGTACCTCCTGGACAGCCTCCGATCGGTCGGCTGGGATGGGGGAGTGGCGACCGACACCGTGACGGAACTCTTCGAACAGCACCGCTCCGTACTGACCGGAGTGGCGTACCGCATGCTCGGCCGGGTGGCCGACGCCGAGGACATCGTGCAGGAGGCATGGCTGCGCTGGTCTGCGGAGGACCGCGAGGAGGTACGCGAACCGCGTGCGTTTCTCGTGACGATCACTACCCGGCTGGCCATCGACCGGCTCCGGCACGTGAAGTCGCGCCGCGAGGCGTACGTAGGGCCTTGGCTGCCCGAGCCGCTCGCCACCGAGTACGGCGACACGGTGACGGATACGGCCGAACGGGCGGTCCTGGCGGAGTCCGTCTCGTTCGCCGTCCTTGTGGTGCTCGAATCGCTCTCGCCGCTGGAGCGTGCGGTGTTCGTGCTGCGGGAGGCCTTCGGGTTTCCGTACGGGGAGATCGCGGCCGTACTCGACCGCGGTGAGGCCGCCGTACGTCAGCTCGCCGGTCGGGCCAGGCGTCACGTGGAGGAACGGAAGCCGCGCTACGACGTCGATCCGGTCGAACGGCGTGACCTGACGGAACGGTTCCTGGCCGCGGCGGCGGGCGGGGACCTGGAGCAGTTGCTCTCGCTCCTCGCCCCCGATGTGCGGCTGGTGGGCGACAGCGGAGGCAAGTCCAAGGCGCCGCTGCGGGTCATCGAAACCGCGGACAAGGTGGGTCGCTTCATCCTCGGCACCGCCGCAAAGGGGCTCGCGGGCGCCGAGTTTCGCTTCAGGGAGCTCAACAGCGCTCCTGCGCTCGTGGTGTACATCGAGGGCAAGGTGGACTCGGTGTTCCAGGTGGAGGTCGCTGACGGCCGCATCGCAAAGATATACATCGTGCGCAACCCGGACAAACTCGCCCTGCTTGCCGAGAAGTAACCCCTCGTTCCAGGACGGTTCCGCCTTCAAGGGAACCCCTGACCCCGCGCGCAGAGCCCCGCGAGCCGAGCCCCGCGAGCCGATCTGGCCGCGGGGCTCCGTGCTGTGCGGGACCCCATCGAGAACATCCCGTGAACGCTCTGCGGCAGGACCCGGCTTCGCTCCGTAGCGGGGCGAGGATTGGTCTTGACCAAGGAGAGGCGCCGTCCTACTCTCGCAGGGATAGTGCAGGAACCTTTAATAAATAAGGGCACAGAAAAGCCGCCGGGTTACGGCGATTGCGGAGGATCAGGGTGGGGACCACGCAGCTGGAGTCGGTGCCGGAGCCGAAGTACTGGCATCTCAAGACCGTTCTCAGTGACGCACTGGACTCGGATTTCGCCGTGGGGGAGATCCTTCCGAACGAGCGTGAACTGGCTGCCCGTTTCGGGGTCGCCCGAGCCACGCTGCGCCAGGCGCTGGAACAGCTGGAGCTGGAAGGCCGACTTCAGCGCCGCCGCGGAGTGGGCACCACGGTCGCCCCGCCGCGCGTGGGCGTCGACGTGTCGACCTCGCAGCAGACCTGGCCCGGAGCGTCCGACGACGCCTGGGAACCCGTCGGGTGCGGGGGCACTGTGCCACCGGCCGCGGTGGCCCGGATGCTCGACGTGGAGAGCGACGACGAGGTCCACACGGTACGCAGGATCCGGGTGACACACGGCCAGTCCGTCGCCACGGAACTGCTCTACGTCCCGACCGCGTCCGTGCCCGGACTGTCGGCCATCGACGTGCCGTCGGGCCCTGCGCGGGCCCGTGGGGTGCTGCGCGAGCTCCAGCACCTCAGCCTGGAGGGGCAGGACCGCGCGGTCGAACTCGGCTCGGCCCGTGCCGAGGACGCGAAAGAGCTCGACCGGTTGCCGGGGGCGCCCGTGCTCGTCGTGACCACCCGATACCTCGCCGGGGGCAGGACCCTCGCGGTATCGGTGGCCACCTACCGGGCGGACACCTGCCGGTTGACCTTCGGTGATTCGGGCGACCTGGAGATCAGCGACCAGCTGCCGGAGAAGGCCTGCTGACCCCTGATACGCGCTCATGCGCGGCCCGCCACCGACTTCAGCGGCGGGCCGTCACCGTGCTCTCCACCGCGAACAGTTGCTCCTCCACGTGGTCGAGCGCGAGCCGCAGCGCACCTGTCGCCACCGCGGCCTCGCCGAGCAGGGAGAGCGCGACCTGTGGCGGGCGCAGGCAGTAGCGCGCCAACTCGCCGCGCAGCGGCTCCAGTACGCCGTCGAGCCCGGCAGCCCAGCCCCCGATCACGACCAGTTCCGGATCGAGCGCCAGAACCAGCGCTGCCACATCGTGCACCAACCGCTGGATGAACCGCTCGACGGCGGCCCGGGCCCGTGCGTCGCCCTCCTTGGCATGGGCGAAGACCTCGGCCACAGCGAGCTCGTCCAGCGGATGCAGCGGCTCGTCCGTGGTGGAGAGCAGTTTCTCCGGTGTGACATCGCGGCCCAGCAGATGCAGTGCGCCGATCTCACCGGCTGCACCGCCGAAGCCGCGGTGCAGCCGTCCGCCGATCAGCGATCCCGCACCGGGGCTGAGCCCGGCGAGCACGAAGACGATGTCGTCGGATTCGGTCGCCACGCCCTTCCAGTGCTCGGCGACCGCAGCGGCGTTGGCGTCGTTCTCGACAAGCACCGGGCAACGGAACGAGCGTCGGAGCCGCTCGCCGAGCGCGAGTCCCGTCCACTCGGGAAGCGCGGTGCCCAGCCGTACGGTGCCGTCGGCCTCCACGATGCCGGGGCTGCCGACGCCGACCGCGCGCAGACTGCTGCGTGCCACTCCGGTCCGGCGCAGCACATCGGCGACCGTGGCGCGGACCCGCTCCAGCCGTTCGTCGGCGGATGCTGTCTCCGACACCTCACGGGAACCCGCGCCGAGGATCCGGCCGTCGAGGCCGGAGAGCAGTGCGGCTACCCGGTGCGGCCCGATCTCGATGCCGAGCAGGTGGCCGGCCTCGGCACGGAACCGGAACCGTCGGGCGGGGCGCCCCTGCCGACGGGTCTCACCCTCCTCGGGTGCGTCCTCGACGACCAGTCCGGCCACTATGAGACCTTCGATCACGCCCTCGACCGTCGGCCTGGACAGCCCGGTGATGCGGGTGAGATCGGTCAAGGTCGGGAACACCGCGCCACGTAGTGCGTGGAGCACCACGGACGAGTTGATCCGCCGCAGCAACGAGGGATCCCCGCCGGTCAGCTGCCCCAACGTGTGTCCTCCCAGCTCAGCTCGTGCTTGTGTCTGCCGGATGGTACCGGGTGACCGGGCGGGCGGCGAGTGGAGCCGGTCGCGGGCCCCGGGCCGGCCCCCGGATCAGGCGGGAGCGACGAATCCGGATTCGTACGCGGCGATGACCGCCTGGGTGCGGTCCCTGGCTCCCAACTTGGCCAGCACGGCGCTGACGTGGGACTTCACGGTCTCGGCCCCGATCACGAGCTGGGCGGCGATCTCCGCGTTCGACAGACCGCGGGCCATCAGCCGCAGCACCGCGGCCTCCCGTTCCGTCAGCGCGGCCCGGTCCAGGACTTCGCGGGCCGCGCTGTTGCCGTACTCCGCGGCGAGCGAACGGACCGCGGCCGGGAACAACAAGGATTCGCCCTCGGAGATCAACCGCACCGCGTGGACGATCTCGGCCGGACGGGCCCGCTTGAGCAGAAAACCATCGGCGCCCGCGCGCAGCGCCTCGTAGACGTACTCGTCGTTCTCGAAGGTCGTCACGACGAGGATCTTCGGTGGCGGTTGTGCGGACCGCAGCACCGCCCGGGTGGCCGCGATGCCGTCCAGCAAAGGCATCCGCACGTCCATCGCCACCACATCGGGCCGCAGCTGCCGCACCAGCGGCACCACGGCTGCGCCGTCCGCTGCCTCGCCGACCACTTCGATGTCTGGCTGGGCCTCCAGGACCGCGCGCAGTCCGGCGCGTACGAGAGGTTCGTCGTCGACAAGGAGCACGGTGATCGGCACCCGGTCAGCCTAGGCCGTCCAGCGGCAACTGCGCATACACCCTCCAATCACCCTCGTGGGGACCGGTCTCCGCCGTCCCGCCCAGCAGAGCCGCACGCTCCCGGATACCGCGCAGTCCGCTGCCGCCGGGCGAGCGGCCTGCGGCGCCACTCAGCGGATTGGTCACCTCCAGGTCGAGCAGACCGGCCACCACGGCGATCCGTACGCGCACCGGAACGGGGCCCGAGTGACGCAGCACATTGGTGAGTGCCTCCTGGAGGATGCGGTACCCCTCCCGGGAGATGGGGCCGGGCACCAGCTCCACCGGACCGCTCACCTCGGCCTCCACCTTCGCCCCTGAGGTGCGCGCGGACTCCAGCAGCCGGTCCGCCTCGCTGAGGGACGGACGCTGCCCCACCGGTGTGCCCGACTCCCGGAGAATGAGCAGTACGCGCTCCAGATCGTCGAGTGCTTCCCGCCCGGTCTCCTCGATCGCGGCCAGCGCCCGATCGGTGAACGCCGGGTCCTTCACGGCCCGCGCCGCGCCGGCCTGCACCACAGCCACCGTCAGGGCATGACCGATGGAGTCGTGCAGCTCGCGCGCGATGCGGTTGCGTTCGAGCAGTTGCTCGGTGCGCTCCTCCAGTACGGTCAGCCGCTGGGCCGCCGACGGCCCGAGCAGCCGACGTCCAACCACGGTGATCAGCGCCCCGGATGTGATGACGCTGAAGGGAATCGCGGCTGCCACCAGGGGGACGAGCAGCGCGGACCACCAGGAAGCGACGGCGAGCAGCCTGGGTATCAGCAGGGCCAGCTGCGCAGGCAGGAGCAGCGCCGGGACACTGAACAGCAGCCTTGCCTCCAGCCACAGCACCGTGCGCCAGCGGTCGGCCCATGTCAGGGACGATGCCACGGCGATCGAGGCATCGGGGCGCCCCCGCTCGTGCGGGGTCAACAGCAGCTGGGCCTGTATCCCTTCCTCCAGTCTGACCGCCGGGACGAGCCCGACCGGAATGACCAGGAGGGCGGGTACGTAGAAGTCGCGCATGTCGATGAACAGCCACACGGCGACAAACGCGAGCGGGACGCACATGTGCAGCCATCGCGTGTAGGTGACCGGGCGCAGTATCGGCCGGAGCAGGCGGAGCATGCCGATATCGTGCCAGCCCCACCGGTGCGGGCGGCTCCCCCGCACGGGGGATCCGAACTCCCCGCACGGGGGACGCGGCAGGCGTGGGCCGGCCGTCACGCTGAAGACATGACCAGCATCGATGTCCAGGAACTCACCAAGGAGTACGGGACCACCCGCGCTGTGGACCGGCTCACCTTCAGTGTCAGGCCCGGCCGGGTCACCGGCTTCCTGGGCCCCAACGGCGCCGGCAAGTCCACGACGATGCGGCTGCTGCTGGGCCTGGACCGTCCGACTTCCGGTACGGCCACGATCGGTGGGCGGAAGTACACGACTGCCGCTCAGCCGCTGGGACTTGCGGGGGCGCTGCTCGACGCGAACGCCGCGCACGGAGCTCGCACGGCCCGCGACCATCTGCTTGCTCTCGCTGTCAGCAATCGCATATCTGCCCGCCGGGTGGGCGCGGTCCTGGAAGAGGCGGGCATCGCGAGTGTCGCGGACCACCGCATCAGGACGTTCTCGCTCGGCATGCGGCAACGACTCGGAATAGCCGCCGCCCTGCTCGGGGAACCGTCGGTACTGCTGCTGGACGAGCCGTCGAACGGGCTGGATCCCGAAGGAATCATCTGGATCCGTGAGCTGATGCGGCGTCTCGCCCAAGAGGGCAGAACGGTTCTGGTCTCCAGCCATCTGATGAACGAGACCGCCTCGTTCGCCGATCATCTGGTGGTCCTGGGCAGGGGCAAGCTGCTGGCCGACACCCCGACACGGACGTTCATCGACTCACGCATCCGGCCCCGAGTGCGATTGCGGACCCCGGATGCGGACCGTCTGCGCGCTCTTCTGCTGAGGGAGGGGTTCGCTCTTGTCGAGTGCGAGGACGGTCGCCTGGTGGTCGAGGGAGCGCGGGTCGAGGACATCGGTCCCGTTGCCGCGGCGGAGGGCATCGCGCTGCTGGAACTCACTACGGAGGAAGCCACGTTGGAGCAGGCCTATCTCGACCTCACAGCGGACCTGGCGCAATTTGTGGCCCGCCGCACCACTGCGAAGCCGATGGGAGCCGCCACCCCTCCCTGACCCCGCTGTCAGCCTCGAACTCGAACTTCACCTCGTACATGGATGTATGCGCGTACGGCCCAGGAGGTATGAGACATGTCTTTTCCCGCGGTTCTCCACTCGGAGTGGATCAAGATCCGCTCGGTGCGTTCACTCGGAGGTGCGCTGCTGTCAGTGTTTCTGGCCACTGTGGCTTTCTCCCTGCTCGGCAGTGCCACCGTGGGGCACGAGAATGCGGGCAAGCCAGATATTTCGACCCCGTGCTCACCTCGTTCTTCGGCCTCAACTTCGGTCAGATCGCCGCTATTGGTTTCGGTGCGACAGTTGTTGCGGGCGAGTACCGAAACGGTGGTGTCCGTCTTGCCCTCACCGCGGTCCCGCGCAGAGGCCTGTACTACGCGGCGAAGTTGACCGCGATCGGGGCTCTTGTCCTCGCGGTCGGTCTGATCACCAGCCTCACCTGCTTCCTCGTCGGCCAACTGCTGATCGGCAGAGCGGGTATCGGCATCGGTGACCCCGGTGGGCTGCGGTCCGTTGTGGGCTGTGCGCTCTATCTGGCTCTCATAGCGCTGTTCGCCGCGGGCCTGGCAGCTGTCCTGCGGAGCGGGCTCGCCGTCATGGGGATACTCATCCCGTTCGTTCTTCTGGTCTCCTTCGTGATCGGAGATGTGTCCCGGAGTGCGAGCCTCGCCGACTTCCTGCCGGACCGGGCAGGCCAACAGGCCCTGCTCCAGAATCCTTCAGGTCAGCTGGGTCCCTGGAGCGGACTCGCTGTGATGGCCGGTTGGGTGGCAGCCGCCGTCGGGGCGGGCTGGGCGGCGCTGAGCCGCCGTGACGCCTGAACGGAGGTCACGGGCGAAGGAGGCGCTACGTGAGCCAACTGTCAGTGGTACCAGGTTTACTGACGTGATGACCACCGCCCAGTACCTTGCCGCCATCGACCTGTTGCGGGCCCGTCCGTTTCCACCTCGGCACGGCAGATCGGAGACGGGCACCAGCGGGCCCGGGTACCACGTGGTGGCGCTGTGCACGAGTGAGGACTTCTGGGACGACGACGGCACCCGTCGCCCGGAAGTGGAGGACCAGTACGAAGCGGAGTGCGAGTCACTGGCCATCGCACTCGATGAACGCTGGGGCGCGTCGCAGATGTTCAGCCTCTGGAGTGTGCTGAGCCGGCAAACGGAGGGGGAAGACATCCCCGAACCCTGGAGCGAGCTGTGCGGCACCACGCCGTACCTCCATCTCTGGAAGGTGGAGGAGCGATGGGTCGCTCTCGGCGTCGGCCAGTGGGACCAGGAGCTGCAATTTCAGTTGATCGCTACGGTCACCGAGATCGATCCGCCCTGAGATGTGGTCGACATGGGCGGAACCGATCGGTACGTGGCAAGAGAGGGCCGGCGGAAGACAGCAGGCAGGAGACGGCAAGCAAGGGACAACGGGCGAGCGGCACGGGAGTGACAGCGGAGCGACCCGTCACCTGGTTCAGGACCCGGCCTCGCTCTCCACGGCCGTACGCAACCGGCCGTACTCCTCCGCCATGGTCTGCGCGGTCCAGTGGGCGTTGAGTCCACTGGGGTTGGGCAGGGCCCAGATCCGGGTGGAACCGATCGTCCGTGTCTGCGGTCCGATCCGGGCCTTGAGGTCGCCGAAAGCCGTGCGGTATGCGGTGACACCCACGACGGCGAGCCACCGCGGTCGCAGCTTCTGCACCTTCGCAGTCAGAGCCCGCCCGCCCTCGCGGTACTCGTCGGCGCTCAGCTCATCGGCCCGAGCCGAGGCCCGTGCCACCACGTTCGTGATGCCGAGGCCGTACGTCAGCAGCTCCCGCTGCTCGGAGGGGGCCAGCAGGCGGGGAGTGAAGCCCGACAGGTGGAGTACCGGCCAGAAGCGGTTGCCGGGCCGGGCGAAGTGGTGGCCCGTCGCAGCCGTCATGAGCCCGGGGTTGATGCCGCAGAAGAGCACACTCAAGCCCTCCGCGACCACATCGGGAACGAGGCGGTCGCGGGCGGCTTCGAGTTCTTCGGGCTTCATGCCGATGATCAGAGGATCGAGCCCGGCGTGTAGGCGGCGGCTTCCGGGTGCTGCTTGGTGATCTCCTCGATCCGGGAGATCACCGCGCTCACCTGCGCGCCCGCCGCGCCGGTGAAGGAGAGCTTGTCGGCCATCAGCGCGTCCAGCTGAGCGCGGTCGAGCGGCATCCGCTCGTCGGCCGCCAGTTTGTCCAGCAGCTCGTTGCGCTCGGCTCCCTGCTCACGCATCGCGAGCGCGGAGGCGACCGCGTGCTCCTTGATGACCTCGTGCGCCGCTTCCCGGCCGACTCCGGCCCGTACCGCGGCCATCAGCACCTTCGTGGTGGCGAGGAACGGCAGGTAGCGGTCCAGCTCGCGGGCGACGACGGCGGGGAACACGCCGAATTCGTCGAGCACCGTCAGGAACGTCTCCAGCAGGCCGTCGAACGCGAAGAAGGCATCGGGCAGAGCGACCCTGCGTACGACCGAGCACGAGACGTCGCCCTCGTTCCACTGGTCACCGGCCAGCTCACCGGTCATCGAGGCGTAGCCGCGGAGAATCACCATCAGGCCGTTGACGCGCTCGCAGGAGCGGGTGTTCATCTTGTGCGGCATCGCGGACGAGCCGACCTGCCCCGGCTTGAAACCTTCGGTGACGAGCTCGTGCCCGGCCATCAGCCGGATGGTCTTCGCCAGCGAGGACGGAGCACCGGCCAACTGCACCAGCGCGGTCACCACGTCGTAGTCGAGCGAACGGGGGTAGACCTGGCCGACCGAGGTGAAGGCGTGAGCGAAGCCGAGGTGCCCCGCGATCCGCTGTTCGAGATCGGCCAGCTTGGACTCGTCCCCGCCCAGCAGGTCGAGCATGTCCTGGGCGGTACCGACCGGGCCCTTGATCCCGCGCAGCGGGTAGCGGCCCAACAGGTCCTCCAGGCGCCCGTAAGCCACCAGGAGCTCGTCCGCCGTCGTCGCGAACCGCTTGCCCAGCGTCGTCGCCTGCGCGGCCACGTTGTGTGAACGCCCGGCCATCACCAGCTCGGCCTGTTCACCGGCCAGCTTGCCGAGGCGTGCGAGCACGGCCACTGTCCGGTCGCGCATCAGCTCCAGCGAGAGCCGGATCTGAAGCTGCTCGACGTTCTCGGTGAGGTCCCGCGACGTCATGCCCTTGTGGACCTGCTCATGGCCGGCGAGGGCGTTGAACTCCTCGATGCGTGCCTTGACGTCGTGCCGGGTGACTTTCTCCCGCTCGGCGATCGAGGCCAGATCGACCTGGTCGAGCACCCGCTCGTAGTCGGCGACGGCCGCATCGGGCACCTCGATCCCGAGGTCCTTCTGGGCACGCAGCACGGCGAGCCACAGCTGGCGCTCCAGCTTCACCTTCTGCTCGGGGGACCAGAGGACGGCGAGCTCCGTGGAGGCGTAGCGGCCGGCCAGGACGTTGGGGATGCGAGGCTTTGCAGTCACGTGAAGTGATTCTACTGGCGGTTTCTGCAGGCCAGCGCCCCGGTGCTCTTTGTGGCTTGCTACGAGTGGAATCATCCGTCATGGCATACGAACAAGTGTTCGCTTAGGATGAGTGTATGGCTGTCCACCTGCAGAGTTCCCTGTTCGACCAGGACGACGCGATCACCCTTCGCCCGCTGGACGGGCTGCGCCGCTGCGACCTGGGACGGGGCGCCTGGATCGATGTGCTGCCCCAGTGGCTCGTCGGCGCGGACGCGCTCTTCGATGTGCTGGCTCGCGACGTCGAATGGCGCGCCGAGCGGCGCGTCATGTACGAGCGGGTGGTGGAGGTGCCACGGTTGCTGTCGTTCTTCGCCGCCCACGCCCCGTTGCCGCACCCGAGTCTCGACGAGGCGCGCGCGGCGCTCGGCGCGCACTACGCGGAGGAGCTCGGTGAACCGTTCACCACGGCCGGACTGTGTTTCTACCGGGACGGGCGGGACGGTGTCGCCTGGCACGGGGACACCATCGGCAGGGGAGGCAGCCAGGACACCATGGTGGCGATCCTCTCGCTGGGAGCGCCCCGGAATCTGGTGTTGCGGCCACGGGGAGGTGGCGGCCCGGAAAGCGTGAGGACGCCGCTCGGACACGGCGACCTCATCGTGATGGGCGGAAGCTGCCAGCGCACCTGGGAGCACGCGATTCTGAAGACGGCGCGACCGGTGGGGCCGCGTATCAGTGTGCAGTTCCGTCCGCACGGTGTCCTCTGACCGGAAGCCGACATAGCCGACGTAGCCCACGCAGCCGACGAAGTCCATGAAGCCGATGAAGTCCCCGGAACGCACCGGGAGCATCGCAATGTGGCGGAAGGGACCGGGACACCCGCGCGGAAAACGGGTACGGATCGGCCACCGTCGAGCGACCACCCGGAGTCCCAGCCGTGCTGCTTCATGAACTCGCCGAAACCTCTCGTGCCGTGGGCGCGGAAGCGGCCAGAAACGCGAAGATCTCTCTGCTGGCGGACTACCTGCGGAGTCTGGCACCGGAGGTACTGCCTGTGGCGGTCGCGCTGCTCTCCGGCGAATCCCGGCGCATGAGGATCGGTGTGGGACCGGCCGCCCTGCGGGAGCTGCCGCAGCCCGCACCCGCACCGTCCCTGGGTGTGGTGGAGACGCAGGACGCGCTGACCGCGCTCGCTGCCGTGCACGGCCCTGGCTCGCAGGGCGAACGGCGGACGCTGCTGGCGGAACTGTTCGGCAGGGCCACCGCGCAGGAGCAGGCCTTCCTCGGTGCCGTTCTCGTCGGTGAGTTGCGGCAGGGGGCGCTCGACGCCGTAGTGGCGGACGCGGTGGCGAAGGCCGCCGGAGTCGCCTCGGCGGATGTGCGCCGGGCGCTGATGTTCCGCGGTTCCGCGCGCGCCGTTGCCGAAGCGGCCATGTCGGGCGGGAAGGAAGCCCTGCGGGCGTTCGGCCTGGAGATCGGGCGGCCGGTGCGGCCGATGCTCGCCGTGGCGGCCCCCGATGTGGCCACGGCCCTGGACCGGATCAGCCCCGCCGCCCTGGAGTGGAAGCTGGACGGTATCCGGGTGCAAGTGCACAGGAACGGCGACGACGTGTCGGTGTTCACCCGGAGCCTGGACGACATCACGTCCCGTGTCCCCGAAGTGGTCGAGGCGGCAGCGGGGCTGCCGGTGCGGTCCGCCGTGCTCGACGGCGAGGCCGTCGCCGTGGGGCCTGACGGGCGTCCCCTCCCCTTCCAGGTCACGGCGGCGCGCGCCGCCTCGCGGCAGGACCCGGAGCGGCTCAGAGCCGAGGTGCCGCTGCACGTCTACTTCTTCGACCTGCTGCACCGCGACGGCAAGGACCTGATCGATCTGCCCGCGCGAACCCGCTGGGACACGCTCACCGGCCTGGTACCCGCGGAACTGCGCGTTCCGCGCATCGTGACCGAGGACGCCGCCGACGCCGAGCGCTTCTTCGACGCGGCTCTGGCGCACGGGCAGGAGGGAGTGGTGGTGAAGGCCCCCGAAGCGCCGTACGCGGCCGGGCGGCGCGGAGCCGGGTGGATCAAGGTCAAACCGCGGCACACCCTGGACCTGGTGGTCACCGCGGCCGAGTGGGGCCACGGCAGGCGCCGGGGCCGGCTGAGCAACCTTCACCTGGCGGCGCGCGGCGAGAAGTCGGATCCCGCACCATGGGTGATGCTCGGCAAGACCTTCAAGGGACTCACCGACGAACTGCTCACCTGGCAGACCCGGGAACTGCTGGACCGCGAGGAGAGTCGCGACGCCTACGTCGTACATGTCCGGCCCGAACTGGTGGTGGAGGTCGCGTTCGACGGACTCCAGCGGAGTCCGCGCTACCCGGCCGGTCTGGCCCTGCGGTTCGCCCGCGTACTCCGCTACCGGCCGGACAAGAGCCCGGCCGAGGCCGACACCCTCGCCACGGTCCGGGCTCTGGCCCCCGACTCCCTGTGAGCCCCGCACCGCCGGACCGGGGCCTGGCCGGCCGATCTCTGCCGGGCCCGGGACCGACAGGGCAGGCAAGCACCGACAGCGTGACCGGACCGACAGCACGACCGGACCGACTGCACCGACAGCACGACCGGACGAGGTCCTAAGGTGCCTCGTCGAGACGGCGCCACCCGGTGACCGGACCGGGGTCGTCCGCGTTCACCGGAGTGATCCAGAACGCCTTCCCCCGCTCGGGGCTGAACTGCGCACCCGTGCGCCCGTCACCGGACGACCGCCCGGTCAGGCGGCGGCCGATCCACGGCAGCAGGTGCTCGCGCGCGAACCGCGCATCGCTGACCCGCCGCGAAGCCCAGGAAGCAGGAACCGGCGGAGGCAGCAGTGCCTGCCAGTCGTCCTCCGCCTCCAGCCCCAGGGCCTGCCACACCGCCTCCGCGACCCGGCGGTGCCCCTCTGCCGTCAGATGCAGCCGGTCGACGCCCCACAGCCGCGGGTCCCCGAGCACCGGAGCGCCGTACAGATCGACCGTCAGTGCGCCGTACTCCGCGGCCAGCTTGTCGATGAAGGTGAACAGCTCCTCCATGCGCGGCCGGAAGCGTTCCATCACCGGGCCGTTGCGGCCGGGACTGCGCATCAGCACCAGTTGCCCGCACACGGGCGCCAGCCGTCCGACGGCCTCCTCCAGCCGTCCCCGCACCATGCCCATGTCGCACTTGGGGCGCAGCGCGTCGTTGAGACCGCCGACGAGCGTCACGACGTCGGGCCGTAGGGCCGCCGCGGCGGCGGTCTGCTCGTCGGTGATCTGGCCGATGAGCTTTCCGCGTACGGCGAGATTCGCGTAACGGAACCCGGAGGTCCGGGTGGCCAGGCGCGCGGCGAGCAGGTCCGCCCAGCCGCGGTACGAACCGTCGGGAAGGCCGTCCGACATTCCCTCGGTGAAGGAGTCGCCGACCGCGACCAGACTGGTGTAAGGGGCATTCGGTTTCATGGCGGGGAGATCGTATCGCGGTGGTGCGGCACCCGGCCCGTCCCGGACCGGCCTTCCCTCAACCGCCGGGTCCGGCCGGTGCGGTCGGTGGCCCGACCAGTTCCCGCAGGACGTCCTCCATCGTCACCAGGCCGGTGAGCGTGCCGTCGTCGCCCATCACGGCGGCCAGGTGCGTACGGCTGCGGCGCATCGCGGTCAGTACGTCGTCGAGCGGGCTGGAGGCCCGCACCCGGGCGATCGCCCGCATCGCGGCGACCGTGAACGGAAGGTCGCGTGGCAGGGCGTCCAGCGCGTCCTTGACATGCAGATAGCCCAGGATCCGCCGGTCGTCGTCCACCACGGGAAAGCGCGAGAAACCGGACTCGGACGACAACTGCTCCAGCTTCTCCGGCGTCGTGCCTAGGCGCGCGTACACCACCTGCTCCAGCGGCACGATCACGTCGCGCACCGGCCTGCGGCCCAGTTCCAGTGCGTCGTGCAGCCGCTCACCGGCCCGGTGGTCGAGCAGGCCCGCAGCCGACGCGTCGGTGACCAGACGGGCCAGTTCGTCATCCGTGAAGGTCGCGGCGACCTCGCTCTTCGCCTCGACGTGCAACAGCTTGAGCAGCGCGTTGGCGAAAGAGTTGATGGCGAAGATCACCGGTCGCAGCGCACGCGCCAGCGTCACCAGCGGCGGTCCGAGCAGCAACGCGGTACGGACCGGCCCGGCCAGGGCGATGTTCTTCGGGACCATCTCGCCGAAGAGCATGTGCAGATACGTCGCCACGGTGAGCGCGATGACGAAGGAGATGGGGTGGATCAGCCCGTCCGGCATCCCGACCCCGTGGAACAGCGGCTCCAGGAGATGAGCGATGGCCGGTTCGGCGACCACGCCGAGCACCAGCGTGCAGAGCGTGATGCCCAACTGCGCCGCCGCCATCAGCGCCGACAGATGCTCCAGCCCCCAGAGCACGCTCCGAGCCCGCCGGTCGCCCTCTTCCGCGGCGGGTTCGATCTGGCTGCGCCGTACCGAGATCAGCGCGAATTCCCCGCCCACGAAGAAGGCGTTGACGACCAGCGTCAACAGGCCGATGAACAACTGCAGAGCGGTCATCGGTCCGCCTCCTCTTCCTCACTGCCGGGAACCGGCGCGTGCAGCAGCAGACGTGCGGCGCGCCGCCCCGTCGCGTCCACCACGTCGATCCGCCAGCCACCCAGCTCGATGGTGTCGCCCTCGGCCGGGATGCGCCCCAGCACGGTGGCGACCAGACCGGCGAGCGTCTCGTACGGCCCTTCCGGGGCCCGCAGGCCGATGGACTCCAGCTGATCGGTGCGCGCGGCCCCGTCGACCGAGTAGACCGGCCTGCCCTCCGCGTCCTCACCGGCGCCCGCGAGATCGGGTGTCTCGTGCGGATCGTGCTCGTCGCGTACTTCCCCGACGACCTCTTCGACGATGTCCTCCAGGGTCACGACGCCCGCGGTGCCCCCGTACTCGTCGATCACCACGGCCATGGTGCGCTTGCCGTACATCCGGTCGAGCAGCCGGTCCACCGTGAGCGTCTCCGGTACGAGCAGCGGCTCGCGCAGCAGCTGGGAGACGGGATACCGGTTCCTGCGCTCCGCGGAAAGGGCCAGTACGTCCTTGATGTCGACGACGCCCACGATCTGGTCGAGGCCGCCGCGGTAGACGGGAAAGCGGGAGAGGCCGGTCGCCCTCGTGGCGTTCGCGACGTCCTCGGCCGTCGCCTGCAGATCGAGCGCCATCACCTGGACCCGCGGGGTCATCACGTTCTCGGCGGTCAGGTCCGCCAGGTTGAGCGTGCGGACGAACAGTTCGGCGGTGTCCGCCTCCAGGGCGCCCGCCTTCGCCGAGTGCCGGGCCAGCGCGACCAGCTCCTGCGGGGAGCGGGCGGAGGCCAGCTCCTCCGCCGGTTCCATGCCGAGTCTGCGCAGCAGCCGGTTGGCCGTGTTGTTGAGGTGGCTGATCAGTGGGCGGAAGACGGCACTGAAGTACCGCTGCGGGGTCGCCACCACCTTGGCCACGGCCAGCGGTGAGGAGATCGCCCAGTTCTTGGGTACCAGTTCGCCGACGACCATCAGGAAGACGGTGGAGAGTGCGGTGCCGATGACCAGGCCCACGGAGGAGGCCGCGCCGGAGGAGAGACCGAGCGATTCGGCCGGCCCGCGGATCAGCTTCCCGATCGAAGGCTCGGCGAGCATGCCGATGACCAGATTGGTGACCGTGATGCCGAGCTGCGCGCCGGAGAGCTGAAAGGTGAGCCCGCGCACGGCCCGCAACGCGCTCGCGGCGCCCCGCTCACCTCGGTCCACGGCCTGTTCGAGCTCGCTGCGCTCGACCGTCGTCAGCGAGAACTCCGCCGCGACGAAGGCTCCGCAGGCCAGGGAGAGCAGCAGCGCCACGATGAGCAGGAGCACTTCGGTCATCGTTTCACCTCCGTCCCATGATCGGCCAGGGAGTGGAGGAACGCGCGGTGTCGGCTACTGGGAGGCTCGCCCATGGGCGGACGCTCACACCTTTCGGTCGGTGACGCAGGGAACAGCCATAGTAAAGGACCGGCAAAGCAATGGCCCGGCCGTGAGCTTCACCCCGTCGCGAGGCGGCTACAACGGCTTCACCCAGCGTCGCCAGTGGTCCTCGCGAGGGTAGCCAGCCGCCGCCCACGCCCGCTGCGCCGGCTCGTTGGCCTCCAGCACCATGGCGTCGGCCCGGCGCCCGCCGAGGCCGATGAAGCGCTGCTCAGCCGATGCGGTCAAAGCGGCGGCGCCACCCTCGGCCGCGCGCGTACGCTCAGCAGGATGCGACTCACCAAGTACACGCACTCCTGTGTCCGGTTGGAGCATCCGGAGGGCGGGACACTGGTCATCGACCCCGGCATCTGGAGCGAGCCGCGGGCACTGCGCGGCGCCGACGCGATTCTGGTGACGCACGAACATGTCGACCACGTCGATGTGCTGCGGCTCAAAGGCCTGGGAGCGCCGGTGTACGCGCCCAGGGGCGCGGACTTCGGCGGTCTTCTGGACGTCATCGAGGTGACTCCGGGCGAGGAGTTCACCGCGGCCGGTTTCCACCTCACGGCCCACGGCGGCCGGCACGCCCGGATCTACGGTGAACTCCCTGACTGCGCCAACCTCGGCTACCTCGTCGACCGGAGCCTCTACCATCCCGGCGACTCCCTCCACGTACCCGACCGGCCGGTGGAGACGCTGCTCGTGCCTCTGCAGGCGTCGTGGATGCGGACTTCCGAGGCGATCGACTTCGTCCGCGAGGTCGGGCCGCGGCGCGCCTACGGCATCCATGACGCCCAGCTCAACGAGCGGGGCCTGCACAGCGTCAACGGCTGGCTGGAGGAGGAAGCGGGCGGGTGCTACAGCTGGCTGCCGCCGGGCACACGCTCCCCCTGCTCTCCGGCGTGACCGCCGGATCCGGGCTGCCCGGACCTCCCCCTCGCCCCCTCGGGCCTGCCGCACGGCCGCCCCGATTCCGCACAGCGGTCAGCTCCCCGCCAGTTCCTCGATCACCGGGCCGAACGCCTCCATGCAGGGGTCGAGCACGGTGATGTACGAGAAGCCGTAGCGCTCGCGCTGCTCACGGAGCTGGTCGGCCATCTGCCCGACCGTGCCGATGAGGAACACCGGAAGTCCGAGTACCTGATCCTCGGTCAGGTACGGGAAGGCCGGGACCTTGTCCCGCACCGCGGCGCGGCGGTCGTCCGTGACGATCACGGACTGGATGTGCAGATTCAGCTCCGCGGGCCTCCGCCGCCCGGCCGCCAGGCCCTGGTAGACGGCCACCCGCTCCTCCAGCTGACCGGCGGTGAGGAGCTCCAGCGCACCGTCCGCAGCCCCCGTCGCCGTGCGCGCGCCGGTGAACGCCGCGATGTCGGCGTGCTCCGCCGTCAGCCGCAGCATCCGGTCGCCGTTCCCGCCGAGCAGCAGCGGCGGCCCGGGGCGCTGCGCGGGCCGCGGCAGGTGCTCCTCGTCGGCCAGCAGCCGCTCCAGTTCCTGGACGGTGCGCCGGAGGTGGTCCACCCGGCCACCGGGCGAGCGCCACTCCACCTCGGCCTGCTCGTGCTCGCTCCGTACGTACCCGGTGCCGAGCCCCACCTCCAGGCGCCCGTCCGTCAACGCGTCGGTCGTGGCGATCTCACGGGCGAGGAGTGCGGGGGTCCAGAAGGCGGCGTTCAGCACGAAGGTGCCGACCCGGGGACGGCGGGTCGCCGCCGCAGCCGCCAGCACAGCGGGGAACGGCGCGGGCATCCCCAGATGGTCCGCGACGAGCAGGACGTCGTAACCGAGATCTTCGGCCCGACGGCACCGACGCCGCCACTCGGTGCCACCCGCGGGGGTGACCATGTTGACTCCGAAACGGAACGGCCTTGCCATGAGGGCTCCTCGTCCAGTTGTCCAGGGTGGTCCGGTGCCGCACATCATGGCCGCGAGCCGCACCGGCAGGCGCGCGGTTTCGCGCAGAGCGAGACGGCGGGACCGGTGGAGCCTCCTCTTGCCGGTGCTAGCACCCGCGCGCTAGCTTGACGGGGTGGCCAAGACCCAGTTGAACGTACGCGTGGACGAGGCAACCGCCGAAGCGGCGCGAGAGCGTGCGCTCCAGCGCGGGATGAGCGTGAACCGCTACATCGAGGAGCTGGTCAATCAGGACGCGGGCGAAGTGGGACACACCTTTGTCGAGGCAGCCGCCGACTTCATGAAGCAGTACGAGTCGGTGTTCGCCGAGGAGTTCGCCACGTGACAGCGGGCAGGACCGACAACGACCCTGGCAGGGGCAGCCGTTGAACCTCCGGATCGATCTGGCCTGGCTGCTCATGGTCGCCGAGCACAAGACACCGGGCGACCCGCCGGTCACCGACTGGGGCGCGCTCGTGGCAGCGGTCAGCAGGCACGAGGCGGAGGTCTTCGGCGTCCCTGTGTACAGCGACCCGCACAGCCGTGCCGCCGCACTGCTCCAACTGCTGCTCCATGTACCGGCGTTGGAGCATTCGAATGCGATGTTCGCGTCCGCCGTCGCCTACGGGTACCTCGTCGCCTGCGGACTGAAGGTCGTCACCTCGCCCGAACAGGTACGAGACCTGGCCCGGCTCGTCAAACAGGACAAGGCCGATGTCCGGGCGATCGCCGACGAACTGCGGCAGTGGAGCCTTCTCTGAACCCCGCTCACCCGGCGCCGTCGGCCGTCCCCGAAGGACCCGGCCGCCGTGCCACTCCCAGAACACAGGGCGACGTGGGGACCTGGAGACCGCTCTCCGGGATGGTCAGCCGCCGGTACTCGCCCAGCTCGAAGCCCGCAGCCCGGATCGCCGCCGGCGTGTCCCGCGCCGTGTGACAGCCACCGAAGAGCAGCGGCCAGACCGTACGGTCCAGAGCCCGCTGCGTCGTGGTCATCGCCCGCCCCCGGCCCAGCCCGTGCTCGAAGAACCGCAGCTCGCCGCCGGGCCGCAGTACCCGCCTGATCTCGGCGAGCGCCTGCGGTACGTCCCGCACGCTGCACAGCACCAGCGACGCCACGGCCGCGTCGAACATCTCCCCCTCCACCGGGAGGGCCTCGGCCGTCCCCGGCATCACGTCCACCGGAGTCCTGGCGCGCATCGCCGACCGGACCGCCAACTGCCGCAGGGAGCGCTCCGGTTCGACGGCCACCACCTCGGTGACGGCGGCCGGGTAGTGGGTGAAGTTGAGCCCGTTCCCGGCGCCGATCTCGATCACCCGCCCGGAGAGACCCGAGAGCAGTTCCGCGCGGTGGGCGGCGACCCCTCCCTTGACGTCGGCGCTGACACTGAACCGGGCGTAGAAACGTGCGAAGAGCGGATGGTGCACGTCGTCCCGGGACGTCCTGCTGCTGCGCAACGGCATTGCGGTCCTCTCCGGCGAAGGTGATGGCGAAGGTGATGGCGATGGCGATGGTGGGCGTTGGTGAAGGGGTGCGGGGGCACGGTGATTGTCCCCCCGACCACCCGGTTCATTCCCCGTGCGCGGCGGAGAACCCGGAGGACCGGACGCCGCCGAGCCGTGGTGCGAGCCAGCCCGGGGCCCTGTCACGGAAGTCGCCCGGCGTGAGCCGGCCCGCCCCGGCCGGGACCACGCCGAGCAGCGGAGCCCCCGCCGCCTCCGGCAGGTCCAGGAGATTGCACCGGGCGTCCAGGCCGGGATCGGCGGGCCAGCTGCCGATCACCACCCCCGGGCACTCCAGCCCCCGGTTCCGCAGGGCCTCGGCGGTCAGTGCGGTGGCATTGAGGGTGCCGAGCCCGGCGGGTGCCACGATCAGGACCGGCGCCCCCATCAGCACGGCCGCGTCGGCGAGCGTGCCGCCCGTGTCATCGAATCGTACGAGCAGTCCGCCCGCGCCCTCGACCAGCACCAGATCGTGCTCCGTGGCCAGTTTCCGTGCCGCGTCCGCCACGTCCCGCGGATCCACCGGGACCGCTGCGGCCCGGCGCGCGGCCGTCGCGGGCGCCAACGGGTCCGGGTACCGGGCGAGTTCGACGGCGGTCACCGGCCCGGCCAGCCGTGCGACCTCGGCCACGTCGCCGTGCTCACCCGGCTCAAGACCGGTCTGCGCGGGCTTGAGCACGGCGACCGACCTGCCCCGGGCGGCAGCCGCCACCGCGGCGGTCACCACCGTCTTGCCGATCTCCGTACCCGTTCCCGTCACGACGAGAATCGTCATGTCATCCCTCCCGCGCCACAGCGCACACCGCACGGCAGATCCGTGCCAGGTCCTGGTCCCCGGTGATGTACGGCGGCATGGTGTAGACGAGATCGCGGAACGGCCGCAGCCACACGCCCTCGCGCACCGCCGCCCGCGTCGCCGCTGCCATGTCCACCTCGTGGTCCAGTTGTACGACGCCGATCCCGCCGAGCACGCGTACGTCCCGTACGCCGGGCAGCGAGGCCGCCTCCGCGAGGCCGTCCCGCAGGCCCGACTCCAGCCGCCCGATCTCCCGCTCCCAGTCCTGGCCGAGCAGCAGATCGATCGAGGCACAGGCCACCGCGGCAGCAAGCGGATTGCCCATGAACGTCGGGCCGTGGGCCAGTACCGGCACCTCGCCCCGGGCGATGCCTTCGGCCACCCGGGGAGTGCAGAGCGTCGCCGCCATCGTCAGATAGCCACCGGTCAGGGCCTTGCCCACGCACATCACGTCCGGTGCGACCCCGGCGTGACCGGCGGCGAACAGCTTGCCCGTACGGCCGAACCCGGTGGCGATCTCGTCGAACACCAACAGCACGTCGTGCGCGTCGCACGCCTCGCGGAGCACCCGCAGATACGCCGGGGAGTGGAACCGCATTCCGCCCGCCCCCTGCACCACCGGCTCCACGATCACCGCGGCCAGCTCGTCGGCGTGGCGTGCCACCAGCTCGTGGAGATGGTCGGCGTACGTCTGCTCGTACTCCGCCGGCGGCGCGTCGGCGAAGACCTGACGCGGCAGCACCCCCGACCACAGCTCGTGCATCCCGCCCTCGGGGTCGCACACCGACATGGGCTGCCAGGTGTCCCCGTGGTAACCGCCCCGCCAGGTCAGCAGCCGCTGCTTGGCCGGGCGGCCGACCGAACGCCAGTACTGCAGACACATCTTCACCGCGACCTCGACGGACACCGAGCCCGAGTCCGAGAGGAAGACGTGCTGGAGCGGCTCGGGCGTGATCTCCACCAGTTTCGCCGCGAGCCGCACGGCGGGCTCATGGGTGAGCCCGCCGAACATCACATGACTCATCCGGTCCAGCTGGCCACGGGCGGCCTCGTCGAGCACCGGATGGCTGTACCCGTGGATCGCCGACCACCAGGACGACATGCCGTCGACGAGGTCTCCCGCCCCGGCGACGCGCAGCCGGACACCGGACGCGGACTCGACGAGCAGCGGCTCCTGCCGACCGGGCATCGGACCGTAGGGGTGCCAGACATGGCGCCGGTCGAGGTCGAGGATCTCCCTGGTGTCAGGCATTGGGCGCGAGATCTGTCCCGGCACCCCGGCGGCGGACCGACACCAGGCCCTCACGGTGTTCGGGCAGCGTGGTGGTCTCCGCGCCCTCCACCTCGAAACCGGCGTCCGCGATCATGTCCAGGTCGGCCCGGCCCGCCTGTCCCTCGCTGGTCAGATAGTCCCCGAGGAAGATCGAGTTGACCAGGTGCAGAGCCAGTGGCTGCAACGAGCGCAGATGCACCTCGCGCCCGCCGGCCAGCCGCACCTCCGCGTCGGGGCAGATGAACCGTGTCATCGCCAGGATGCGCAGACAGCGCTGCGGCGTGAGGTGCCAGTCCCCGGCCAGCGGGGTCCCCTCCATGGGGATCAGGAAGTTCACCGGCACCGAGTCCGGGTCCAGTTCGCGCAGCGCGAAGACCACGTCCACCAGATCGGCGTCGCTCTCGCCCATCCCGGCGATCAGCCCGGAGCAGGCCGAGAGCCCGGCGGCCTGCGCCTGTTGGACGGTCTCCACCCGGTCGGAGAAGTCGTGGGTGGTGCAGATGTCCGCGTAGGTCGCCTCCGAGGTGTTGAGGTTGTGGTTGTACGCGTCGGCGCCGGCCGCCCGCAGCCGCTCGGCCTGGCCGTCCTTCAACAGGCCGAGACAGGCGCACACCTCGATGTCCTCGTGCTGTCCCTTGATCGCCTCGATGGTCTCCGAGACCCTGTCCACGTCACGGTCGGTCGGCCCGCGGCCACTGGCGACCAGACAGACCCGCTTCGCCCCGCCGGCCACCCCGGCAGCCGCTGCCCGCGACGCCTCGTCGGGCTTCAGCCAGGTGTACTTGAGGATCTCGGCCTTGGAGCCGAGCCGCTGCGAGCAGTACGAACAGTCCTCCGGGCAGAGTCCGGACTTCAGATTGACCAGATAGTTGAGTTTCACCCGTCGCCCGAACCATTGACGGCGTACCCTTCCGGCCGCCGCCACCACATCCAGCAGTTCGTCGTCGGACGTCGCCAGTACGGCGAGCGCCTCTTCACGGGTCGGCAGTTCGCGCCGCAGCCCCTTGTCCACCAGCGTGTTCAACAGGTCCATAGCGCTGATCCTGGACCACGGCCCGGCCTCCGTCCAAGGAGGAACCGGACAACACCGCTGCCTTGTCGTGTGTGTATTGCCACACCATGCACCCGCACCACCCCGGCTAGGGTCTGTTAACTGCCTACAAAAAGGGACCGATCATGCCCTCAGCCACTCCACGAGCGCCCTTCGAGTGGACCGACGCCGCCGCCCGCGGGCGCGCGGCGGCCGGGCTGGTGCGCACACTCCGTCCGCGTACCGCCGAACCCGATCTGCTGGATCTGGCGAGCAACGACTATCTCGGACTGACCCGCAGGCCGGAGATCACCGGGGCCGCCGCAGCGGCGGCCCGCCGGTGGGGCGCGGGTGCCACCGGATCACGGCTGGTCACGGGCTCCACCGTGCTGCACGCCGAACTGGAGCGCGAGCTGGCGGAGTTCTGCGGCTTCGAGGCCGCGCTGGTCTTCTCGTCGGGTTACGCGGCCAACATCGCCGCGCTCACCGCGCTCACCGACCGGGGCTCCCTCATCGTCTCGGACGCGGACAACCATGCCTCGATCGTGGACGGTTGCCGGCTCTCCAGGGCGCAGACGGCCGTCGTCCCGCATGCCGACCCGGAGGCCGTGGACAAAGCGCTGGACGCCCACGACGGCCGCGCGCTCGCCGTGACCGACTCGGTCTTCTCGGTCGACGGCGACGCGGCGCCGCTGACCGAACTGGCCGCCGTCTGCCGCAGATACGGAGCGGCCCTGGTCGTCGACGACGCGCACGGCCTCGGTGTGCTCGGTGACGGCGGACGGGGCGCGCTGCGGGCGGCGGGGCTCGCGGGCGACGGCGACGTGGTCGCCACAGTGACCTTGTCGAAGTCCCTCGGCAGCCAGGGCGGTGCGGTACTGGGGCCCGCCCGGGTCATCGACCATCTCGTCAACACGGCCCGTACGTTCATCTTCGACACGGGACTGGCGCCGGCGTCGGCGGGGGCCGCACTGGCGAGTCTGCGGCTGTTGCGGAGCGACCCCCAACTGGCCGACCGGGTCCGTACGGTGGCCCGCACCCTGCACGGACGTCTCACCGCGGCGGGGCTGAGCGCCGTACAGCCGCAGGCCGCTGTCGTCTCCGTACTCGCCCCGTCGCCGGACCAGGCGCTGCGCTGGGCGGCCGACTGCCGTGACGCGGGCCTCGTCGTGGGCTGTTTCCGGCCGCCTTCGGTGCCCGACGGAATCTCCCGGCTCAGGCTCACGGCCCGCGCGGATCTCACGGAACGGCAGATCGAGGCGGCGGTGGGCACGATTCTGCGGACCGCGCCGACCGGACGATAGGGGGACCGGCCGGGACGCGAAGTCGACAAAGCCGACTCGACCCCCGAAATGCGGTCTCCCGTCGCAGAGTTCATCACTTTGAGCGACAGATATATGCGCATCTTGGTGGATCGCCGGTGTTCCGGTCACTTTGAGTGGCAGGCTGGCACGAAGCGCCGTCCGCAGCCGCCCGCAGCCGCCCGTGCCCGGCTGTGACCGGCTGTGACCGTCCTCGAAGCGCATCCGTACGAGTCGGAACCGGCACCGGCGGGAAAGGGGCAGGCCGTCATGGCAGACCACCAGGAAGCAACCGTCACCCTGCCGAGCGAGGCCGCTTCGGTTCCGGCGGCCAGGACGTTCGTGGCCCGAGCACTGGCCGAGTGGGGGCTTCCGGCGGACGCCGACCTTGCGGACACGGTCCGGCTGATCGTCTCGGAACTGGCGACCAACGCGGTTCAGCACACGTTCGGTCAGTCACCGGTCTTCACGGTCCAGGTCGTGCTGGAACGGGACGAACGGCTGTGCGTCGGCGTGACAGACAGTCACCCGCGGTGGCCTCAGCGCCTGCCTGCGGCCGTGCAGCAGGACAACGGCCGGGGGATGGTCATCATCCGCTGGCTGGCGGTCGAGAACCGCGGGCGGCTCTTCGTCACTCCGACGAAGGACGGCGGCAAGACCGTATGGATCGCGCTGCCCTGGACGGCAGCCGTCCAGGGCTGAACTGCCGCGATGCGCACCGGGGCCGGGGGCGACCGGCTCCGGTGCACGTGCCGGGTGCGGCGTCAGGTCACGCTGACCGGTCCGCCGAAGAGTGACGAGTGACCTCAGCCCACGCGGCCGTACCAGACGCTGTGGGTCCAGATCTTCTCCAGCCTGACCACGGATCCGGTCTTGGGCGAGTGCCAGATCTTACCGTTACCGGCGTAGATGCCGACGTGGTAGACGCTCCGGCCGTAGTGGAAGAACACCAGGTCCCCGCGCTGTCTGCCGGAGGCCGAGATGTGGCGCACGTTGTTGTACTGCCCCTGAGCCGTGCGCGGCAGCTTCTTGCCGGCCTTCTTGAACGAGTAGAGCGTCAGCCCCGAGCAGTCGAACCGTGAGGGCCCGGACGCTCCCCACTGGTAGGGCGAACCCCGCTTCGAGGCCGCGATCTGCACGGCTCTGACGCCGTGTGCCGCGGCCTGGGCCTCGGATGCGGCGCCCGGCGCCAGCGAGGTCCCCGCGACTGCGACAAGCGTGAAGGCCGATGCGGTTCCGACCCGGGTGAGCAGTGACGGGACGTGAATCTGCGCAGTCATGCGCAACCCTTCGTCAAACCGCCTGTGAAGGATGACCTGTCGGGTTCGGGCCGGCGAAGTTGCCCGGCCGCCGTGCGGGGTGACCGACTGATCAAGTCGGCCTTCCCGCCAAGCGGCTTCACCCCGAGGAGCGACAACGCTGTCGCCCCGGACTGCTTGGGTCCTCCACTCCTGCCGATCCACTCGTGTCGACCAGACATCCGGGTACGGCGGCAGGACTCGGCGTCCGCCCGGACCGCCCCGCCGTGGTGGCGGGGGCTTGTCGTCACCCGGATCTTCACTCACGACGCGCCGGATTTCTGGCTGACCGCGCCGAATTGTGAGGCTCCTCACCAATGGCCTGTTCGAGTGGACAGCTGGGCTGCGGTACTGGTCGTCGAGAGGTGTCCGCCGCCCTCACCAGGGCGGGAGCGCGGGGCCGGGACAGGCATACGGGCGCTGTGCGCAAGTCGGGACAGCCGATCGACCTACATGCGTCTAAGCCTTCCGGCGGACCCCCATCGGTGTACGAGCGACCGCCGAAAGGAGGGCGAAGGGTCAGCCGGCGGTGGCCCGGGGCACGGTGACGCGCCCGGTCCTGCGCTCGCCGTCCAGAACCAGCAGTGCGCGGACCAGAGTTTCGGCGTGCAGACGGCTTTCGCCGCGCTGGTGCATCAGCGTCAGGGCGTCCCGCAGGGCAACGGCACGGCCGGCGAGCGCCTGCGCCGCGCGGAGCGCGCTGTAGGTGTCACCCCCGTGTGCCGGATTGATGCGCCCCAACTGATCGACCACCTCGAGATAGTTGTCGATGAGCCGGCCCTCGGCGCGGGTGAGTGCGGGCAGCGGTGGCAACTCGGGCGGCAGCACGGGCGATTCACCTGCCGGGCCCGGCGGCGGACTGCTTACGGCTGTCCAGCACCTGGTCCACCAGTCCGTACTCCCGGGCTCGGGCCGCGTCGAACACCTGGTCCCGCTCGATGTCGGCCGCGATCCGGTCCGCGGACTGCCCGGTGTGACGTGCCAGCAGGTCCGCCACCACCGTTCGCACCCTGAGCAACTCGCGGGCGTGGATGTCCAGATCGGACAGCTGACCCTGCACCGGTTCGTCGAAGGCGGGCTGTTGCACGACGACCCGCGCCCCCGGCAGCGCCGTGCGTTTACCGGGGGCGCCCGCGGCCAGCAGTACGGCCGCCGTCGACGCCGCCTGCCCCAGGCAGAACGTCGCGATGTCACAGGAAACGGCCTGCATCGTGTCGTAGAGCGCGGTCATCGCGTCGACCGGGCCGCCGGGGGAGTTGATGTACAGCGAGATGTCCTGGTCGGGGGAGTCGTACTCCAGATACAGGAACTGCGCGATCGCATCGTTGACCGCGGTGTCGTCGACAGCGGTCCCCAGGAAGACGATGCGTTCCCCGAGCAGTTTGGAGTACGGGTCGAGGGTGCGGCTCCCGGAACTGGTGCGTTCGGTGAACTCAGGGAGGACGTGGCGGGCGGAAGGCCGGTGCATGGCATACCTCTCCTCGGATGACGCCTCTGTAAAAAATGTACAGGACGTACAGGCCGTTATGATGGGGAGCATGGCCTATGAGATTCCGGTGACGCAAGCCCGGGCAGAGCTCGCCGAGCTGATCAACCGTGTCGTCTACGGCGGGGAGCGGGTGGTGGTGACGCGGCACGGCAAGCCGCTCGTGGCCCTGGTCTCCGCCGCTGACCTGGAGCGACTCGAAAGCATGCGGGAGGCGGCCGAGGAACAGGTGACCAGTGCGGTGTCCTCGGTCCACCCGGTCACGTCCGCTCCCGGCGAACGCGGGCGCTTCGGGATCGCGGCGGAACACCGAGAGCGGTGATCGAGAACCGCCGGAAGGCCGGGTGCCGCAGCGGGAGTGCTCCGGTTCCGCCCCGCTGCACCGCTCACCGGGACAGGAGACTCCGCATTTCGGGTTGGTAAAGAAACGCCCATGTGGCCTGTTGTCAGGAACGGTTCACAGGCAAAGATCCCCCGTATGTACTGGAGAGCGCCGCGGCGAGCGGTGCTTCACTCAGGGGGAGGTACCACGTGAGACGTACCGCAGTGCTCGGCTCGGCCGGCGCTCTGGCCGCGGCGACTCTCATAGCGGGCGCCATGGCGGCTCCGTCGGCGATCGCCGACGGGCGAGGCCACGGCAGCCGGCACGGAAACCACGGCAGCTCCGAGGCGCACGGCGCCGCGGTCGCCGCCGCGCGTGCGGCGAGCGCAGGCATCGACTGGCAGGACTGTCCGGCGGACTGGGCACTCGCGAAACCCATCCAGTGCGGTTGGGTCACCGTCCCGGTCGACTACGCCAAGCCCGACGGGAAGCAGATCAAGCTCGCCGTCGACCGCGCGACGAGCACCGGAACCAAGTCCGAGCGACAGGGCTCCCTCGTCTACAACCCCGGCGGCCCCGGTGGTTCGGGCATGCGCTTCCCCACCAGGATCACCAACAAGAGCGCACTCTGGGCCAACACCGCCAAGGCGTACGACTACGTGGGCTTCGACCCGCGGGGGGTGGGCCACTCGGCGCCGATCTCCTGCATCGACCCGCAGGCGTACGTCAGTGCCCCGAAGGCCGATCCCGTACCGGACAGCGAGGCCGACAAGCGGGCCCAGCGCAAGCTCGCGGCGGAGTACGCCGACGGCTGCAAGGCGCGCAGCGGCGCGATGCTGCCGTACATGACCACGCCGAACACCGCACGGGACCTGGATGTCATCCGTGCCGCGCTCGGCGAGAAGAAGCTCAACTACCTGGGCGTCTCCTACGGCACCTACCTCGGTGCGGTCTACGGGACGCTCTTCCCCGACCATGTCCGCCGGATGATCGTCGACAGTGTGGTCGACCCCGAGCAGTCCAACATCTGGTACGAGGCCAACCTCAACCAGGACGTGGCGTTCCAGGGCCGCTGGAACGACTGGCAGACCTGGGTCGCCAAGAACGACGCCACCTTCCACATCGGGCGTACCGCGGCCGAGGTCGAGCAGCAGTGGCTGAAGCTGCGGGCCGAGGCGAAGAAGCACCCGATCGGCGGAGTCGTCGGCCCCAGCGAACTGCTCGGCTACTTCCAGAACGCCCCGTACTACGACTCCTCGTGGGTGCCGGTCGCCAAGGTCTGGAGCCAGTACCGGGCAGGTGACACGCAGGCCCTGGTCGACGCGGCGGGCCCCGACATGTCCGACGTCGCGGGCAACATCTCCGCGGAGAACGGCACCGCCGTCTACACCGCGGTCGAGTGCGCCGACGCCAAGTGGCCGACCAGCTGGCAGAAGTGGGACCGGGACAACACCCGGCTCAACAAGGACTATCCCTTCCTCACCTGGTCCAACGCCTGGATGAACCTGCCGTGTGCCACCTGGCCCGCCAAGCAGCAGACCCCGGTGGACGTCCACACGGGCAAGGGACTCCCGCCGGTCCTGATCGTGCAGTCCACGCGTGACGCGGCCACCCCGTTCCAGGGCGCTGTCGACCTGCACCAGCGATTCAAGGGTTCGCGTCTGATCATCGAGAAGGACGCGGGTTCGCACGGTGTGACCGGGCTCGTCAACCCGTGCATCAACTCCCGGGTGGACAGCTATCTGCTCACCGGCAGCACCGACCGCCACGATGTGACGTGCGCCCCGCACGCCACGCCGCAGCCGTAAGGCCGCACGTCCCACCGGGAGGGGGGTCGCCGGAGTCGTTCCGGCGGCCCCCCTCGCGGGTGTTCGCGTCAGGTCGTGGCACCGGTCAGGCCCTGCTGAGCCAGGCGTCCTCCGCCGCGTAGTCGAAGAGGTCGCCGTGCGGGTCGTACGTCCTCGCCAGGGTGGGGAAGGCCTCCCGCCAGTCCCGGCCGTGGAGCTGCGCGGTGAGCCACTCCACCGTCGCGGGCAGCGACTCCGCGTACCCGGTCACCGGGCGGTAGCCCAGCTCGCGTTCGGCCGCCGACATGTCGTACACGACGGGGCGGTCCACGCCCCAGGGCGTGTTGCCGACCGGGGCGGGCCCCTCGATCAGGACCAGTTCGCTCCGCACCCCGACGGCCTCGTCGATCGCCGTACTGATCTCCGCGACGGTCGGCGCCTGCGGATCCGCGCCGTTGAGGACGCGCGCCCCCGGTCGCAGCGCCGCCAGCCGGATCAGCTCCGCGAGGTTGGAGACGTGCGCCGGATGGAAGCGGCTCCGGCCGCCGTGGGCCAGGATCCGCACCGGACGCTTGTCCAGCGCGCGCTTCACGAAGAACAGCTCACGCGGGGAACGGCAGTGCGGGCCGTGGATCGCGCCCGCCCGCACCAGCGTCACCGGCAGCGTCCCGGCCGCTGCCAGCAGCCCCTGTTCCAGGGCGGTCTTGCGGGTGCCGTACGTCTGCGGGCCCGGCGCCAGGGTCCGCTGGTCCTCCGGGATCGGCACCGGGTAGCGCGGCTCGCCGTCCGGATCACCCATGGTGTCGAAACTGCGGCCCTCGGCGTCCTCGTACACCGCGCCGCTGGATATCACCACCGCCGAGCCGATCCGGTCCGCGAGGCCGGTCAGCTGCCGGGCGTGGGCATGGCCGTACGCGACCATGTCGACCAGTACGTCGCAGCCGTCACCGAGCGCGGTGGCCAGCTCCCCCTCGGCGTCGCGGTCGACGCGCACCGAACGCACCTCCCCGGGCCAGCTCGCGTCGCGGTCCGCCCCGCGTGCGGCCGCCCGGACCTCCCAGCCGTCCGACACCAGCGCGCGCACCGCCGCGCGCCCGATCTGCCCGGTGGCCCCGAGTACGAAAACACTTCCTCTGCTCATGCGGCCGACGCTACGGCGCACCCGCCCGGCGGCACCAGAGGAATCTGCCCAGGGCCGAGCCGGACCGTCCGACCGGTCGTCAGCGCAGCCTTCGCGGGAACTTCTTCGCGTGTGCGGCCTTCACGTCCGCGGCGTACGCGTCGACGTACTCCTGGCCCGAGAGCCCGAGGATCGCGTACATGATCTCGTCGGTGACCGCGCGCAGCGCTGCCTTCTCGTTCTCCAGGCCCGCGTAGCGGCTGAAGTCCAGCGGTTCGCCGAAGCGGATCGTCACCCGCTTGATCTTCGGCATCCGCTGTCCGGGCGGCTGGATCTCGAAGGTGCCGACCATCGCGCACGGCACCACCGGGACCCCGCCCCGGACGGCCATCACGGCGACTCCCACCTTGCCCTTGTACAGCCTGCCGTCGTGCGACCGGGTCCCCTCCGGGTAGATCCCGAGCAGCTCGCCCCTGCTGAGCACGCCGAGCCCTTCACGGACCGCGGCCCTGCCCGCTTCCCTGCCGGACCGGTCCACCGGGATCTGTCCCACGCTGCGGAAGAACGCGGCGGTCAGCCGGCCCTTGAGCCCGGGACCGGTGAAGTACTCCTGTTTCGCGAGGAAGGTGATGCGCCGTTTGAGGACGACCGGCATCAGGAAGTGGTCGGAGAACGAGAGGTGGTTGCCCGCAACGATGGCGGCGCCGTCCCTCGGGATGTGGTCGAGCCCCTCGATCCTGGGCCGGAACAGCAGGCGCAGCAGAGGTCTCAGAACGGCGTACTTCAACAGGTAGTAGAACATCGCGGCCTGCCTCCCGTGAACCCCCGGCGCCGACGCACAGTAGACGCCGGCCGGCCTCGTGCGATAGCCGACGGACCGAAACCGGCAGCTCAGCGGCTGCCACGCGACGCGATCATCCCGAGGGTCACCAGCCCCAGCACCACCCAGCCGAACCACAGCCAGCCGTTGCTCCCGAGCACCGCCGAGTAGCCCGTCACCGTGACCAGGGCTCCTACGGTGATGACACCCATCGTCTTCGTGGAACCGGGCATGGCCCCTCCTTCTGGAGATGGAGTGGCCATCGTCGCCCGAGGAGGGCCTCCTCCGCTACTGCCCGCGGGTACCCAGTGACGCGAGGTAGGCGTTGTACGCGGCCAGCTCCTGGTCGCCGTTGCGGTCCTCCGCCCGGTCGGAGCGCCGGGCGATCCGCTGTTCCGAGCTGTACCACTGGAAGACCAGGGCGATCAGCACCAGCACCGACGGGATCTCGCTGAAGGCCCAGGCGATCCCGCCCGCGGCCTCCTGGTCGCTGAGCGCGTCGATCCCCAGCGACACCGGCGGATGCTTGTACACCTGCACCATCGGCTCGGTCCCCATCATCAGCGCGATGCCGAAGAACGCGTGGAAGGGCATTCCCGCGAAGAGCTCCAGCATCCGCATGATGTAGCCGGGCCGGTGCGGTCCCGGGTCCACGCCCATGATCGGCCAGAAGAAGACCAGGCCGACGAAGAGGAAGTGCACCATCATCGCGATGTGCCCGGTCTTCGACCCCATCAGGGTGTCGAACAGCGGGGTGAAGTACAGGCCGTAGAGGCTGGCGATGAACAGCGGGATGGTGAACGCCGGATGCGTGATGACACGCATGTACCGGCTCTGCAGCAGGGCGAGCAGCAGCTCCCTCGGCCCCTTGCGGTTGCCCCGGCCCGCGACCGGCAGCGCCCGAAGCGCCAGGGTCACGGGTGCGCCGAGCAGCAACAGGATGGGCGAGAGCATGCTGATGATCATGTGCTGCACCATGTGCACGCTGAACATGACCATGCCGTAGTCGTTCAGCTTGGTGCACATCGTCACCCCGACGGTCAGCACGCCGACGACGAAGAGTGCGATCCGGTGGACCGGCCAGCTGTCGCCGCGTCGGCGCAGCCGCACGACGCCCCAGCCGTACAGGGCGAGCCCCACCAGACAGCTGATCAGGAAGAACGGGTCCGCGGAGAACTCCAGCCCCCGTCCCAGCGTGAACGGCGGCAGATCCATGGTCATGCCGTGCCCGCTGTGGTCCATCCGCTCACTCCTGATTCGTGCCCGATGTCCGCACCAGCGTAGAACTGCCCCCGGCCGCAGTTGCGACCGGGGGCAGTTCGTACCGTATCGGGCGAATGTGAAGCCCTGGTCCGGCCGGTGGACTCAGAGAACGCACTCGGCCTCGGCGTACCGCTCGGCCGGGACGGTCTTGAGGGTCTCCACCGCCTGCGCCAGCGGCACCAGGTTGATCTCCGTGCCGTGCAGCGCGGTCAGCATGCCGAACGCGCCGCGGTGCGCGGCCTCGACCGCGTGCCAGCCGAAACGGGTCGCGAGGACCCGGTCGTACGCGGTCGGGGTGCCGCCGCGCTGCACGTGGCCCAGTATCACCGGGCGGGCCTCCTTGCCGAGGCGCTCCTCCAGCTCGATGGAGAGCTGCCTGGCCACCCCGGCGAAGCGCTCGTGTCCGTACACGTCCTTGGCCCCGACGTCGAAGCTCATCGAGCCCTCGCGCGGCTTGGCACCCTCGGCGACCACGACGATCGCGAACTTCTTGCCCGCCGAGAAGCGCCTGCCGACCACTTCCGTCAGCTCGTCCATGTCGAAGGGACGCTCGGGAACGACGATCGCGTGGGCCCCGGCGGCCATGCCCGAATGCAGGGCGATCCAGCCGGTGTGCCGCCCCATGACCTCGACGATCAGCACCCGCTGGTGCGATTCGGCGGTGGTCTTGAGCCGGTCCAGTGCCTCGGTCGCGACTCCGACGGCCGTGTCGAAGCCGAAGGTGACATCGGTCGACGCGATGTCGTTGTCGATGGTCTTCGGTACGCCGACGATCGGCAGCCCCGCCTCGGAGAGCAGGTTCGCCGCCTTCAGCGTGCCCTCGCCGCCTATCGGGATGATCGCGTCCAGGCCGAGATCGGCCACATGACCCCTGGCGCGCTCCACGCCGTCCCGCAGATGCGCGGGCTGCACCCGGGAGGAGCCGAGGATCGTACCGCCCCGGGCCAGGATGCCGCCCACCGCGTCGAGGTCGAGCTTGCGGTAGTCACATTCGAGGAGGCCCTTCCACCCGTCGTGGAAGCCGATGACCTCGTCGCCGTGGTCGACGACGGCGCGGTGAACGACCGAGCGGATGACGGCATTCAGGCCGGGGCAGTCCCCGCCGGAGGTGAGCACACCAATTCGCATTGCCCGACTTACCTTTGCAACGTGGGCCTCTGACCGGACCACGTCGTCCGGGCTGGATCCCCGTCACCCTACCGGCGGAGGGCGACGGGGACATACCAGGCGTCCGACTGCTGGACGCCGCTCAGATGTACGTGAGAAGCCTCATGCGGGCTGGGTCGCGGCGGCGATGCGCTCGGCGCGCAGGGCCTCGTACCAGCGGTCGTCCGTCGGCGGCAGCGCGTTGACGTCGAGGGCCAGTTTCAGCAGCAGGTCGGCGATCAGCGGGTTGCGGGCCAGCACCGGGCCGTGCATGTACGTACCGAACACGGTGTCGTTGTACGCGCCCTCGGTGCCGTCGCCGGTGCCGTTGCCCCGGCCGAGCTGCACCCGGGCGAACGGCCGGGCGGTCGGACCGAGATGGGTGATGCCCTGGTGGTTCTCGAAGCCGGTCAGCTGCGGCAGTCCGAGCCTCGGGTCGATGTCGGCGTACACGTCGCCGACGCAGCGGTCGCCCTCGCCGCGGGTGGAGATGACGTCCAGCAGACCGAGACCCGGCTCCCGCTCACCGAGGTCGTTGATGAACTCGTGACCGAGGATCTGGTACCCGGCGCAGACCGAGAAGATGATCGCGCCGTTGGAGGCCGCCCGGCTGAGGCCGCCGTCGCGGCGCAGCCGCTCGGAGGCCAGCCGCTGCGGCCGGTCCTCGCCGCCGCCGATCAGATAGATGTCGCCGGAGGTCGGTACCGGCTGGTCGCTGCGTACGTCGATACGCGTCACGTCGAGGCCGCGCTGGCGGGCCCGGCGCTCCACCACCAGGGCATTGCCCTGGTCCCCGTACGTGCTCAGCAGGTCCGGGTAGACCCACACCAGGCGCAGGCTGTTGTCGCTCATCATCGTTTCCTCTGCGGTCAGTTGCCGACGCGGCGGCGCACGTCCTGGAACGCGGTGTAGTTGGCGATCAGTTCGATCCGGCCGGGGGGCGCGGACTGGACCGCCTCGTCGACGCTCTCGCAGACCCTGAACTGGAGGCCGGCCACTTCCAGGCGCACCGCGAGGTCCAGCTTGCGGTCACCGATCACCAGGATCGGGTGCCCGGCCAGCCGGGTGTAGTCCACGTCCCACAGCCAGGAGGTGTCCGTGCCGTCGGCGCCACGGGCGTTGACGCCGAGGATGACCGGGGTCGGCGGCGGGTCGATCAGTGAGAACGTTTCGAGCCAGCCCGCGGGGTTCTTGGCGAGCAGCAGACGCAGCTCGCGGTCGAGGAACGACACCACGTCGTACCGGCCCGCGACGGCCTGCACCGAGTACATCCGCTCCAGAGCGACCTGGGGCGGCACGCCGAAGGTCGCGGCGACGGCCGCCGACGTGGTCGCGTTCGCCTTGTTGGCCCGGCCGGGCAGCTGGAGATGGATCGGCCAGGCCGACCCGTGCGGGTCCAGGACGTAGTCGCCGGAGAGCGCCCAACTGGGCGCGGGGCGGCGGAATCCGCAGTCGCCGCAGTACCAGGAGTCGTTCGGCCACTGGAGTACGCCACCGCAGGACGGGCACGACCAGGCGTCGTCCTTCCACTCCTGGCCCGCCGCCACCCACACCACCGTGGGGGAGGAGGAAGCGGCCCAGACGACCAGCGGGTCGTCCGCGTTGGCGATGACGACGGCCTGCGTGCCGGCCAGTCCCTCGCGCCAGCGCTCGGCCAGCATGCGGGTCTCGCCCGCCCGGTCGAGCTGGTCGCGGGAGAGGTTCAACAGCGCGATCGCCTTGGGCGTCGTGTCGCGTGCGACCCCGGCGAGGTACTTCTCGTCGACCTCGATCACGCCGTAGCGCGCGTCCGACCCGCCGGCCAGTGCGGAGGTGATGCCCGCGGGCATGTTGGCGCCCAGGGCGTTCGACACGACCGGACCGCTGGCCCGCAGCGCCTCGGCGATGAGCCGGGTCGTCGTCGTCTTGCCGTTCGTCGCCGAGACCAGGATCACGTCCAGATGCTGGGCGAGACGTCCCAGCAGATCGGGGTCGAGCCTCAGCGCGACCTTGCCGCCGATGACCGATCCGCTGCCGCGTCCCGCGGCGCGCGATACCGCTGCCGCGGCCCTGCCTGCCGTCACGGCCAGTTTGGCCCGCGGCGACAGCGGCTCCGTGTTGCCGTCCATCGTCCTAGATCCTCCTTGCATCGGCGCGGGGCTCAGCCTATCGAGATCCGGCCGCGTGCCCGACCTCGGCACCACCGGGGCAGTGCGGTGTCCGGTGGAACGTACGCTTGCCGCCATGCGAAACCGCCCGATCCCCGGCAGTTCCGGACGCGTGAGGCCGATGAGTCTGTTCGGCGACCCCGTACTGCACGCGCCGTGCGAGACCGTGACCGATTTCGACCCGTCGCTCCACCGGCTCGTCGAGGACATGTTCGCCACGATGTACGCGGCGCAGGGCGTCGGCCTCGCGGCGAACCAGGTCGGCGTCGGACTCCGGGTGTTCGTGTACGACTGCCCCGACGACGAAGAGGTACGTCACCTCGGGCACCTGGTCAACCCGCGACTGGTCGAGGCGGACGGGGTCACCGTACGCGGCGCCGAGGGGTGTCTGTCGCTGCCGGGTGTCGAGGCGGGCACTCCGCGCTTCGACACCGCCGTGGTCGAGGGTTTCTCGGTGACCGGCGATCCGGTCCGGGTGAGCGGCACCGGGTTCTTCGCCCGGTGCCTCCAGCACGAGTGCGACCACCTCGACGGCACGGTGTACACGGACCGGCTGTCCGCCCGGCGCCGGAACAAGGCGCTGCGGGCGGCGGGCAAGGCCTCGTAGACCAGCTCGTACACGGGCCGTCGCGCCTCGCCTCAGAACCCCGGACCGCCCGGACGGTCCGCCGCGAGCGCGAGCCTGCCCCAGAGCAGGTCGGCCAGGCTGCTCACCAACTGCGCGCGGGGACAGGGGCGTTCGCCCAGCCACCAGTCGCCCGCCGCGTGCATCATGCCGACGATCCCATGGCCCCACACCCGGGCGAGCTGTGCGCTGTCCGGGCCGAGGTCGACGCGTTCGGCGATCACTTTGGCGAGCTCCTCGCCGAGCCTGCGCAGCAGCGGCGCCGAGTGCAGTCCCACGTCGAAGGGCTGCTCGGGCTGCTGGGACTCGTCCGCCGGATGCATCAGGAAGCGGTAGACCTGAGGACGGGCCTCGATCGCCGCGAGATACGTGTCCAGCGTCGCCTCGACGCGCGCGCGGCGTTCGGCCGGGGCGTCGAGCGCCGCCCGGAGCGCGTCGAGCAGTGCGTCGGTGTGGCGCTTGGCGAGGGCGCGGTAGAGCCCGCCCTTGTCGCCGAAGTGCCGGTAGAGGATGGGCTTGGTGATGCCGGCCTCGGCCGCGATGGCGTTCATGGACGCCTTCGGGCCGTCCCTGAGCACGACCCGGTCGGCGGCTTCCAGCAACTCCCTGCGACGGGTTTCCGCCGAACGCTGCTGCGTGGCCTGTGCGGCCTGTGTGGTGCCCATGGTGTCTCTCCCCGCCCGTACGTTTCGTGCCCCCGCGGAAACGTAACACCCCGCCCCATATGGGGGCCGATCGAGCCGGGAGGAGGTTGACAGGTGCTACTTGTCGGTAACAGACTGCGGTTACCGCAAGTAACATACTGATCGACCGCAGCGCTGGAGGGGACATGGCCGAGTTCACGCTCGAACTCAACGATGACCAGAAGCAGGTACGCGACTGGATCCACGGGTTCGCCGCGGACGTCATCCGCCCTGCTGCCGCAGAGTGGGACGAGCGTGAAGAGACGCCCTGGCCGGTGATCCAGGAGGCTGCCAAGGTCGGAATCTACTCGCTCGACTTCTACGCCCAGCAGTTCTTCGACCCCACCGGCCTCGGCATCCCGATGGCCATGGAGGAGCTCTTCTGGGGCGACGCGGGCATCGCGCTGTCGATCGTCGGCACGGGCCTGGCTGCCGTGGGCGTGCTCGCCAACGGCAACGAGGAACAGATCGGCACCTGGATCCCGCAGATGTACGGCGACGCCGACGACGTCAAGGTCGCCGCCTTCTGCTCCTCGGAGCCCGACGCCGGATCCGACGTCGCCGCGATGCGTACCCGCGCGGTGTACGACGAGGCGAAGGACGAGTGGGTGCTCAACGGCACCAAGACCTGGGCGACCAACGGCGGTATAGCCAACGTCCATGTCGTGGTCGCCGTCGTCGACCCCGAACTCGGCTCCAAGGGCCACGCGTCCTTCATCGTGCCGCCGCGCACCCCCGGCCTCTCACAGGGCCAGAAGTTCAAGAAGCACGGCATCCGCGCCTCGCACACCGCCGAGGTCGTGCTGGAGGACGTCCGCGTCCCCGGACACTGTCTGCTCGGCGGCAAGGACAAGCTCGACGAGCGCCTGGCCCGCGCCCGTGAGCGCGCCAGGCAGGGGGGCGGCGAGCGCGTGAAGAACGCCGCGATGGCCACCTTCGAGGCCTCCCGCCCCGCGGTGGGCGCCATGGCGGTCGGCACCGCGCGTGCCGCGTACGAGGTCGCCCTCGACTACGCCAAGACCCGCAGCCAGTTCGGCCGCCCGATCATCGACAACCAGGGCGTTGCCTTCCAACTCGCCGACATGCGGACCCAGATCGACGCCGCACGGCTGCTGGTCTGGCGCGCCTCCTGGATGGCAGCGGCGAACAAGCCGTTCACCTCGGCCGAGGGATCCATGTCCAAGCTGTACGCCAGCGAGACCGCCAAGAAGGTCACCGCCCAGGCCATCCAGATCCTCGGGGGCAACGGATTCACCCGCGAGTACCCGGTGGAGCGCATGCACCGGGACGCGGCGATCTACACCATCTTCGAGGGCACCAGCGAGATCCAGCGGCTGGTGATCGCCCGGACCCTGTCCGGCATGCCCATCCGCTGACCGCGGCAGGCCGGCGGGGGAAGCGGTCACCGCACCCCCCGCCCGCCGTCGGTTCAGGCCGGCAGCTGGCCCTCGATCAGGGCGACGACCACCGGCGCCTCGGGCTCGGTGCGCGGGCGGATACGGGCAACGACGTCACCCGCCGGGGAGATCAGGAACTTCTCGAAGTTCCACTGGACGTCCCCGGCCGTGGCCTCGTCGTCGGACGCCCGAGTCAGCTCCACGTACAGCGGGTGCCGCTGCTCGCCGTTGACGTCGGTCTTCTCCAGCATCGGGAACGTCACGCCGTAGTTCGCCGAGCAGAAACTCCCGATCTCCTCCGCGCTGCCCGGCTCCTGGCCCCCGAACTGGTTGCAGGGCACGCCGAGCACGGTGAACCCCCGGTCCGCGTACTGCTTCTGCAGGCGCTCCAGCCCGGTGTACTGCGGGGTCAGACCGCACTGGGACGCGACGTTCACCACCAGCACCGCCATGCCCCGGTACTCCGCCAGGGAGGTGGGATCGCCGGTCAGGGTGCGCAGCGGGATGTCGTAGAGGCTCATGGAAGGCTCCTGGTCCTGGGTCGGTGTCGGTACGGATACCGCCGGTCCACGGCCGGGCGCTTCACCCGGCCACTGACCTACAGGCTTCAGTATCGCGATGAACGACCGCTCGGAGATCAGTACCGGCCGATCTGGCAGGACGGCCTCCGGGACCGGCCGAGCGGCTGTGGGTGCGCCCGGGGCGACAACGCGTACGGTCGGCATCCGGCCCCTGCTGCGTCCCTGCCGCGGCCCAGGCAGGGCCCGGGAGTGCGGAGTAAAATCGGAGGTGCCTGATCATCGGCGCGCGTATGCGCGGCCTCGGGCAATGACGGCTTGGAGGCTGATCGCCATGGGGCCGCTTCTGATCGTTTTCCTGATCCTGGTTGTCGCGCTGGGGCTGAGCTTCCTCATTCACGCGCTCTGGTGGATCGTCATCGTCATCTTCGTGCTGTGGATCCTGGGGCTCGTCATCCGGCCCGCACGCCGTCGGAACCGGACCGATGACCAGCGGGAGAACGAGCGTTGGTACCACTGGTAGCAGGTTGGTACCACTACGGTGCGGCCCCGGGAGCGGACCGTCTTCATTCGCCGAGCCTGCGGAACAGTCCTTCCTGGACGACCGAGACCAGCAGGTTCCCCGCCCGGTCGAAGATGCGCCCGCGGGCAAGTCCCCGGCCACCGGTCGCGATGGGCGACTCCTGGTCGTAGAGGAACCACTCGTCGGCACGGAACGGCCGGTGGAACCACATGGCGTGATCGAGTGAGGCCATGTCGTAACCACGCGGTCCCCACAGCGGTTCGACGGGGATACGGACCGCGTCGAGCAGCGTCATGTCGCTGGCGTAGGTGAGGGCACAGGTGTGGACGAGCGGGTCGTCACCGAGCGGGCCGACCGCCCGCATCCACACCGCGCTCCGCGGGTCCGCGCCCTCGATCTCCTCGGGGGTCCAGCGAAGCGGGTCCGCGTACCGGATCTCGAACGGCTGCCTGCGCGCCATCCGTTCCAGGGCCTCGGGCAGCGCGCCCAGGTGTGCCCTGATCTCCTCGCTGACCGTCGGCAGCGACTCCGGGTCGGGGACCTCACGGGCCGGTGGCAGCTGGTGCTCGAAGCTGCCCTCCTCTGGCCGGTGGAAGGACGCCGTCAGGTTGAAGATGGTGCGGCCCTGCTGGACGGCGGTCACCCGGCGCGTGGTGAAGGAGCGGCCGTCCCTGACCCGTTCGACCTGGTAGACGATCGGGACCCCGGGCCTGCCGGGGCGCAGGAAGTACGCGTGCAGCGAGTGGACCGGACGTTCTCCGTCGGTGGTCCGGCCCGCCGCCACCAGCGCCTGTCCGGCGACCTGTCCGCCGAAGACCCGTTGCAGGGACTCGTGCGGGCTGCGTCCGCGGAAGATGTCGACCTCGATCTGCTCCAGGTCCAGCAGGTCGATGAGCCGCTCGCTCGGGTTCGTCATACGCTCTTCTCCCAGTTCGCAGTGGGTGCCGGGGTCACAGCTGGCCCACGGCGGTCACCCGGACGACCGCACGGCCCTCCTCGTCGGAGGCCGCGAGGTCCACCTCCGCGCTGATGCCCCAGTCGTGGTCGCCGTTCGGGTCGGCGAAGATCTGCCGGACGCGCCACATCCCGCGTGCGGTGTTCTCCTCGTCCGCCTCGATGATCAGCAGCTTGGGGCCGCGGGCGTCGGGACCGGTACCCAGATCGTCGTACTCGTCCCAGTAGGCGTCCATCGCCTCGCCCCAGGCGTCCTCGTCCCAGCCCGCGTCGCCGTCCAGCTCGCCGAGCGCGGCCACATTGTCCAGGGCGGCCAGTTCCACCCGGCGGAACATCGCGTTGCGCACCAGCACCCGGAAGGCGCGGGCGTTGGCGGTGACCGGCTTGACCTGGTCGGCGCGCTCCTCGGCCTGCTCGGCCGTCTCCACCTCGGGGTTGGCGAGCTGCTCCCACTCGTCGAGCAGACTGGAGTCCACCTGACGCACCAGCTCGCCCAGCCAGGCGATGAGGTCCTGAAGGTCCTCGGACTTCAGATCGTCCGGAATGGTGTGATCGAGGGCCTTGTACGCGCCCGCGAGGTACCGCAGCACGATCCCTTCGGTGCGCGCGAGTTCGTAGTGCGACGTGAACTCGGTGAAGGTCATGGCGCGTTCGTACATGTCGCGGATGACGGACTTCGGCGAGACCGGGTGGTCACCGACCCACGGGTGGCTCGTGCGGTAGACGTTGTACGCGTGCACCAGGAGCTCTTCGAGCGGCTTCGGGTACGTGACCTCCTGGAGCCGCTCCATCCGCTCCTCGTACTCCATGCCGTCGGCCTTCATCTGGCCGATCGCCTCACCGCGTGCCTTGTTCTGCTGCGCCGCCAGGATCTGCCGCGGGTCGTCCAGCGTCGACTCGACCACGGAGACCATGTCCAGGGCGTACGAGGGGGACTCGGCGTCCAGCAGGTCGAACGAGGCCAGCGCGAAGGTGGACAGCGGCTGGTTGAGCGCGAAGTCCTGCTGGAGATCCACGGTCAGCCGGATGGTGCGGCCCTCGGCGTCCGGGGTGTCCAGCTGCTCCACCACACCGCCGTCGAGCAGTGAACGGTAGATCGCGATGGCACGGCGGATGTGCCGCAGCTGGGCCTTGCGCGGCTCGTGGTTGTCCTCCAGCAGGTGACGCATCGCCTTGAAGGCATTGCCGGGCCGCGCGATCACCGAGAGCAGCATGGTGTGGGTGACCCGGAAACGGGAGGTCAGCGGCTCGGGATCGGAGGCGATCAGCTTCTCGAAGGTGGTGTCGCTCCACGCGATGAACCCCTCGGGGGCCTTCTTGCGGACCACCTTGCGGCGCTTCTTCGGGTCGTCGCCCGCCTTGGCGAGCGCCTTCTCGTTCTCGACGACGTGCTCGGGGGCCTGGGCGACGACGAAGCCCGCGGTGTCGAATCCGGCCCGGCCCGCCCGGCCCGCGATCTGGTGGAACTCCCGGGCGCGGAGCGTACGGACGCGCGTCCCGTCGTACTTCGTCAGCGCGGTGAACAGCACCGTACGGATGGGCACGTTGACCCCGACACCCAGCGTGTCCGTACCGCAGATGACCTTCAACAGACCGGCCTGCGCCAGCTTTTCGACCAGGCGGCGGTACTTGGGGAGCATCCCCGCGTGGTGGACGCCGATGCCGTGGCGTACGTAACGCGAGAGGTTCTGGCCGAACTTGGTGGTGAAGCGGAAGCTGCCGATCAGCTCGGCGATCTTGTCCTTCTCCTCGCGCGTGCACATGTTGATGCTCATGAGCGACTGCGCCCGCTCGACGGCGGCGGCCTGCGTGAAGTGCACGATGTAGACCGGCGACTGCTTGGTCTCCAGCAGCTCGGTCAGGGTCTCGGTGATCGGCGTCAGGCGGTACTCGTACGACAGCGGGACCGGGCGGCTCGCGGACCTGACGACCGAGGTGGGCAGGCCGGTGCGACGGGTCAGGTCCTCCTCGAAGCGGGCGACGTCACCGAGGGTCGCCGACATCAGGATGAACTGCGCCTGCGGCAGCTCCAGGATCGGGATCTGCCACGCCCAGCCGCGGTCCGGCTCCGCGTAGAAGTGGAACTCGTCCATCACGACCTGGCCGATGTCGGCGTACTTGCCGTCGCGCAGCGCGATCGAGGCCAGCACCTCTGCCGTGCAGCAGATGACCGGGGCGTCGGCGTTCACCGACGCGTCACCGGTGAGCATGCCGACGTTCTCGGTGCCGAAGAGCTTGCACAGGTCGAAGAACTTCTCCGAGACCAGCGCCTTGATCGGAGCGGTGTAGAAAGTGACCTTGTCCTGAGCCAGCGCGGTGAAGTGCGCACCCGCCGCGACCAGGCTCTTTCCCGATCCGGTGGGCGTCGAGAGGATCACGTTGGCCCCGGACACCACCTCGATCAGCGCCTCCTCCTGAGCCGGATAGAGCGTGATGCCCTGATCCTCCGCCCACGACGAGAAAGCCTCGAAGAGAGCATCGGGGTCGGCGGTCGGGGGGAGCTGATCGATAAGGGTCACACCCCCATCTTGCCTGCCTTCACCCTCCAGGGGGGAACCGGCTGCCGGTATGAAGATCATGAGCGATACGCTTCCCTCTCGACCGAACCACGCCTGAACCTCAACTGGGCTTCAGCACAACGGAAAACGGGGCGGAACGACCATGATGGGACCGGCACACTCGCTGTCAGGAGCGGCGGCCTGGCTGGGGGTGGGGGCGGCGGCCTCGGCGTACGGACATCCGATGCCGTGGCCGGTCATCGTCGTCGGCGCGCTGATCAGCGCGGGCGCCGCGCTCGCCCCGGACCTGGACCACAAGGCCGCGACGATCTCGCGGGCCTTCGGGCCGGTGTCGCACGCGCTGTGCGACATCGTCGACTCGATCGCCACCGTCGTCTACCGGGCGACCCGCGGCAAGAAGGACCCCCGCCGGGAGGGCGGTCACCGCACGCTGACCCACACCTGGCTCTGGGCGGTGCTGCTGGGTACGGGAGCCTCGGCCGCGGCGATCTACGGCGGACGGTGGGCCGTCCTCGGCATCCTCTTCGTCCATGTGGTGCTCGCCATCGAGGGTCTGCTCTGGCGGGCGGCGCGCGGCTCCAGCAGCGCCGTTCTGGTGTGGCTGCTGGGCGCGGCCGGCGCCTGGATCCTGGCCGAGGTGCTGGACCAGCCGGGCATGGGCTCGGACTGGTTCTTCACCGCCCCCGGCCACGAGTACATGTGGCTGGGCCTGCCGATCGTGCTGGGCGCGCTCATGCACGACCTGGGGGACGCGCTGACGGTGTCGGGCTGCCCGATCCTCTGGCCGATCCCGATCGGGCGCAGGCACTGGTACCCGATAGGGCCGCCGAAGATGATGCGGTTCCGGGCCGGGAGCTGGGTGGAGCTGAAGGTGCTCATGCCGGTGTTCATGGTGCTGGGCGGCGTGGGCTGCGTGGCAGCGCTCGGGATCTTGTAGCCGTGCGGGGGCCGGTCGGCCCCCGCACCGGACGAGCGTGCCCCGCCCGCGACCGGTCCCGGCACCGCGGGCGGGGAACAGCGGGCCCGCCCGCTATCCGTGCCAGGACCTCCACAACGCCGCGTACGCGCCGTCCGCGGTCACCAGCTCCTCGTGGCTGCCCAGCTCACTGATCCGCCCCTGCTCCACCACCGCGATCACATCCGCGTCGTGCGCGGTGTGCAGCCGGTGGGCGATCGCCACGACCGTACGGCCGTCGAGCACCCGCGCGAGCGACCGCTCCAGATGGCGGGCCGCACGCGGGTCGAGCAACGAGGTCGCCTCGTCGAGCACCAGCGTGTGCGGATCCGCGAGGACCAGCCGGGCCAGCGCGATCTGCTGGGCCTGGGCCGGGGTGAGGGCCAGGCCGCCCGAACCGACCTCGGTGTCCAGCTCCTTCTCCAGGGCGCGCGCCCATCCGTCGGCGTCGACCGCGCCGAGCGCCGCCCACAGCTGGGCGTCGTCCGCGCCGGTCCGGGCCAGCAGCAGGTTGTCGCGCAGCGAGCCCACGAAGACGTGGTGCTCCTGGTTGACCAGGGCGACGTGTTCCCTCACCCGTTCGGTCGGCATCCGGGACAGCTCGGCGCCGCCGAGCGTGATCTCGCCGGTACGCGGCGCGTAGATCCCGGCGAGCAGCCGGCCGAGCGTCGACTTGCCCGCGCCCGACGGGCCGACCAGCGCCATCCGGGTGCCGGGCGGTACGTCGAGCGACACCCGGTGCAGGACGTCGACGCCCTCGCGGTAGCCGAAGTGCACGTCGTCGGCGCGCACCACGCGCCCGTCGGGACCGATCCGTTCGTCTCCGGCGTCCGGTTCGATCTCCCGTACGCCGACGAGCCGGGCCAGCGACACCTGGGCGACCTGGAGCTCGTCGTACCAGCGCAGGATGAGACCGACCGGGTCCACCATCATCTGGGCGAGCAGCGCACCTGTGGTGAGCTGCCCGACGGTCATCCACCCCTGGAGCACGAAGACCCCACCGAGCATCAGCACCGCGCCGAGGATCGTCACATAGGTGACGTTGATGACCGGGAAGAGCACCGACCGCAGCCAGAGCGTGTACCGCTCCCACGCGGTCCACTCCTTCACCCGCTGCTCGGACAGCGCCACCCGGCGCGGGCCGAGGCGGTGCGCCTCGATGGTCCGCCCCGCGTCCACCGTCTCGGCGAGCATCGCGGCGACCGCCGCGTATCCGGCAGCCTCCGAACGGTAGGCGGACGGGGCCCGCCGGAAGTACCAGCGGCAGCCGACGATCAGCACCGGCAGCGCCACCAGGACCGCGAGCGCCAGCGGCGGCGCCGTGACGGTGAGCGCGCCGATCAGCAGACCGGCCCACACCACCCCGATCGCCAGCTGGGGCACGGCCTCCCGCATCGCGTTCGCGAGCCGGTCGATGTCGGTGGTGATACGGGAGAGCAGATCACCGGTACCGGCCCGCTCCAGGACACCCGGCGGTAGCGCCACCGACCGTACGAGGAAGTCCTCGCGCAGATCGGCCAGCATCTGTTCGCCGAGCATCGCGCCGCGCAAACCCATCAGCCGTACGAAGACGGTCTGGACGACGAGTGCGATGCTGAAGATCACCGCGACACGCGCCAGATGGAGGTCGTGCGTGTCCCTGGAGAGGTCCTCGACCAGCCCGCCCAGCAGGTAGGGGCCGACCAGCGAGGCGATCACGGCGATCGCATTGGCGCCGATGAGCACGGCGAACGCCCGCCGGTGACGGCCCAGCAGCTCGCGGACGTAGGTCCGGACGGTGGTGGGCGTACCGACGGGCAGGGTGGCTGCCGTCTCCGGTGCCGCCGGGTCGTGGGCGGGCCGGGCCACGCCGATCATGCCGACTCCTCGATGTCCGCGAAGGCTTGCACGGTGTCTTCGGTGCTTCTGGTGTTCTTGGCGCTCATGGTGCTCTCGGTGTGTTCGGTGTCGTCGGCCTCGCGGGTGACGACCGCGCGGTAGAGCGGTTCGGCGCCCAGCAGTTCGCGGTGCGTGCCGACCGCGGCGACCGTGCCCTCGTGCACGAACACCACCCGGTCCGCCTGGTCGAGCAGCAGCGGTGACGAGGCGAAGACCACCGTCGTACGCCCGCCGCGCAGCTGCTTCACGCCCTGCGCGACCCGGGCCTCGGTGTGTGAGTCGACGGCCGAGGTCGGTTCGTCGAGCACCAGCGCCTCCGGGTCGGTCACCAGCGAGCGGGCCAGGGCGAGGCGCTGCCGCTGCCCGCCGGACAGCGACCTGCCGCGCTCGGTGATCCGCGTCCGCATGGGGTCCCCGCCCGGCTCCACGGACGCCTGGGCGAGAGCCTGCAGAACATCCCCGCACTGAGCCGCGGCCAGCGCGTCGTCGGCCGTCACCTTGCCGGACGACGGCACATCGAGCAGCTCCCGCAAGGTGCCCGACAGCAGTACCGGGTCCTTGTCCTGCACCAGGACAGCCGTACGGGCGGTGTCCAGTGGCAGCTCGTCGAGGGCGACCCCGCCGAGCAGCACCGAAGGAGGCCGCTGCGCCTCTTCCTCGGCCGCGGGATGCCCGCCGAGGCGTTCGGCCAGTGCGCCGGCCGCGTCCGGGTCCCCGCACACCACAGCGGTGAAGTCACCGCCGGTCGCCAGCAGTCCGGTCGCCGGGTCGTAGAGATCCCCGCTCGGAACACCGCCCGCCGTGCCCTCGTACGCGCGGGTGTCGTACGTGGTGCGCTCCAGCGCCAGCACCCGTGCCGCCCGCTTGGCCGAGGGCCGGGAGAAGGAGTACGCCATGGCGATCTCCTGGAAGTGCCGCAGCGGGAAGAGCAGCAGGGTCACCGCGCTGTACACGGTGACGAGCTGACCGACCTCGATGCGTCCGTCGGCGGCGAGCTTCGCGCCGTAACAGACCACCCCGATCAGCAGCAGTCCGGGCAGCAGCACCTGGATTCCCGAGATCAGCGCCCACATCCGGGCACTGCGCACGGCCGCCCGGCGCACCTCCTGGGAGGCACTCCGGTAGCGGCCGAGGAACAGTTCCTCGCCGCCGATGCCGCGCAGTACGCGCAGACCCGCGACGGTGTCCGAGGCCAGCTCGGTCGCCCGCCCGGCCTTCTCGCGCTGCACGTCGGCCCGCGCGGTGGCGGTGGAGAGCAACGGCAGTACGGCCAGGGCCAGTACGGGCATCGCGAGCGCCACCACCACACCCAGCGACGGCAGGTAGAGGACCAGCCCGACGCAGATGATGACCAGCGCCGTCGCCGCGGCGGCGAAGCGGGAGAGCGCCTCGACGAACCAGCCGATCTTCTCGACGTCGCCCGTGGACACCGCGACGACCTCGCCCGCCGCGACCCGGCGGGTCAGCGCCGACCCGAGTTCGGCGGTCTTCCGCGCGAGGAGTTGCTGGACCCGGGCCGCCGCGGTGATCCAGTTGGTGACGGCGGTCCGGTGCAGCATGGTGTCGCCCACCGCGATCACGGCGCCGAGCAGCAGAATCAGCCCGCCGGAGAGGGCGAGACGACCACCCGAGCGGTCGACCACGGCCTGCACGGCGAAGCCGACGGCCAGCGGCAGCCCGGCGATCCCGCACTGGTGGAGCAGCCCCCAGCCGAGCGACTTGAACTGGCCGACCAGCTGATTGCGTCCGAGCCAGTAGAGGAAACGGGGCCCGGACCGTACGTCGGGATCACCCGGATCCGGATAAGGAAGATCTCGAATCTGCATGACGCCCCATGAATCGGTGGTTGGCTCAAACCGTGCAAGGTTCGCGCTTCAGCACTGTTCAGGGCAATCGAATTTCCCGCGCGGACGGCCGCCCGGATGGATCCCGGGCGCGGTTCAGCTGCGCCGGAGGTACGCCGGGCCGGGGCGGGTGGCCCGCTCCAGCTCCAGCAGGACGGAGTAGTAACTGCGGCCCGTCGCATGGTCCATGCCGACCTCGCACATCCGGTTCGCCGAGAGATGGGCGTCGAAATCCCTCGCCTTGACCTCGGCGGCCTCGCGGGCGGTCGCCGACTCGGTGAGTTCCTTGTGGAGCATCCCGCGGTCCCCGGCGAACGCGCAGCACCCGACGTCGTCCGGCACGACGACCTCCTCGGCGCACGCCTCGGCGACCGCCCGCAACTCGGCCTCGTCGCCGAGGTGCTGCATCGAACAGGTGGGGTGCAGGACGGCCGAACCGGCCTTGCGCAGCACCGTGAGCCGGGGGAGGAGTTCGTCGGCGGCCCAGACGACCGAGTCGACGATCTTCAACTCGCGGTGCAGTTCCCGGTTGTCGTCGCTGAGGTAGGGCACCACCTCGTGGGCGATGCCCAGTGTGCAGGAGGAGGCGTCGACGATCAGCGGGTACTTGCCCCCACCGGTCCAGCCCCAGGCGGCCTCGACGATGCGATTGGCCATCAGGGTGTTGCCCTCGTCGTACCCCTTGGAGTGCCAGATCGTCGCGCAGCAGGTCCCCGCGACGTCCTCGGGGATCCACACCGGCTGCCCGGCCCGCTCGGCGAGGGCCACGACGGCCTGGGGGAGCGACGGCCCGCGGAAATCGGCCGGTCCGCCGAAGATCCGGTTGACGCACGCCGGGTAGTAGACCGCGGTCGCGCCCTTGCGCGAGGTGCGCGGGAGCCTACGGGCGGCGGCGCCGGGAATCTCCGGCAGCCACTCGGGCACCAGGTCCGGGCGCACCGCCTTGCGGGCGAGGCCGGTGACCGACTGCAGCAGCCGGTCACTGATCCGGTCCGCGGCGCCCACCGCGAGCCGGGCCGCGGCCTCGACCGCCTTGAAGTTCTTGGCGGTCAGCGCGGCGATCCGCTCCTCGCGCGGGGTGTGCCGCCGGTGGCGGAAGTCCTTCATCAGCGCGCCCGTGTCGATGCCGACCGGACAGGCCAGCTTGCAGGTGGAGTCGCCCGCGCAGGTGTCCACCGCGTCGTACCCGTACGCGTCCAGCAGCCCGTTCTCGACCGGGGAGCCGGGGGACTGGCGCATCATCTCCCGGCGCAGCACGATCCGTTGGCGCGGAGTGGTGGTCACGTCGTGGCTGGGGCAGGTCGGTTCGCAGAAGCCGCACTCGATACAGGGGTCCGCGATCAGCTCGACCTCGGGAATGGTCTTGAGACCGCGCAGATGGGCCTCGGGGTCCCGGTCGAGGACGATGCGCGGCGCGAGCACCCCGTCGGGGTCGATGACCTGCTTGATGCGCCACATCAGCTCGGTCGCCTTCGGGCCCCATTCGAGCTCCAGGAACGGTGCGATGTTGCGGCCCGTGGCGTGCTCGGCCTTGAGGGAGCCGTCGAAACGCTCGACCGTCAGCCGGCAGAAGTCGTCCATGAACGCGGCGTAGCGCGCCACGTCCGCGGGCAGCGCAGCGTCGAAGGCCAGCAGGAAGTGCAGATTGCCGTGCGCGGCGTGACCGGCCACGGCGGCCTCGAAATCGTGCCGGGTCTGCAATTCGATGAGCGCCGTACAGGCGTCGGCGAGCTTCGACGGCGGGACGGCGAAGTCCTCGGTGATCAGCGTCGTACCGGACGGGCGGGCGCCGCCCACCGCGGTGACGAATGCCTTGCGGGCCTTCCAGTAGCCGGCGATGACCTTGGGGTCACGGGTGAACTCATTGGTCACCGACGCGACGGGCGCGACCAGTTCGAGCCCCGCGACGGCCTCGGCCGCCACCCGCTCGTACGCCTCCCGGCCCGCTTCGTCGGGCGCCCGGAACTCGACGAGCAGCGCCGTCGTCTCCTTGGGCAGCCCGGCCCAGTCGGCGGGCACCCCCTCGACGCTCACCGAGGCGCGCAGCGTATTGCCGTCCATCAGCTCGACGGCCATGGCACCGGCCTCGTTGAACAGCGGGACGGCCGCCGCCGCGGCACGCAGGGTCGGGAAGAAGAGCAGCGCGGTGGACAGCTTGCGGTCCAGCGGCAGGGTGTCGAAGACGACCTCGGAGATGAAGCCGAAGGTGCCCTCGGAGCCGACCATCAGCCCGCGCAGGATCTCGACCGGCGTCGCGCCGTCCAGGAAGGCGTCCAGTCGGTACCCGTTGGTGTTCTTGATCTCGTACTTGGCACGGATGCGGGCGGTGAGCTCCGGGTCCGCCTCGATCTCGGCCTTGATCGCGAGCAGCCCCGCGCACAGCTCGGGCTCGGCCGCCGCGAGGTCCTCGTCGGCGGAGGGGGCCGCCGTGTCGACGACGGTGCCGCCCGGCAGGACGAAGGTCAGCGAGGCCAGCGTGCGGTACGAGTTGCGGGTGGTGCCCGCGGTCATGCCCGACGCGTTGTTGGCGACGACGCCCCCGAGGGTGCAGGCGATCGCACTGGCCGGGTCGGGGCCGAGGATCCGGCCGTGCCGGGCGAGCGTGGCGTTGGCCCGCACCACGGTGGTGCCCGGCCGGATCCGGGCCCGTGCCCCGTCGTCCAGGACCTCGATGCCCGACCAGTGGCGGCGTACGTCGACGAGGATGTCCTCGCCCTGCGCCTGCCCGTTGAGCGAGGTACCGGCGGCCCGGAACACCACTTCGTGGCCCGTGCCGCGCGCGTACGAGAGGACGGACGCGATGTCGTCGACGTCCTCCGCGATCACCACGACCCGGGGGACGAAGCGGTAGGGGCTCGCATCGGAGGCGTAGCGCACGAGGTCGGAGACCTTCGACAGCACCTTCTCCGCACCGAGCAGCGCGACCAGCTCACCGCGCAGCGGTTCCGGCGTCCCGGCCGCGCCCGCGTCGGGCACCCGGTCGGGTGACGGCGTTCCGCCCGTACGCGGACGGAGTGCGCCGGGCTTCGGCTCCAGCAGCGGCATCTGGCAGTTCCCCTCGTGCAACTTTCGGACAGGAAAAATCTGGGACAGAGCAGAGACGGACGGTGCGGCGGGTCAGCGGTGGTGGCCGGGCGGGCCGTCCATGAGTGTGGACAACAGCTCGCCGAGCACCTCGCGCTGCTCCGCGGAGAGTGGCGCAAGGATCTCCTCCGCGGCGCCTCGGCGCGCGGCGCGCAGGGCGCGCAGGGTGGCCCGCCCGCTGTCGGTGAGCTCGATCCGTACCACGCGGCGGTTGGTCGGATCGGGCACGCGGCGGACGCTGCCGCTCTCCTCCAGGGCATCGACGAGGCTGGTCACGGCGCGGGGCACCACCTCCAGCCGCTGGGCGAGATCGGCCATGCGCGGCGGCTCGGCGCAGTGCGAGACGGTGCGCAGCAGCCGGGACTGGGCGGGGGTGATACCGACCGGCTCCAGATGGTGCTTGTGGATCCGGTGCAGTCTCCGGGTCAGCCGGAGGAGCTGCTCGGCCAGCAGGCCGTCGGTGTCGGGTGCACCAGCAGGTGATGACATGCCGGGAACAATATCAGGACCTTGTACATTGTGAGCATAGGTAACAGTGAGCTATGCTCGCAAAGTCCTGCCCCGGCCCGGCCGTCGCACTGCCTGTGACGCCCCTCCGCCGCTGATGTCCGCTTCTCGCGACGCCCGGTGCTGTCGTTTCCTCAGCTGTCTGCCGAAGGAGCCCATGAAACCCGATCGCCCCGACTGGACGCCTCCACCCCGTGACGCCGGGCAGCCGCCCGCCGAACTGCGGCGCATCGTCCGGCTCTTCCGCCCCTACCGCGCACGCCTGGCGCTCGTCGGACTGCTCGTCTGCGCGTCGTCGCTGGTCTCGGTCGCTTCGCCGTTCATGCTGCGCGAAATCCTCGACACCGCGATCCCGCAGAACCGCACCGGGCTGCTGAGCCTGCTCGCCCTGGGCATGATCGTCACGGCCGTGGTCAACAGCGTCTTCGGAGTCCTCCAGACCCTGATCTCGACCACGGTCGGCCAGCGCGTCATGCACGACCTGCGCACCGCCGTCTACACCCAGCTCCAGCGCATGCCGCTCGCCTTCTTCACCAGGACGCGCACCGGTGAGGTCCAGTCCCGTATCGCCAACGACATCGGCGGCATGCAGGCGACCGTCACCTCCACCGCGACCTCCCTGGTCTCCAACCTCACCGCTGTGATCGCCACGGTGGTCGCGATGCTCGCCCTCGACTGGCGGCTGACGATCGTCTCGATGCTGCTGCTCCCGGTGTTCGTCTGGATCAGCCGCAGGGTCGGCCGCGAGCGCAAGAGGATCACGACGCAACGGCAGAAGCAGATGGCGGTGATGGCCGCCACGGTCACCGAGTCGCTGTCCGTCAGCGGCATTCTGCTCGGCCGCACCATGGGCCGCGCGGACTCCCTCACCAAGAGCTTCACCGAGGAGTCCGAGCAGCTGGTCGACCTCGAAGTGCGCTCCAGCATGGCGGGACGCTGGCGGATGTCGACGATCGGCATCGTCATGGCCGCCATGCCGGCCGTCATCTACTGGGCGGCCGGCCTGGCGCTCCAGGAGGGCGGCCCCCAGGTCTCGATCGGCACGCTCGTCGCTTTCGTCTCGCTCCAGCAGGGCCTCTTCCGGCCGGCCGTGAGCCTGCTGTCGACGGGTGTGGACATGCAGACCTCGCTCGCCCTCTTCCAGCGGATATTCGAGTACCTGGATCTGCCGGTGGACATCACCGAGCCCGAACACCCGGTCCGACTGGACAAGGTCCGCGGCGAAGTGCGCTTCCAGGACGTCGACTTCGGATACGACGAGAAGAGCGGCCCCACCCTGGCCGCCATCGACATCGAGGTGCCCGCGGGTGGCAGCCTCGCGGTCGTCGGACCCACGGGCTCGGGCAAGTCCACGCTCAGCTATCTGGTGCCGCGGCTGTACGACGTGACGGGCGGCCGGGTCACCCTCGACGGCGTCGACGTGCGCGAGCTCGACTTCGCCACGCTGGCCCGTGCCGTGGGCGTCGTCTCCCAGGAGACGTACCTCTTCCACGCGTCGGTCGCCGACAACCTGCGCTTCGCCAAACCGGACGCCACCGACGCGGAACTCGAAGAGGCCGCCCGGACGGCGCAGATCCACGACCACATCGCTTCGCTGCCCGACGGGTACGAGACCCTGGTCGGCGAGCGTGGCTACCGGTTCTCCGGTGGGGAGAAGCAGCGTCTGGCCATCGCCCGTACGATCCTGCGCGATCCGCCGGTGCTGATCCTCGACGAGGCGACCAGCGCCCTGGACACCCGCACCGAACACGCCGTCCAGCAGGCCATCGACGGACTCTCCGCGGGCCGCACCACCATCACCATCGCGCACCGGCTCTCCACGGTCAGGGATGCCGACCAGATCGTGGTGCTGGACGCCGGGCAGGTCGCCGAGCGGGGCACGCACGGGGAACTGCTCCGCCTCGACGGCCGGTACGCCGCGCTGGTCCGCAGGGACAGTGAGCTGGCACCGGCCGTGTGACGGCCCGGTGAAACACGACAGCGCCGCCGCTCCCGTGGGACGGGAAGCGACGGCGCCGGTCAGGACGGGTGTCAGACGAGCCAGCCCACGAAGTGGACGATGCCGGCGAGCAGGTTGGTGAGGAAGTTCATGATGGTGCGTTCTCCTAGTACATGGTTTCGTGCAGTGGGACTGCGCCTGCGAGATCTGCAGCTCGTCGCTTGCGCTCAGTAAGCATGTTGCTTCGTGGGGTAGTTGAGCAACCAAATCCCGTACGACCACACGTTCCAGCGAACACCCGATCCCCTGTTCGTGTGTTCGTAGCACTGAATGAAGAAACCATGGGTGTCAGACCGGCGCCGGTACGCGCTCCAACAGCCGCCCGATGTCGCGGACGGCGGCCCGGCCGGCCCGGTTGGCGCCGATCGTGGAAGCCGAAGGGCCGTATCCGACCAGGTGGATCCGCTCGTCACGCGCGGCGCGGGTGCCCTCCATGCGGATGCCGCCGCCCGGCTCACGGAGCTTCAACGGCGACAGGTGATCTATCGCGGCCCGGAAACCGGTGGCCCAGAGAATGCGGTCCGCGGCCACCGTGCGTCCGTCGTCCCAGGCCACCCCGTCCGGTGTGATCCGGTCGAACATCGGAAGGCGGTCGAGTACGCCCTCGGCGCGCGCGGCCCGGATCGCGTCGTTCACCGGCAGCCCGGTCACGGCCACGACACTCTGCGGGGGAAGCCCCTCCCGTACCCGTTCCTCGACCCTCGCGACGGCGGCGCGCCCCTGCTCCGCGTCGAACGGACCCTCCCGGAAGACCGGGGGCCGCCGGGTCACCCAGGTCGTCGCCTCGGCGACCTCGGCGATCTCCATCAGATGCTGGGTTCCGGACGCGCCGCCGCCCACCACGACCACCCGCCGGCCGGTGAACTCCTGCGGACCGCGGTACCCGGACGTGTGCAACTGCCTGCCGAGGAAGGTCTCCTGGCCGGGATACCGCGGCCAGAACGGCCGGTCCCAGGTGCCCGTGGCGTTGACCACCGCCCGTGTCGACCAGACCCCCTGCGACGTCTCCACGCGCAGTCGTCCGGCAGCGCCCTCGCGGACGGCTGCGACCTCGACCGGCCGGCGCACCCGCAGCTCGAAGGCGTCCTCGTACGCCGCGAAGTAGTCACCCACCACCTCGGACGACGGCCGGCTCCCGTCGGCGTCCGTCAGCTCCATGCCGGGCAGGGAGTGCATTCCGTGCACCTTGCCGTACGTCAGTCCGGGCCACCGGAACTGCCAGGCGCCGCCCGGTCGCGGGGCGTGATCCAGTACGACGAAGTCACGGTCGGGCACCAGGCCCGCCCGCCGCAGATGGTAGGCGACGGACAGCCCGGCCTGCCCCGCGCCGATGACCACCACGTCCACGTCGCGTACCCGGAAGTCGTTCACGTTTCACCTAACGGCGCGGGGTCCCGGTATCTTCCCGCTCTGCGCTCTGCGCTCTGCGCTCAGCACTGTGGCGCTCAGCGGTGGTCACCGGTGAACAGCAGCGGAGCGCCACAGGGTGCGGGAACGTCTCACCACACGGACGCGCGATCCCACTCCTGGAGAGGGAAGACCTGGAGAGGGAAGACCTGGAGAGGGAAGACCTGGGGAGGGAGGATGGGAGCCATGTCCGAAACCTTCGCCACACACGTCCTGCACATCGAGACCGGCAGCACCGAGACCGTCACCGACCTGACGGAGAACTGCGAGCAGTTCCTGCGGGAGACCGCGGCGGGCCGCGACGGCCTGCTGAACATCTTCGTCCCGCACGCGACGGCTGGGATCGCCGTCATCGAGACCGGAGCGGGCAGCGACGACGACCTCCTCGCCGCCCTGCACGGCCTGCTGCCCGCCGACGACCGCTGGCAGCACCGGCACGGCAGCCGCGGTCACGGCAGGGACCATGTGCTGCCCGCGTTCGTTGCGCCGCACGCGACGCTGCCGGTGATCGGCGGGAGGCTGGAACTCGGGACGTGGCAGTCCGTGTGCCTGGTGGACACGAACATCGACAATCCCGACCGGCAGGTGCGGCTGAGCTTCCTGGGCTGACCAGGACCACTCCCAGGGGCCGTGCCGCCTGCTGCGTCCCTATGACGGATGCCGCAAAAGTCTGCTCGGAGCGCGATGGCTGTCGCGCATGAAGCGGGCTGCGCCATCCCTCGAACGCCAGCGGGAGAACGTGCTCGCTACCGCCGCGTCCGTGGGCGCGCACATCATCGGCTGGGCCGACGACTCGGAGTTCTCAGCGCCACGGACCCCGTCACGCTTCCGAAGCTTGGACTCTGGCTCCGCGATGAGAGGGGCCCTTACGACGGCCTTGTCGGGGCCGTGAGACCCCGGCCGCCCGCCGGGGCCGAGTTCCGCCGTCGTCGGTCGCGCTTGGGCCCGGCCCGCCCTCTGCGCCTTCATGCGGAGGGCGGGCGGTGGATCACCTCAGAGTGTGTCCTTGACCTTGATGTAGCCGCGCTGGACTACGAACTTCTGGTTGGTATTGGTGGAGCCGCACTGGTAGAGGATGACGCTGTCACCGTTGTTGCGGGTGTTGCCGACGTCCAGAAACATTCCGGATTTACGGGGCGTCTCGACGTTCAGAGTGCCGTCGTTGATCGTGTACTCGGTCCCGTTGTGGGGATCTTTGTACTTGAAGCTGCCGTTGTCCTTCGGGAGGGTCACCCCGGAGGGCGCCGAGGCGTTCACGGTGACCTGCGGATCGACTTGGCCAGCGCGTTCCGCAAGCCGCCGCGCACCATTGGGGACAGCAGCCTCGCTTCCCGACATCGCAATCGCAGGCCCGGATGTGGGGAATCTTGTCCAGCAGCGGCATGAGCTGGGTGACGTAGTGTCGGTTTCCGCTGGTCAGAGAGACGGCGAGTGGGGTTCCGTACCGGCCGACGATGTTGTGGTGTGTCGTTGGGGCAAGGGAGACCCGGCCTTGTTGCTCCGCCAATGCCCGGCGGCACGGGTGCCCCAGTCGGCAACTGCGGTCAGGGTGATGGTCGAACGAGGTTGCTGCTCTGCTCGGGTGTAGCACTGGGAGTTGGTTCCTTGGGCGAGATCGGGCGCCCCTATAGTTGACCTTATGAGTCGCTGGGCGGATTTGACCGGGAATGCGTCCGGGGAGCACTATGCCGCACGATTCGCGGCCCTGGCCCGTAGTGGCAAGAACGTGCACGGTGAGGCGCGGTTCTGCGCAGCTCTCGTGCCTGTGGGGGCGCGGGTGCTGGACGCCGGGTGCGGTACCGGACGCGTCATGATCCGGCTCGCGGAACTCGGCTATGACTGTGTCGGGGTGGATCTTGACGCGTCGATGCTGGCAGTGGCGCGGAAGCAGTCGCCTGGCCTGCCCTGGTTCCAGCTCGATCTGGCCGAGTTCGAGCCGACCCTGCTCGGCATTGCAGGAGGCTTCGACCTTATCGTTGCTGCGGGCAATATCTTCCCGTTGCTCGCCCCCGGCACCGAGACCACGGTGGTTGAGCACCTGTCCGCGGCACTGTGTCCGGGCGGCCTGCTGGTCGCCGGCTTCGGTCTGGACGAAGCCCACCTGCCGGTGCCGCCCAGCCTCACGCTGTCGGACTACGACGACTGGTGCTCCGGGGCCGGCCTTACCCTCGTCGACCGGTTCGCCACCTGGGATGCCGACCCTTACGACGGCGGCGGTTATGCCGTCAGCGTCCACCGTCGGTGAGGGCGTACTGGACGTCTTGACTGCAGAGCCCACCAGGCGGGCTGGGGACCACTGTGCGCCGTGGGTAACTCCCTGGAGGTAACCAGTTGTTGGTTTTCATTCCTCGGATGGTGCAGGGCGGCACTTGGGAATAGCCAGGTCGCCGAAAGGCTGAGTTGCCTCAACGGAGTTTGGTGGGAAAGAACACCGACGACCCCTACCGTCAGGTGCGGTTGAGCTTTCCGGGATGCCGGGGTCCACCGAAGCGGGTGACTGTCCACGACGCTCACGACGTGGCGCGACCGACGGAGGTGCATCGATGACCGGTGAGAACGTGTCCGAGGTCGAGTCCGATCAGGTGGCTGAGCCGCAGTCGGCGAGGACCGTGGACGGTCAGCTCATCGACGGGTCGGTGCAGCCGTTCGCAGCCCGTCGTCAGCCCCAACTCCACTGGAATCACCGCTCGTTCGGCAGATCCGTGACACGTGCGGTGAAGGCGAGTACCACACGTACAGAATCTGCCGGAATCAAGCGGGAGACCCCCGCACCGTATGGGTAGCTCTGGTCTGTGCGGCAACTGCCGACGTGTGGGGGAGGACGGGGCGATGAGCGGCATTGTGATTCATCTTCCGCGGGGGAGCGGTGATGTCGGAGGGCGGCCGGGTGACGCGGTGACGTTGCGGCTCGGGCCGGGGGAAGTTGCGCGGTTCGGGCGGGGATCGGCGACGGTCCCGGTCGAACTCCGTCTCGTCGACGCGGCGATCTCCCGGCTGGCCGGTGAGATCCGGGTGACCGACGACCACTGGCAGTTGAGCAACTACAGCGCGACCCACAGCTATCTGGTGGAGAACCCGGAGGGTGCGGGTGAGTACCTGAGGGTGCCGCCTCGACGGGCCGGGGCGCCCATCCCGTTCGAGTTCTCCCGGGTCGTCCTGCCGGCCCTCCGCGACACCACGGTCGCCTTCCACGTGTTCGCCCCCGACCATGTCTACCTCGACCCCGACGGCACCGGTGATCCGAGTGGAAGCCGTACGGTCATGGCGTACTCGCTGGACGAGTCGGCCGCCTACTTCCTGGTACTCGTCGCGCTGTGCGAACCACGGCTGCGGGACGAATCACCGGTCGCGGTGCCGACCACCCCCCAGATCGTCGAGCGGCTCAGGGACCACGCCGCCTGTGCCCGGCTGACCGCCCGTGCGGTCAGTTCGCACATCGACTATCTCGCCGAGGAGAAGTTACGGATCAGCGCCCCGGCCGAGGACGATCCGGGTAAAGGGGCGCGCCGCAACGGCAAGCGGGAGACGATCGTCGGTGTCACGCTGCGGTTCGGGCTCGTGCGGGAGGAGCATCTCGCGCTTCTGCCGCCCCGGAGCGGGACGGCCGTGGGGAAGCGGCCGAAGGCGGAATGACGTGGCAACCGGGGGAGGACAAGTGGTGTACGCCGGCACGGAAGGTGCACCGGAGAGAGCGGTGAACACGGCCGACGCACGGGGGAGCGACCACATGGACGTGCTGCCGCGCGGTTTCCGGCTCGGTGACTGGGAGGTCGTCGAGCTGATCGGGACGGGCGGCTGGTCCACGGTCTACGCGGGCCGGCCCGCCCACGCCGGCACGGGCGATCAGGACACCGGTCCGGGCGCGGAACCCGTCGCGCTCAAGGTGCTGCCGACCGCCGGGCTCACACCGCGCCAGGCCCGCGAGGTGGCCGAGGCGGCCGGCCGTGAGCTCGAACTCGGCCGCCGGGCCAGCCATCCCCGGCTGATCCGCCTGCTGGACTCCCTCGTACTCACCGAACCGGAACACCCTTCCCTGGACGGCGCGATCGTGCTCGTCATGGAGCGCGCCGACTGCAGTCTGCGGGATCTGCTCGCGACCGGAACGAGCGAGGCGGAGGGCGCGCGGATCATCGGCGAGGTCTGCGAGGGTCTCGCCTATCTGCACCGCGGCGGCTGGGTGCACGGGGACCTCAAACCGGACAACGTGCTGGTGGGACCGGACGGTTCGGCCAGACTCTCGGACTTCGGGCTCGCCACGGAGCTGACCGGCACCCACGGGTACGCGCCTCCGATGGGCACGCTCGACTACCTTCCGCCGGAGCGGTGGAAGAGCCGGCTCGGCGTAGACGGTGTGCGGGTCCGGCCGAGCGCCGACGTGTGGGCCCTGGGCATCGTGATCCACGAGGTGTTCGCGTCCGGCGCCTCGCCGTTTCCCGGTGCCACTCCGGCGGCGCGCAGTGCCGCGGCACAGGAGTACGCGGACGGGCGCGCCCCGTTACGCATGGACAACGCGGTGCCGCCGTTCTGGCGTGCGCTGGCCGCCGACTGTCTGGCCCCGACGCACGCCGCCCGTACGGTGCACACCGCCGAGAGCCTGCTGACGCGCATCACCGCATGGCGGGCCGCTGGGACGGAGGCCGCCGGAACAGAGGCCGCTGGGAGTTCCGGGAGTTCGGGGAACTCAGCGCGGTCCTTCGCCGGTCCCGGCGTCGCCGACCGTCCCGCCGCACGTTCGACGGCCCGTGGACGAGGACGCATCCGCGGAGCGCTCGTGGTGGTCGCGGTGTGTGCGCCGGTCTGGGCCTGCGCGGTGCGTGACGATGCGGCCGGCCGGCTCGCCGGATCCGGCCGGCCCGTCGGCCGGCTCCGGGTGTTCAACGCCGAGGAGCGCTGCCAGGACCGAACGGACCGGCGCCTCGTGTGCAGTCTCGGCCTTGCGATCGATCCCTTGCGGCACTACACCCCCGACAACGTCGTACCGGTACGGGTGTGGGACGGCGACATCCTCGCTGTCGACTGCCAACTGTCCGACGGGACGATCATCGTCGACGAGGAGGGCACGCCGTCGACCCACTGGTACCGGGTACGTCTCCCGTCGGGTTCCGCACGCTCCACGGCGTGGCTGCCCGCCGTACGCACCAGGGACCGGCCGGCGGTTCCCCGGTGCCTGAGTCCCACGGCTCACCGGCAGTCGGAGGCTCCCACTGCCTGAGGACACCTCCGCGCCGGGCCGACCTGGCCGCCGCCGATGCGGAGGGGCGCGACCGCGCGATGCCGCTGTTCACCGGTCGGCACGGCTCGCGCACCAAGTCGTTAGCGGACAGGGGGACGCGCTGTCACTCCGGATCGTTCCGGGTGCCCTGCTCCGGGTCCCTGTCACTACCGTGCGGGTCGTGCCGGTCCACGGACGGGGACGACCCGGTCCGAGGAGGGTTCCATGACATCTGATCTGCTCGCAGGCCCCGCGTCCTTCAGCGGCAAGCGGATCTACTGGCTCTCCGTCGGTCAACTCGCCCCGCTCGTACCGCCGAAGGGCAACTCCAACTCGGCCTGACCTCGTACGACAACTCCACACCCTCACCCTCAGAGAGGTTCACGATGTCCGTCGAACCGAGACCGCAGGACCAACCGCTCACCCGCCGACTGACACTCAAGGCGGGTGTGGGGCTCGTTCTCGGGGCGGGGCTGGCCGCCGCCCCCTTGCCCGCCGCTGCGGCGACCGGGAGCACGCCGAAACCGCGTACCGGCCCGCGCGTCCTCGCAAGCGGCGCCTCCCTGTGCGACCAGCCCGGTGACTCGGCGAGCGCCCAGGGCCTGGGCTCCGGCGACCTCGCGATCCCCTACTACCGGGAGCACGACGGCTCGTGGGGCTATGTCTTCGGCGACTCGTGGACCGGCATTCAGCAGACCGGCGACTACATGGGCTCGCCGATCATGCTGAACCAGGATGGTTTCGACGCCTCGGGACAGACCCCGATCTCGTTCACCTGGGCGATGCCCAGCGGCGGAGGGGCACGGCAGCTCTTCGACTACACCCCTCAGCAGGACAACGGCCACGGCTGGGAATTCAGCCGCATCCCCAACGACTGCGTGGAGTTCGGCGGCCGTACCTACCTCCAGTACACGTCCGTGAACACCTGGACCCCCGGTGCCGGCCGTGACGGTTCCCTGATGTCCGGCGTCGCCTACTCCGACGACTACGGGGTCACCTGGACCGACTACCCGTACCACTGGGCCGGTGACGAGCAGGGAACCAACCAGTCCATGTACGGCATGTGGTCGTTCGCGGGCATCGACCCCGACGGCTGGCTGTACGTCTTCTCCAAGCGCTGGAACGGCAGCCACCGCAACACCGCCGACGGCGGTGCGATCCAGCTGTTCCGTATCCAGCCGAGCGACTTCCGCGACGGAAATTTCGGAGCACAGCAGAACTGGGCGTACGTGGGCAACAGTTGGCAGTGGACCACGGATGCGGCGCCCTCGGCGATCCTCACCGGCAACAACATCGGTGAGTTCTCCGTGAAACGGATCGGATCCACGTACTGCATGAGCTACTTCGACGTGGACGACTACTCGATCTGCACCCGCACCGCGTCCCGCCCCGACGCGGTGTGGTCCGCGCCCACCCCGCAGATCGTCGGCAACAACACGGTCCCGCCCAGCCATTGGGGCAGGCCTCAGGTGCCCACCCTGTACGGCGGCTACATCCACCCCGGCAGCGCGAGCGCCACCTCCCTGACGCTGATCGTCTCCCAGTGGAACGGCCAGAAGGGCTCCCCTCCGTACTGGGCGCTCCAGTTCGACGGGGTGAACCCGTGACGGGCTTCGTGGGTGGCGTCCGGCGGGACAGTGCCGCCGTTCGGCGTGCGGGATGTGTGATGGCTGTGCTGTTGCTCATGGCGGTCGTGACCGCGCTGAGCGGTCGGCCCGCGTGGGCGCGGGACGCGAACCCCGTGCCCGGACCTCTCGGGAACCGGGCGCCCGCCGCGGTGTTCTGCGACGTCCCGGCCGACCGGGACATCGCCGTCACGCGCAAGGTCTACGAGGTGGGCCAGCGCATGAACGTCTCCGACAAGGTGATGCTGGCCGGCTTCGAGACGGGCTGGGTCGAGTCCCACATGAACAACCTGAACTGCGGGGACCGGGACTCACTCGGTGTCTTCCAGCAGCGGCCCTCACAGGGCTGGGGCACGGCTGAACAGATCCTCGACGTCGACTACGCGGCGGGCAAGTTCTTCGAAGTGGCCCAGCAGATGGAGCCCGGCATGGAGGGCAGTACCGCCGGGCAGCTCGCCCAGGCCGTGCAGCGCTCCGCCTACCCGGACCGGTACGACGAGGCGGAGGGCACCGCCCGGCAGCAGCGGGACGAGGCGTTCCAGCCGTACGGCACGATCGGGGCGAAGTACGCCGACCTGGGCGGCCCCGGTGGCATCCTCGGGCCGCCGATCCGCGCCGAGGCGGACGCCTCCCTCGGCGGGCGCTTCCAGCAGTTCCAGAACGGCATCATCCTCTGGCACCCGGACGTGGCCTACGCGGTCCACGGGGACATCCTGACCGAGTTCTGGGCGACGGACGCGGAGCGCAGCTGGGGCTTCCCGACGATGGACGAGGCGGACGCCGCACAGGCGCCCGACGGTACCCGGGGCCGCTACCAGTTCTTCGAACACGGCCTGTTCCTGTGGTCGCCGCAGACCGGTGCGCACATCGTCCACGGCGCGATCTACGACGCGTTCCACGCCGCGGGCCACGAGGGCGCTCTCGGCTACCCCGTCGCCGACGAGGTGGACGAGGGCAACGGCAGGGCCCAGCAGTTCCAGAAGGTCACGATCCACTGGAACGCCGACCGGGGCACCTGGATCACCGACAACTGACGGATCAGCCATAAGTGCCGGACCGTCACCAACTGTCAGCAATCCCGTCAGTCATGCGAATCAGGAGATCATGTTGAGCGAGCACCGGCCCACGCGCAGGAGTGTCCTCAAGGCCGTCGGCGGCGCGTCCGCGGCGCTGGCAGTCGGGGGCGCGGGCGTCCTCGCGTCCGCGTCGTCGGCCGCCGCGGCCGACGACGGCTTCGGGCTGCACATCGTCGAGCACAACGAGAGCGACCCCCGCATGTGGTACTACCGGTTCCAGACCGCCGAGATCGGCTGGAACCCCGGCGTCAACGTCCTGCTCCCCGACGACTACCACACCAGCGGTCGCACCTACCCCGTCCTGTACCTGCTCCACGGCGGCCTCCAGGACTTCATCACCTTCGACAGCCCGCCCCAGAACATCCGCGACTGGACGGCCGGCAAGCCGCTCATCGTCGTGATGCCCGACGGTGGCCACGCGGGCTGGTACTCCAACCCGGTCAGCTCCAACGCCGGCCCCCGCAACTGGGAGGCCTTCCACATGAACCAGCTGCTCCCGTGGGTCGAGGCGAACTTCCGGACGTACGCCGAGTACGACGGCCGTGCCGTGTCGGGGTTCTCGATGGGCGGCTTCGGGGCTCTGAAGTACGCGGCGAAGTACTACGGAACCTTCGCCTCGGTGAGCGCCCACTCCGGGCCGGCCAGTCTGCGCCGCGACGGCGGTCTGGTCGTCCACTGGGCCAACGTGTCCTCCGCGGCCTCGGACCTGGGCGGTGGCACGGTCTACGGCGCGCCGCTGTGGGACGAGGCCAGGGTCAGCGCCGACAACCCGGTGGAGCGCATCGAGAGCTACCGGAACAAGCGGGTCTTCCTGGTCGCCGGCACCAGCCCCGACCCGACCAACCCGTTCGACTCGTTCAACGAGACCCAAGTGCTCGCCGGGCAGCGGGAATTCCGCGGCCTCCTCGACAACGCGGGCATCCCGTACGAGGCACACGAGGAGCCCGGCGGACACATCATTCGCGAAGCCATGGTCCGTCTGGACATCGACGGCATCGTCGGCCGTCTCCGTAAGGCGTAGCCGAGGCGGTCCGGCAGGCCGGGTGCGCGACGCCGGTGTCAGCGTGCCCGGTGCCTGCCCTTCAGCCGGGGAACGTCGGCCCGTCGTGGCGGAGCGGGACGTGGCGACGGCCCTGGACCGTGATCCGGCCGTCGCCACGACTCACGCGCCACTCACCCGCTGTCCCCTGCGGAACCCTCCAGATCCTCGACCGTGATCTCACGCTTGAGGATCTTGCCCGTAGCCCCCTTGGGGAGTTCGTCGGTGAACGTCACGATTCTGGGGTACTTGTAGGCGGCCACCCGCTCACGGACGAAGTCACGGATCTGGTCCGCCGTGGCCCCGCTGCCCTCCCGCCGGACGACGACGGCGGCCACCTCCTCGCCGTGCAGGTCGTGCGGCACACCGACGACCGCGGCCTCGGCCACGGCGGGGTGCTCGTACAGCACCTCCTCGACCTCCCGCGGGTAGACGTTGTACCCGCCGCGGATGATGAGGTCCTTCCGACGGTCGACGATGAAGTAGAAGCCGTCCTCGTCGACGCGTGCGAGGTCGCCGCTGCGGAACCACCCGTCGTGCAAGGCCCCGGCGGTCGCCTCCGGCCGGTTCCAGTAGCCCTTCATGACGTTCTCGCCGCGGATCGCGATCTCACCGACCTCGCCGGGACGCACCGGCGCGCCCTCCGCCGACACGAGGGTCATCTCGACGCCGCGGACGGGCAGCCCGATCGACCCTGCCTTGCGAGGCCGGTCCGGATGATTGAACGAGGTCACCGGGGAGGTCTCGGACAGCCCGTACCCCTCCAGCACGATGACGTCGAAGTTCTGCTCGAACGCGTGCAGGATCTCGACGGGCAGCGCCGAGCCGCCGGACACGGCCAGCCGCAGCCGGGAGAGACCGGAGGCGTCGAAGCCGTCGGAGGTCTCGGTCCGGAGCAGGGCGGTGTACATGGTGGGCACGCCGAGGAAGACGGTGACCCGGTCCCGGTGCATGATCTCCAGCGCCCGGCGCGGATCGAACCGTGGCAGCAGGGTGAGTGCCGCCCCCGCCGAGATCGCGGCGTTGAGGGCGCAGGTCTGTCCGAACGCGTGGAACAGGGGGAGTCCGCCGAAGAGCACGTCGTCCGGCCCCAACGTCAGCAGCGTCTCGACCGTGGTGACCGTGTTGCTGATCAGATTGCCGTGCGTGAGCTCGGCGCCCTTCGGGGTGCCGGTCGTGCCGGAGGTGTAAAGGATCACCGCTGTGTCGCTCGGCGCCCGGTCGCCGACCCCGGGCTCCGGCGACACGGCCCGCAGCGCGGCATCGAACGCCGCCGAGCCCGTGACCAGGCACTCGGCCCCGGTCTCCGCCGCGGCCCGGGTGGCTTCCCCCGCCGACATCGGAGACGTCACCACCGTCCGTGCACCGGAGTCGCGGAGCACGAACGCGATCTCCCGTGCCTTGAGCAGCGGATTCATCGGCACCACGACGGCCCCGGCGCGGAGGACGCCGTAGTACGCGACCGGGAAGGAAGTGATGTTGGGCATCGCCAGGGCGACCCGATCGCCCGGCCGGACTCCGTCGGCGTGGAGCAGCGCCGCCATCCGGGCGCTCGCGTCGTCCAGTTCCGCGTACGTCAGAACGGTTTCGGACTCGCGTACGGCGACTCGGCCGCCGTGCTGCCGGGCGGCGTGCACCAGGAATGTGGCCAGGTTGGTCATGCCGTTGCCTCCTCGGGTCGGAGCAGCCGGCGCGTCTGCCACGGGCCCGGCACCGGATGCCCTGCCCGTGGTCGAACGCCGCATCCTCTGTCAGGGTGCCCCGCGCGGTCGCCGGCCGTCCGCGGTGCACCTGCGGAGCCACCACGGTAGGTCGCGCGGCATCCGGGTGCTTGACGTGGCGGGACAGGCTACTTACCTTTCGGGGACACCGCGGTGAGGAGTGCGATGAGACCGCTTGTCCGCAGCGCGGCACTCAACGGCTATGTGGAGTTGAGCCGTTCGCTGGCCATCGACCCGCAGCCGCTCATGCAGCGTGTGGGGTTGGACGCCGCCGCCCTCACCGTGCAGGACCGGTGGATCTCCGGCGTTGCGGTGGCCCGCCTGCTGGAAGTCTCGGCGGCCGACTCCGGCCATGAGGACTTCGGCCTGCGGATGTCCGAGTTCCGGCGCCTGGGCAGTCTCGGCCCCATCAGCCTCGCCCTCCGTGAGGAACCGGACGTACGCAGTGTGCTGGAGCTGCTGCTGCGCCATGAGCACATGTACAACGCGGCACTCCATGCCCGGCTCTCCGAGCGGGAGGACCTGGCCACCCTGAAGGTGGCACTCGACTTCGGGGAGGCGGTGGAGGCCCGGCAGGCCACCGAGCTGGCCGTGGGCGCGTTCCACCTGGTGCTGCGCATGTTCCTGGGCCCCCAGTGGCTGCCACTCTCCGTGTACTTCGCCCATGGGGCGCCGGCGGACCGCGGCACGCATCGGCGGATTTTCGGCCCGACGGTGCAGTTCGACCAGGAATTCGACGGAATCATCTTCTCGGCGAGTGATCTCGACCTGCCCAACACGGCGTCCGATCCGCTGCTCAGGAACTATGCCCGGCAGTACGTCGAGACCGTCGCGGTTCCGAGGGACACCGACACCGTGGACCGGGTGCGCGAGCTGATCGAGGTCCTGCTGCCGACCGGGCGGTGCTCGGTGGACCGGGTCGCGCGCAGCCTGGGCGTGGACCGGCGCAGCGTGCACCGGCGCCTCGCGAGCACCGGCGACACCTTTTCCTCGCTCCTCAATTCGACGCGCGTGCGGATGGCCGAGCAGTTCGTGGCGAACCCGAGCCGCTCTCTCACCGAGGTCTCCGATCTGCTCGGCTTCTCCACGGCCAGTGCCTTCTCCCGTTGGTTCCGGGAGCAGTTCGGGTGCAGCCCGAGGGAGTGGCGTGGCCGGGCGACGACCGGCTCCGACCTCACGAGGACCGACCCCCACTGACCGCCCCTCCGGGCGCTCACTCACCGCTGCGGTGCCTCGCAGCAGGCTGCCGTGGGTCCGTCACCGCACCGTCGCGGGAGAGTCCCCAAACGGCAAGTTCCCCGTCCCACAGGGTTAAGCGCGCGCGTTCATCGGCTCCTACCTTGGGGTTCACCGCAACGTAGCCGCGTTCCGCGAGGGCGGCCCGCAGGTACTCCCGATCCGAGCCGTCTGTGCACGGCAGGGTCGTCACGGCCTCACCCCGTCCTCGCCATCAGGCTCGTGCCACCCCGCGTACCAGACGCAGGTGGGGGCCGACCCAACCGACGAAGGAGACGGACCGTGCACTTCCACGACGACTCGCTCTATCCCGAGAACCAGGAACCGCTGGTCATCCAGGCGGCGCCCTACGGACCCGAGTGGCTGCCCGGTGACGCCGACGACATCCCCCTCACCATGGACGAGCACGTCCAGGCCGCCGTCGACTGCTACGACGCCGGCGCCACCGTGCTGCACATCCACGTGCGCGAGCTCGACGGCCACGGCTCCAAGCGGATGTCCATGTTCAACGAGCTGATCGGCCGGCTGCGCGAGGCCGTGCCGGACATGGTCCTGCAGATCGGCGGATCGATCTCCTTCGCCCCCGAGGGCGAGGGCGACGAGGCGAAGTGGCTCAGCTACGACACCCGCCACCTGCTGGCCGATCTCGACCCCAGGCCCGACCAGGTGACGATCGCCATCAACACCAGCCAGATGAACATCGTCGAGATCATGACGGACGACGACCTCCAGGGAACGTCGATCGCGAACCCGGCGATGTACAAGGCGTACCGGGACATGGTCGTCGAGGCCGGACCGGACTTCTACCTGGAACACCTGAAACGGCTCCGCGCGAACGGCATCCAGCCGCACTTCCAACTCGCCACCCTGGCCCAGCTGGAGACCGTGGAGCGGCTGATCAGGGCCGGGATCCACACCGGCCCGCTGGTCCTCAACTACGTGGCGATCGGCGGCGGATTCGCCGGCCGGCACCCCGCCGACCTGATCGAGTTCATCCGTCGCACCCCGGACGGCGCCGTCCTCACCATCGAGAGCTCCATGCGCGCCGTGGCGCCGATGAACGCGATCGGGATCGCGCTCGGCGCTCACGTACGGGTCGGCAACGAGGACAACCTCTGGAGCCGCAAGGGCGTGCCCATGAGTTCGGTCGCCCAGGTGGAGCAGATGGTCAGGATTTCGGAGAGCCTCGGCCGTCCCGTCGCGACCGGGCTCGAAGCCAGGAAGATCTACCGGCTCGGCGAGTACTTCACGGACACCGACGAGACCCTCGCGCAGCTCGGCATGGTGCCGAACCGGCGCCCCGGGCAGCGCGGCTTCATGCTGCGCAACCCCAAGAACTGACCCGCGCCCGCCCCACGGCGGTGCCCGCGGAGTACCCACTCGGGCTCCCGCGGGCACCGCCGCCCCGAAGACAGCAAGGGAGTTCCCCGTGGCACACACCATCCGCTTCCACGAGACCGGCGGCCCCGAGGTACTGCGCTGGGAGGAGGCCACCGTCGGGGACCCCGGTCCCGGCGAGGTACGGATTCGCCACGAAGCGGTGGGGCTGAACTTCGCCGACATCTACTTCCGCACCGGGCTCTACCCGGCTCCGCTGCCCGCCGGACTCGGCGTGGAGGCCGCAGGCGTGATCGAGGCGGTCGGCGCGGACGTGTCCGGCTTCGCCGAGGGGGACCGTGTGACCTACACCGGCAGCCCGCTCGGGGCCTACAGCACCGAACGGATCATGCCTCCGGACTCGCTGATCAAGCTGCCGGACGAGATCGGCTTCGAGACCGCTGCCGCGATGACCATGCGTGGCCTCACCTCCTCGTACCTGCTGCGCAGGATCTACCCGCTGAAGCCCGGCGACACGGTGCTGCTGCATGCGGCGGCGGGCGGCGTCGGGCTCATCGTCTGCCAGTGGGCCGAACTGCTGGGCCTCACGGTGATCGGCACGGTATCCACCGAGGAGAAGGCGGAGGTCGCCCGCGCCCACGGCTGCGACCACATCGTGTACTACCGGCGGGAGAACGTGGCCGAGCGGGTGCGCGAACTGACCGGCGGCGCCGGTGTACCGGTGGTGTTCGACAGCGTCGGGGCGACCACCTACGCCGATTCGCTGGCGTCCCTGCGGCGGCGCGGCCTGCTGGTGTGCTTCGGTACCGCCTCGGGGCCCGTACCTCCGATCGACGCCGCCCAACTGGCCCTCCATGGATCGGCCTTCGTGACCCGCCCGGCCCTGGCCGACTACATCGCCGATCCGGCGGAGCGCGCCGAACTGGCCGGCGAACTGTTCGGACATGTCGCCGCCGGACGCATCAAGATCGAGATCAATCAGCGCTACGCCCTCGAGGACGCGTCCCAGGCACACCGGGACCTGGCGAGCGGCCGGACGACAGGATCCTCCGTCTTCGTCCTCTGACCCTTCCCGTTCCGACCCTCCCCGGAGCACGGCCCAGGCGCCTTCCGGCGTCGCTGAACACCGCACGGATCACGAGCCCGCACAGGAGGTACCACCATGACCCAGATCAGCAAGCCCCGCCCGGCCGCCCCGGCACTCGTCCGGCCGGAAGTCCGTCACTCGATCAAGGCCGAGCCTCTGACCTGCACCATCGGGGCCGAGCTGTCCGGCGTGAACCTGGCCGACGCCGCGCACGACGACGATCTGTTCGCCGAGATCCGGGCACTGCTCCTGGAGCACAAGGTGCTGTTCCTGCGGGGGCAGGACATCACCCGTGCCGAACATGTCGCCTTCGCCACCCGGTTCGGCCCGCTGGAGGACCATCCGGTGGCCGGCAGCGATCCCGAGCACCCCGGGCTGGTCCGTATCTACAAGGACCTGGACAGTGCGCCCGATCACTACGAGAACGCGCTGCACACCGACGCGACCTGGCGGGAGAACCCGCCGATGGGTGCCGTACTGCGCTGTGTGGAGTCACCGCCGGTGGGTGGGGACACCGTCTGGATCAACATGGCCGAGGCGTACCGCAGGCTGCCCGACCACATCAAGACGCAGATCCGGGGTCTGCGGGCCCGGCACAGTATCGAGGCGTCGTTCGGCGCGGTGATGCCCGAGGAGCGGCGCCACGCCCTGAAGGCCCGGTACCCCGACGCCGAGCACCCGGTGGTGCGGACCCATCCGGAGACCGGCGAGGAGATCCTTTTCGTCAACAGTTTCACCACGCATCTCACCAACTACCACACGCCGCAGAACGTGCGCTTCGGCATCGACTACGCGCCGGGGGCGAGCAACCTGCTGACCTATCTGCTCAGCCAGGCATCGGTGCCCGAGTACCAGGTCCGCTGGCGCTGGCAGCCGAACAGCTTCGCCATCTGGGACAACCGCTCCACGCAGCACTACGCCGTCCAGGACTACTGGCCGGCCGTCCGCAAGATGGAGCGCTGCGGAATCGTCGGAGACCGGCCTCTCTGAAGAAGCGGACCAGGATCAGAAGAGGTGGTACCGATGAGTCTTCCCACCACTGCGGATCCGGCGCCCGGCACCGGCTCTCCCGCACCGGCTGTCTCCCGGCGCTACGCCTGGACCGTCTTCGCCCTGAGTTTCGGACTGCTGCTGTCCGACTACATGTCGCGCCAGGTACTCAATGCCGTCTTTCCGCTGTTGAAGGCGGACTGGGGTCTCACCGACGCGAAGCTGGGATCGCTCAGCGGCATCGTGGCGCTGGCGGTCGGCGTGCTGACCTTCCCGATGTCCCTCCTGGCGGACCGCTGGGGCCGGGTGCGCAGCCTGGTACTCGCCGCGGTGGCGTGGAGTGTGGCCACCCTCGCCTGCGCGGTGGCGGCCGGTTACGGGCAGATGTTCCTCGGCCGGCTGTTCGTCGGCATCGGCGAGGCCGCGTACGGCAGCGTCGGCATCGCGCTCGTCCTCAGCGTCTTCCCGGCCCGCCTCCGGGCCACCCTCTCCGGTGCGTTCATGGGGGGCGGCTCGTTCGGTTCGGTCCTGGGTGTGGCGCTCAGCGGCGTGATCGCCCAACACTTCGGCTGGCGCTGGGCGTTCGGCATCATGGGGTTCTTCGGACTCGCTCTGGCCACGACGTTCGCCGTAGTGGTCACCGAGAAGCGGCTCGACCCACGGCGCGATGCCACCGGCGACCGCCGCGAGGAACGTGCCAAGGCCCCGCTGCGGGACCTCCTGGCGCAGCTCTTCTCCTCGGTCTCGGTGGTCAGTGCCTATGTCGGCAGCGGCCTCCAACTGTTCCTCCCCGGGGCGCTGCTGGCCTGGCTGCCCAGTTTCTTCAACCGCTACTACCACATGCCCACCGCCGAAGCGGGCGTCGTTGCCGCCCTGTTCGCGCTCCTCATCGGGATCGGCATGATCCTCGGAGGCGTCGTCGCCGACCGGGCAGGCCGGACCCTCGCTATCCGTAAGTGGACCACGGCGATCATCTGCAGCCTCCTCTCCCTCGTCCTCCTGTCGGCCGCCTTCGGCGCACCGACCGGACCGGCACAGATGGTCCTGCTGGCGGCCGGGGCCCTGGTGTCGGGAGCGACGGCCGGACCGGCCGCCGCGATGGTGGCCAACCTGACCCCCGGCGCCATCTCCGGTACGGCCTTCGGCACCCTCACACTGGCGAACAGCCTGCTCGGGCTGGCCCCGGGATCCGCGGTGACCGGCATGGCCGCGGACCACGTCGGCCTGCTCGGCGCGCTGCGGCTGATGCCGCTGATCGCGATGGCCGCCGCGCTGGCTTTCGCCGTCGGACGCAGGCACTACGACCGCGACATCCTCCGACTGGCCGCACGTGCCACCCCTGCGGCCACCCGAACAAAGGCAGTGACCACATGAACACCCGCACCGGGGCCACGATCGTGGTCGTACCAGGACTGCGCGACCACGTCCCCGACCACTGGCAGACCATCCTGGCCGAACGGCTCACCGCAGCCGGGCGCACGGTGCGCACCGTCGCACCCCTGACGGAAAATCAACTCAGCTGCGCGGCAAGGGTCGCAGCACTGGAATCGGTGGTCGCGGCAGTTCCCGGACCGGTGGTGCTGGTCTCCCACAGCGCCGGGGTGATGACCACCGTGCACTGGGCGCGCAGCAGCAGCCGTCCGGTCGTGGGCGCCCTGCTGGCGACCCCTCCGGACTTCGACACACCGCTGCCGGAGGGATATCCGACCCCCGAAACGCTCCACGGCAACGGCTGGACGCCCACCCCGCGGACCGCCCTGCCGTTCCCCAGCGTCGTCGCGGCGAGCAGTGACGACCCGCTGGGCAAGGCGGTGCGCATCGCCCGGCTCGCCGAGTGCTGGGGCAGCCGTCTCGTGCAGCTCGGCGAGGTCGGGCACCTCAACCCCGGCTCGGGCTACGGACCGTGGCCGCGGGCCGAGGAACTCGTACGCGAGATCGAACAGGGCTGACGCCCCACGGAACACCCCACCTCAGCCACCTCTCAAGGGAGCGACGATGCATCACGACACCGAACTGCTGTGGTCCCCGGTCCGGGCCGAGGCCTCCAACGTCGCCGACTTCATGCGCTGGCTGGACAGCACCCGGGGACTGCGGTTCGCCGACTACGCGGCACTGTGGCGGTGGAGCACCACCGACGTCCCCGGGTTCTGGTCCGCGGTGTGGGACTACTACGGCCTGGACGCCCGTTCCCCTCATGACGAGGTACTCGCGGACGCGTCGATGCCCGGTGCCTCCTGGTTCCCGGGCACACGTCTGAACTTCGCCGAACGATGCTTCGCCCACGCCTCCGACGAGCGGCCGGCGCTCGTCAGCCTGCACGAGGGCGGTGCACCCGCGGAGACCTCCTGGGCGCAGTTGCGACGCGAGGTCGCCGCGTTGACGGCCTCGTTGCGCAGGCTGGGAGTGGGGCCCGGCGACACGGTCGCCGGATACCTGCCGAACACTCCGCACGCCGTGATCGGGGTCCTGGCGACCGCGGCGGTGGGCGCGCTGTGGACCGTGTGCTCGCCCGACTTCGGTACGCCCAGTGTGCTGGCGCGGCTGCGGCAGGCCCGCCCGACGGTCCTGCTGGCCGTGGACGGCTACCGCCACGGCGGCAAGGAGTACGACCGGCTCCCCGCGGTCGAGGAGATCACGGCCGGGCTGCCCACGCTGCGGCATCTGGTGGCCGTCGGCCACCTGCGGCCGTCCTCGGCCGAGTCCCGCTGGACGGTGCGCGACGACGTGGCACAGCACTCCTGGTCCACCCTGCTCGATCAGGACGTCCCACTGGTCTTCGCCGATGTTCCCTTCGGCCACCCGCTGTGGACCCTGTGGTCCTCGGGCACCACCGGGCTTCCCAAGGGCATCGTGCAGAGCCACGGGGGCATCGTCGTCGAACTGCTCAAGGCGCTCGGTCTGGGCGCCGACCTGCGCGCCGACGACCGCTACTTCTTCCACACCTCGACCAGTTGGATGGTCTGGAACTTCATGGTCGCGGGCCTGTTGCACGGCTCGACCATCGTCCTCTACGACGGCAGCCCCACCCACCCGGACGTCAACGGGGTCTGGCGGGTCGCCGAACAGACCCGTGCGAGCGTGGTCGGCGTGGGGGCGGCCTATCTGATCTCGGGCGAGAAGGCCGACGCCCACCCGGCGGCCGAGGCCGACCTGAGCGCGCTGCGCACCGTCCTCCAGACCGGTTCGTCGCTGCCTCCGAGCACCTGGCGCTGGGCCCAGGACCGTCTCGGCCCCGACGTCTGGCTGCAGTCGATCTGCGGGGGCACCGACATCTGCTCGGTACTCGCCGGCGGCAGCGCGCTGCTTCCGGTACGGGTCGGCCGCATCCAGTGCCCGGCCCTCGGCGTCGCCCTGGCCGCCTGGGACCCCTCGGGCCGGCCGGTCGTCGGTGAGCAGGGCGAGCTGGTGGTGACCGAACCGCTGCCGTCGATGCCCCTGCACTTCGTCGACGACCCGGACGGCTCGCGCTACCGGGGGAGTTACTTCGACATGTACCCGGGTGTCTGGCGGCACGGTGACTGGGTCACGGTCGACCGGGATCTGACCGTAGTGGTGGCGGGCCGTTCGGACTCGACGCTCAACCGCATGGGCGTCCGGATGGGCTCGGCCGACATCTACGCCGTCGTGGAGCAGCTGCCCGAGGTGGCCGACAGCCTGGTGATCGGGGCGGAGATGCCGGACGGCCGGTACTTCATGCCGTTGTTCGTGGTCCTCGGGGACGGTGCGACGCTCGACGACGGTCTCCGCGCACTGATCACCGGGGCGATCCGCGGTGAGCTCTCCCCCCGCCATGTGCCGGACGCCATCACCGAGGTGCCGGCGTTGCCGCGTACCCTGACGGGCAAGCGGCTGGAGGTTCCGGTCAAGCGGATCATCCAGGGCGCCGACGTCGATGAGGTGAGCAGCGCCGGTGCCATCACCCACCCCGAGATGCTGAGTTGGTTCGCCGCCTTCGCCGCCTCGTCCAGGTAGACACGGCCCGCTGTCGAACACGGCCGAACGGTGCTCCCCGGTGAACTCCGGCTCCCGGAACCGCTGTTGACCCAGCGGACCCGGGACCCGGTCACGTCTTATGCCCGGTCGGCGGTGACGGCCCATACCGGCAGGAGCAGCCGGTTCTGTTCGTCAGCGGGCAAGCCGCCCACGAATTCCCGCCCGCCCGGGACGTTCAGCACGTCCACGATCTGGTAAAGGATGTCCCGATCGAATCTCGTGGACACCGTATAGGTGGTCTGTTCCAGCTTGTTGATCGCCCAGCCCGCACCGGCGAAGGTGCTGCGCACATCCTCCGCGGAACAGCGGTTGGGCGCCGCGATTTCCTTGGGCAGCAGGTCCGAGAAGCAGATCACGTGCAACGTTGCGCCTGGCGTGCTGACGCGATGCAACGTGGCGAGATACCGCTTTCGCTCTTCCGGGTCCAAGCCGTGGTAGAGGGCGCTGTCGATCACGGTGTCGAAGCGGGCATCCGCGTCGAGCCCCTCAAGGGTGATGGCGTCGGAGACGACGAACTGCACGTCGAGACCGAGCGGTGCCGTCCGCTCAACAGCGAGCCTGATGGCATTGGGTGATGCGTCGACAGCAGTGACCCGGTGCCCTCGCCCTGCGAGGAACCGCGCGTTCTCGCCCAGGCCGCATCCGAGGTCGAGTACTTCGCCCCGGAACCCACCGGCCTGCTCGATCTCGACGAGAGCCGGCTGAGGACCTCCGATGTCCCAGGGGATGATGTCACCGCAGATCTCTCGCAGTGGCGAGTCAGGGCTGAAGAGCGCGTCACCGTCGTAATTGGAATCGAATTGAATGCCGGTCAGATGTGAGACTTTTTCAGGCATGTTTCTTCTCCCGGATCCCTTGTCACTTGGAGCTCTGGGTGGCGTCGACATGGGGAGGACCACGTGGATTGCCTCCAGGATCGGGAAGATCGCTGGACGTGGCCTCGCCTGGGGGAATCTGATGTTCTCCCATCGTGCCGTGTGTGACGTGGATACGGAACTCCTCGAAATGGTGAAGCCCGCTCTCCAGGGCGTTCTTCTGGTGTGGGTACAGAGGTTCATGCTGCAAAAAGAGACGTCAGCTGCCTGGTGGGGTTGCCGTGAATCAGTAGGTGCCGGGGAGCAGCCCCCCGGCATGGCGGCTGAGGCTCTCGCGGGCGTGGCGGCCGGTGATCTTGGCCAGCTCGTGCCAGAGCGGCACGGCGGTGAGATAGAGGCCGAGGGCCGAGATGATGCCGAGCGATACGTCGACGCTGACCCGGCCCTGCTTGGCCCAGTAGACGTCCTGGAGATCCAGCAGCAGCGCGAACTCGTCGGCGATCAGGGCCGCCCCCGCCCCGTAGGCGGACGCCACCACCGGATGGCCGACGTACTGGGCGTCTCCCCGGACCGCGACCAGACCGACACCCGACATCGCCGCGATACCCAGGTTGTAGTGGTGCAGATGCGTGCCGCCCATCGAGACGTTCCCCAGGGGCAGCCACCCTCCGCGGATGCCGTGGGTGATCACCCGCACCGTGCCGAACGTGGCCCCGAACGAGAGCCACGCCGCGAACAGCGAACGCTGGGTCGGGGTGGAGCGCTGCCTCAGCGTGACTCTCCAGCGCTCGGTCAGGCGTGGCCTCCGCTGCGCGCGGCCCCCGGGCCCGTACGCCTGTGCGTTGTTCCCGCCGCCCGACATGACGTCTCCGCTCCGCGCTACGCTTCCGCACGCTGTCTTCCACGCTACGTCCAGGGGCGAGGGGCCGCCGCCCGGGACGCCCGCGGCGCTGCGAGCTGTGCGGTGTCGCAGGGGGCACCGTGGGAGGCGGACGAGCTCTGCAGGCTGCCGACCGCCGCGCTATCCCGTCAGGACGATGCTGGTGACCTCGTGGACGCGGCCCCGGTTCACCGGGTCTCCCACCGCCACCCGCCAGGTTCCCGGACCGGGCAGGTCGAGTTCGGTGCCGTAGCGGCCGTCGCCGCGGTTGCGTAGATGCGTGCGTACGGCGACCGCGCCGGTCTCCTCATCGGTCGCGGTGGCCGCCAGCGTGAGCCTGTCGTCGTCCGCGATCACCGCGACGGGGCACACGCCGATGTCGGCGATGTCGGGGATCCGGACCGACAACTCCTGCCGGCCGTCGAGGAACTGCCGGGGATCGCGGGACGTGAGGACGGCCTCCACCTGGTTGAGCAGCGCCTTCTCGTTCTGCAGCGCGCCGTGCTTCTGGGCGAAGTGGCGCACGGTGGAGTCGTCGGTGAGCTGGGCGGGGAAGCAGGAGAACCGGGGGACGGTGCCGTCGCCTGTGTGGTCGGTCCCGTCGACGTCCTGCCGCAGTTCGAGTCCCGCCGCCGTGACCCGCGCGGACTGGTGGGTGGGTTGGCGGTAGCCGCCGAAGACGTGCAGGGCGTACCGGCCGCCCGGCGCGGCGTCCAGTTCGCGGTGGAGGAGCAGGGCGTCCTCGGTCGCGACGGAGTCCAGGCCCGGCACCGCGCGTCCGGCCAGGGACGAGCGTCCGCCCTGTTCGTCGACCAGACAGGGCCAGGTCGGCAGGAGCTGGTGCAGCGACGGCAGCGAGCGGGCCAGCCGGGTGAAGGGCGCGGTCAGCCTGCCGAGCCGGGGTGCGACCCCCCGGTGCAGCGAATCCAGCGCGTTCAGCGAGCCGCGGTACGGCGTTCCGATGGTGAGCAGGGAGCGCGTGTGGGCGTGGCCGCCGAGGACGTCGAGGTAGTAGCGGGCGATCAGGCCACCCATGGAGTGGGCGACGAAGACCGCCTTCGCCCCCGGGTTGGCGCTGCGGAGCCGCCAGTCGGCGAGCGCGGGCTCCACGCGCGCGGCGAGCCGCCGGGCGTTCAGCCGCACCGAGAGCCGCCAGTCGTACGGGAAGGGCAGCAGGTTCCCGGCCTCCGCCGACAGCCCGAGGCGCCGTTCGAGGAACCGCAGGAGGACGCCGTACCCGTCGATCGCGGACACCCCGGGAAACACGTGCAGCCCCTTGAGCAGGGCGACGGCCTCGACGCCGTCACCCGGGTCCTCGTCGCCCGTGCCCGGCGGCAGCACGAGACGGTCGAGCCCGCCCGGTCCACTGCGGGCATGGCGTCCCGCGACCGCCAGCGTGTGGTTCCAGAGTTCGTGCCCGTCCCTGGCCAGTACGCTCCCCATGATTCCGGGCAGGACGACGATCAGGTCCGCTGTTGTGTGCGTCGGCACCGGCTCCCCCTGTCAGGTCGATTCACCGTACGATGCGCCTGGTTGACGGTGATGCATGATGCCAGGACCGTTGTTGCGGACCTGCCGGAGACCGCAGCGGGGACGACCACGGGGGTACGACGGTGCGAGGGCTGGAATGACGGAGGACGCCCGCTTCGTCACGGTCGGCGTCGGCGACTACCAGGACGGGGGCTGGCCCGCGCTGCGCCACGTTCCGGGGAGCGTGCAGCGGGTCCGCGAACTGCTTCTGTCGCTCGGATACGACCACGACCTGCCGGAACTGGCCCGGAAACACGGCTGGCACGAGATCACCGCAAGGCTCAAGGCCTGGCGAAGCAGCGGCTCCCGGCTCGTCCTGTACTGGACCGGCCACGCCTGTGTCGACGCGGGCGAACACTTCCTGGTGACGGCGGACTCCCCGGTATCCGGACTCGACGGCTTCAACGCGGTCCCCACGACAGCGCTGGCACGCTTCCTCGTCCACCAGAGCTTCAGCGAGGTCCTGGTCCTCCTCGACTGCTGCGCCGGAGGGGTCGCCGCCTCCCGGATGGCCGCCGAGATCAGCAAGGTCATCGACCACACCAGCAGCGCCGGGCCCGACCGGCGGTTCGCGGTGATCGCCTCGTCGTGCGGTTACGAGAGCGCCGAGGACGGTGTGTTCGCGGAAGCCTTCGAGAACGTCGTACGGCGTGGCCCCGACGACCGGCGCTGGACCGAGCACGACGAGGAGATCCGTTCCGACGAACTGGCCCATGTGATCGGGCAGGTGCTCGCGGACCGGGATGGCCGGACCGCCTATCTCGCGCGCGGCGCGCCGGTCCCGGTACTGCGCAATCCCCTGCACCCCGCCGCGGCCATCCCCGACGAGGACGTGGAGACCAAACAGCTGCGCAGGCTCCGGGCCAATTCGGTGGACCAGCATCTGGTGCTCTCCGCGCGGGGCATCGAGGTCGGCGAGACCGGCTGGTACTTCTGCGGACGTGACCGCCTGATGCGACGGGTCATCGACTGGCTGACCACGGCGGAGCGCGGCCTGTTCGCCGTGACGGGCTCGCCGGGGACGGGCAAGTCCGCGCTGCTCGGCCGGATCGCGACGCTGTCGGTGCCGTGGCTGCGGACGGTCGCCGAGGAGGAAGGGGCACTCGACGACACCCCCAACTCGTCCCTGCCACCGCTCGGTTCGATCGATCTGGCGTTGTCCTGCCGCAACAAGACCCTCGACGACTGCCTGCGCGCCGTGGCCGACGTCCTGCACCTTCCCGTACCCACCGACGGCTGGCTCCGCGCCTCCCGGATCGTCCAGCAGGTGGGCGAACTGGGCCGCCCGGTGGCCGTCGTCCTCGACGGCCTCGACGAGGCCCAGCCCGCCGAAGCCGTTCCCATCGCGGCCGACCTGCTCCGGCCCCTCGCCGAACTGCCGGGCGTGCGGGTGCTGGTGGGCACCCGCCCCCACCGGGCGGGCGGCGAGGCGACGACGCCCACCGCACGGGGCGGTCCGTTGCTGCGGGCCCTCGCGCCCGACCAACTCGCCGTCCTCGACGACGAGCCCGACTCGGGCGCCGACCTCAGGACCTACGCCCTGCGCCGGTTGACGGGGGCCGAAGGATCACCGCTGCGAGACCGTGAGTCGCTCGCGTGGACGTGGGCGGACCGGATCGCCGCGGCCAGTGACGGGATCTTCCTCTACGCGAGGGTCGCCGCCCGTGCAGTGCTCGGGGAACTGCGAGCGGGCAGCAGCCCGGAAGGGCGCCTGCGGGAGCTGCTGTCGGGCGGTCTGTCCGCCGTCCTCGACCAGGAGTTCGGCCGCTCGGCCGACCCCGGACGGCTGCGCGGACTGCTCCGCCCGCTGGCCTGGGCCGAGGGCGCGGGGATCCCCCGCCGCGACGTATGGCCCGTCCTCGCGACCGCGCTGGCGGACGACGGGCGTGTCTACCGGGACGAGGACATCTCCTGGGTGCTGCGGTACGCGGGATTCCATCTCGTCGAGTCGGGGGAGTCGGGCCACACCGTCTACCGTCTCTACCATCAGGCCCTCATCGACCACTTCCGCGCCCAGTCGCCGCCCGACGCGCAGCAGCGCATCGCCCGCGCCCTGCGCGCCATGGTGCCCGGCGGCTCCACGGCCGCCTGGGAGGCAGCCCACCCGTATCTGCACCGGCACGCCGCAGGGCACGCCCTGGCCGCGGGCCTGCTGCCCGAGATGATGCTCGACCCCGGCTTCCTGACCTGTTCCGATCCGGCGCGGACCGAGGCGGCGGTACGGGCGCTACCGGGCCGGTTCACGCTGCCGCTCGCCCGGCTGTACCTACGGGCCGCGCCGGCGTTGCGGCAACTGTCGCCCACCGAGCGGATGCGGACCCTGCAGATGACGGCACTGGCCGAGGAACCGTCCGTACTGGACTGGCTGCACCGGCACTCGGACCTGCCCGCACGGCTCAGCGCCGCGTCCACGGTTCCCGACGATTTCAGCGTCGCGCTCCGCGGCCACTCCGGTCCGGTCACCGCGCTGCACACGGTCCTGGACGCCGACGGCAGGGAACTGCTCGCCTCGGCGGGCGGCGACGCCACGGTGCGGTTGTGGGACCCGGATCCGGGCGAGACCCGGATGGTCCTCACCGGCGCGGACGCCACGGTGACCGCGCTCACCCGGCTCGTCGACGCGAGGGGGCGGCAACTGCTGGCGGCCGGGGCGGGCCGGGACATCCATGTGTGGGACCTCGCCGACGGCTCGCCGGTCACGGTGCTCCGGGCCCACAGCGATGTCGTCCTGTCCCTGACGGCCGTCGACGGACCGACACCCCTGCTGGTCTCCGCGGGAAAGGACCGTGTACTGCGGGTGTGGAGCCCCGACGACTGGAGCCACACCGTCCTGCGCGGCCACCTGGCCCCGGTGGCGGCGCTGGCCGCGGGCCGGCTGCCCGACGGACGCCGCTTCCTGCTGTCGGCCGGGGCGGACTGTCTCCTGCGCCGGTGGGACCTGCCTCCGTCCGGCGGCCCGGCGACGCCCGCGGGAGTGATGTACGGCCACACCGGCCCGGTGCACGCGCTCGCCGTGGCGCGGATGTCAGGGACCGGCCGGTGCCTGGCCGTCTCGGGCGGCGACGACGGGACCGTACGGATCTGGGACCCCGAGCGGCTGAGTACGTACCGCGTCGTCCCCGGACGGATCAGGAGCGTCAGAGCACTCGCACCGTTCACTCCCGGCGACCGCACCCTGGTCGCGGTGGCCGGTCAGGGGTCACGCATCGCCGTCGTCGATCCGGCCGCCGGTACCGTGGTGCGTCTGCTCAACAGCCGCGTGTCCGCGCCGACGGATCCGGAAGGCACCCGAGCGGGTACGGGCAACCAGGTCGTCCTCTCCCTACGGGAGCCCGCGTCGCCGGGCCGCTCGGAGCCACAACCGGGCGCCGGGGCGTACGCGCTCACCCCGCTCACCTCGGGGAACGGCACCCCGCTGTTCGCATCGGCGGGCTGGGACGGCGCCGTACGTCTCTGGGACGCGAACAGCGGCGGCTCACCGGACCAGCCCGACTACGACCGGCACCGCGCCCGGCTGATCTCCGCTCTCCCGCATCCTCCGGAGGAACTGCCCTGGGCGCTCGCCGTCGTGGGTGTCGAGGGCGGTGCGTGGCTCACGGACGCCCAGGGCCGGAGGCACGCGCCGCTGTGGCCGGGGCACCGCACGGTGCGGCATCTGGCCACCCTGCTCCTCCCGGACGGCAGGTCGGTCGTGGCGCTGGTGGAGGAGGACTCCTCCGTCGTCCGGCTGCTCGACGCCGCGACGCAGGAGGAGGTCACGGTGCTCGCACCGGCGGACGAGGACCGGGGCACCACCGGACCGGTGACGTCGCTCACCGCGTTCACCGAACCGGGCCGGATCGCTGTCCTGTACGTGCGCTACGAGAAGTCGGCACCGCTGGCCTTCGCGTGGCATCGGCCCACCGGTCATGTGCGGATCGAGGGTGCCTTCGCGCCCGGACAGTACCTGGCGGAGGTGCCGTTCGGGAACGGGCAGGGCCAGTGGCTGGTGGCGGCGGTCGACTTCCAGGGGAATGTCGAGGTGCACGGGGCAGCCGAGGACGGCACCGAAGTCTGGCCGGTGGGCGCCACCTGGGCACCCGTGGTCACGCGCATGCGACCGGTGGCCCTGCGCATGCCGTCGGGGGAGTGGGCTCTCGCCGTCGCCACTCACGGGCCGTCCCCCGAACCGGGGGCCCCACCGGTCTTCCCGTACGTTCCCCAGCACGTCCTGGAACTCTGGGACCTGAGCGAAACACCCGCTGAAATGAAACGCCTGACGCTGCGCCACACGGGAGACGCCGTCCTGCGCTGGGCGCGTCTGGAGCGCCACGACCAGGACCTGCTCGTGGCGGTCTGCGCCGACAACCACCTGCGGGTCTGGAACCCGGACAGGCCCGATCGCGACCCGGTGACCGTCCCGCTGCCCGGCCCGGCCACCGGGCTCACCACCGTCGGGCCCGACACGGTGTACGTCCTGATCGACGAACACTGGCTCGCCTTCCGGCTGCTGGGGCTCGGTCCGCTGCTCACCCGGTGACGGGCCAGACGGAACCCCATCTACGGAACCCCGGAGCGCCGTTGCCGCTCTTACTCGTCGTCCACCAGGGGATCAGGAGCGGTCGGTGAGGGGAAGACGAGTCGGTGCGTGAAGCGAGCGCGGTACGGAGCGCCACCGATTACGGCTCGGACACCGGTCGGGTGGCGCGGCTCCCGATCCGCCGGCACCACGCCCTGCTGATCGGCTGGACCGTCCTCTGGTTCTTCCTCGTGGAGCCGTCCGGCGGTGTCTCGTGGCACTACCTGCGCCAGGGCGAGCAGTTGCTCTTCGACGCGGGACCGGGCGGCGGCCTCTCGCTCTACGCGCACCACCCGGAGCTGCAGATCGGACCCGTCAGCCTGCTGGCGGCCGGACTCTTCGCGCCCTTCCCCGACCACGTGGGGGAGTTGCTGGCCGAGGCGACGATGTCCGGCCTCGGCCTGGTGATGCTCGTCCTGGTCGGCAGGACCGCGGCCTGGGACCACCGTGGTACCGGAACCAACCACCGCCGGTTGCAGCAACGCATCCTCGTGGCCGGTCTGGCCTTCATCCCCATGTGGATCGAGGTCTCCGTCCGGTTCGGACATCTCGACGACGTCCTCGCGCTCCTCTTCACCACCCTCGCGGTCCACGCACTGGCCAGGAACAAACCCGCTGCCGTCGGCATCTTCCTTGCCCTGGCGGTCGACTCCAAGCCCTGGGCGATCGGCTTCCTCCCGCTGCTCCTGGCACTGCCGCGCCCCGTCTGGAAACGCGCCCTGCTCTGGCTGGCCGGGCTCGTCGCGATCGCCTGGCTGCCCTTCTACCTGGGCGATCTGGGGTCCCTCGCGGCAGCGAAGTTCACCATTCCCAACCAGTCGGCCTCCTCGCTGCGCTGGCTGGGCGTGTCCGACCCGGCCACGCCCTGGTGGGACCGCCCGGCGCAGCTCGCGATCGGTCTGGGGCTGGGCACGCTCGCCGTGTGGCGCGGACGTTGGCCGGCGGTGGTACTGCTCGGCGCCAACGCCCGCATCCTGCTCGACCCCAGCGTGTACACGTACTACTCCGCCTCGATCCTGCTCGGCACCGTGCTCTGGGACGCGGTCGGCCAGCGGCGCCTGGTGCCCTGGTGGAGCTGGATAGCCCTGGCCCTTCTGTACGGCGGCACGCTGCTCATCCCCTCCGACTCCGCGCGGGGTCTGGTGCGGCTGGCCTTCGTCGTGCTGTCGACGGCGTACGTCCTGCTCTGGCCCACCAGACGTTCCCGGCGGCGTGGTGCGCACCGGGGGACCGGTCCCTGAGCGGCGGAGCAGGACACTTCGCGGTGCAGGCGCGGTACCAGTTGGTATACCCGAAGCGGTTCGGGTCTTCAGATGCGCTCTCAACTCATGGATGTACACGGATATATCGGTCACGTGCGATGACTGTGATCATGCTTGGTATGCCAAATGTTAGTGTCGTCTCGCACTCCGCACCCCTGCCGCGCCGGTCATGCCCTCGCTGCCGGTCGCGCCCTCCGAGGAGACGCCATGACGAACGATTCGCCCGGGACCGGCGCATCCCATGTGGAGCACGCCGAGCGCACGATCCGCGCGCGCATCCTCTCGGGCGAGTACGCGCCCGGTGAACGCCTGCGCGAGCGTGAGTTGTCGGAGGGGTTGGGGTACTCCCGCATCCCGGTCCGTGAGGCCTTGACCCGCCTCACCTCGGAGGGGCTGGTCGAGCTCTCGCCGCGGCGCGGTGCGTCCGTGCGGCGGCTGTCCCTCCGCGACGTGGCCGAACTGTTCGACCTGCGCCTCAGCCTGGAGGTCTTCGCGGCCCGCAAGGCCGCGGAACAGTGCGCCGCCGGACAGCGGGGCGGACGGCTGCGTGAGCTCATGGCCATCGCCGAGGCCGCCACCGGGCGGGGCGACCTGCGCGAGATCCCCGAGGCCAACACCGCACTGCACGCGGAGATCGTCGCGATGACCGGGAACCGTCTGCTGCAGACGGCCCTTCAGCCGTCGCTCGGCCTGGTGCAGTGGCTGTTCACCCTCACCGGAGGGCGGGATCCGCGCGTCCAGTGCGCCGAGCACCAGGAGATCTGCGCCGCCATCCACGCGGGCAAGCCCGACCTGGCCTCCGCCCTCTCCTACGTACACATCGAGAGAGGGCGCGAACCTTCCCTGGAGACCCTCGCAGAGGTGCTCCCGGCCGACTGACCGCCGTCGGGATGCGACTGCGTCCCCTCGCGCAGGATACGAACGATGCGAAATCTGGAGAAAAACCCATGTTGATCACGAACGTACGTCCCTGGGGCGGAGAGCCCTGCGACATCGAGATCCGGGACGGCGTGATAGCCGCGCTCACCGCCCACGCCCCGGACCGGCAGTCGCCCGCCGACAGCGTGGCGGGCCGGGGCCGGCTCGCCCTGCCGTCCTTCTCCGACGTTCACTGCCACCTCGACTCGACCCGTATCGGCCTGCCGTTCCGCCCCCACACGGGCGGCCCCGGTGTCTGGGGCATGACGATGAACGACCGTGCCCACTGGCGGGAGGACGAGTGGGGCGTGGCCGAGCGGGCCACCCACACCCTGGGACGCATGATCGAGCGCGGCACGACGCGGGTCCGCAGCTACGCGCAGATCGACGCGGACTGCGGGCTGGAGCGCTTCGAGGGCGTCCTCGCGGCCAAGGAGGCGCACGCCGACCGGTGCGAGGTCGAGATCATGGCCTTCCCGCAGGCCGGGCTGCTCAAGGAGAAGGGCGTGCCGGAGCTGATGGACCAGGCCCTGTCGTCGGGAGCAGCCGTCGTCGGCGGCATCGACCCGTGCACCCTGGACCGGGACCCGGTACGCCACCTGGACATCCTCTTCGACCTCGCCGAGCGCCACCAGGCACCCATCGACGTCCACCTCCACGAGCCCGGCCCGCTGGGCGTGTTCAGCGTCGACCTCATCCTGGAACGGGTCCGCGCGCTGGACATGGCCGGCCAGGTGACGCTGTCCCACGCCTACGAGCTGGGGAGCGTCGACGAGGCGACCACGCGGCGGCTCATCGAGGAGTTCGCCGAGCTGGACATCGCGATGGCCACGGTCGCTCCTGCCCAGCACCACGCGCTGCCGCTGGCCGACCTGACGGCTGCGGGGGTCCGGGTCGGCCTGGGCGAGGACGGCCAGCGAGACTTCTGGTCGCCCTACGGCAACGCGGACATGCTGGACCGCACCTGGCAGCTCGCCTTCACCAACCGCTACCGGGCCGACGAACTGATCGAGCACTGCATGGCCGTCGCCAGCCGCGGTGGCGCCTCGATCCTCGACGGGAACCTGCCACGGCTGGCATCCGTCGCCGACCGCCCCGGTCTCGCCGTGGGCGACCGTGCGGACCTGCTGCTCCTCGACGGCGAGACGGTGACGTCGGCGGTCATGGACCGCAGCGCCGACCGTACGGTCCTGCACGCGGGCCGGGTCGTCGCCGATGCTCTGCAGCTCGTCGGCTGACGCAGCGGCCCGCTCCTGCGGCCGTCACGCCCGGCTCCGCACTCCGGAGCAGCGTGGCGGCAGCCGGAACGGGGCGGGACCAGGGAACGCGAGCGGGATGCGGGACCAGGGAACGCGGGCGGGATCAGGAACGCCCGTGGGATCAGGAACGCGGGCCGGACTGAGTGCCTCGTTCCGCGTTCTTCTCCTTGACGCGTACGGCTTCCTTGCGGACCTCGGCCTGAGTGGCGCGCTCACGCTCCAGCCACTCGGGGCGGTCCGACTTCAGCGTCTCGATCTGCTCGGTGGTGAGGGCGTCCGTGACTCCGCCCCGGGCGAGACCCGAGATGGAGACGCCCAGCTTCGCCGCGACCACCGGCCGGGGGTGCGGGCCGCTGCGGCGCAGCTCCACCAGCCACTCGGGCGGGTCGGTCTGCAGCGCGTTCAGTTCGCTGCGCGAAACGACACCCTCCTGGAACTCGGCGGGGGTGGCTTCGAGGTACACACCCAGCTTCTTCGCCGCGGTAGCGGGCTTCATCGTCTGGGTGGTCTGGTGCGACGTCATGGTGTCAAGAGTAACGAGCGCGTGCGACGCCTCCGACCACGCCTGCGACCGCGCCTGCGACCACGCCCGCGACCGCGCCTCCGATCACGACCGGTAACCTGGCCGGGTGACAGGCTCGGAAGTACCCCCTTCGTTCCGGCTCGCCTATGTCCCAGGCGTGACACCCACCAAGTGGGTGCGGATCTGGAACGAGCGGCTGCCCGACGTCCCGCTGACCCTCGTCGCGGTGTCCGCCGCCGAAGCATCCGACGTGTTGCGGGCCGGCGGCGCCGACGCCGGGTTCGTACGGCTGCCCATCGACCGGACGGACCTCAGCGCGATCCCTCTGTACACGGAGACGACCGTGGTCGTGATCCCGAAGGATCACGTCATGGCGGCCGTCGCCGAGGTGACCGCCGAGGAGCTGGCCGACGACATCGTGCTGCACCCCCTCGACGACACCCTCGAATGGGAGAACCGGCCGGGGCGGCCCGCGTTCGAGCGCCCGGCCACCACGGAGGACGCCGTCGAACTGGTGGCAGCGGGAGTGGGGTTGCTCGTCGTCCCGCAGTCGCTCGCCCGTCTGTACCACCGCAAGGACCTCACGTACCGGCCCGTCCCGGACGCTCCGGAGTCGCGCGTCGCGCTGTCGTGGCCGGAGGACGAGACCACCGACCGGGTGGAGGACTTCATCGGCATCGTCCGTGGGAGGACCGTCAACAGCACCCGCGGGCGTGCCACGGCCCCCGCCCCGGCCCAGCCGAAGCGCAAGCGGCCCGACAAGGGCGGCGCGCAGCGCAAGCCCGCAGCGGGAAAGTCCAACGGCAAGGGTGCGCGGAGCGGCTCCGGTGGCGCCCAGGGCGGCAAGCGGGGCAAGCCGCGCCGCCGGCCGTGACCAGGCGGCCCGGACGGCCTGCCGTCCGGGTGCCGATGGTGTGACGTCCCGGGGGCCGGACCGTACGGACCGGCTGCCCGAACGGGCAGCTGCGGCTGCCCCGGGCGGGTGAGGGACGTGCTGGACGGGGCAGCGTCCCTGCGGTGAAGGTGGAGGATCGAGGCCACGTGTGGCGGCGCCTTCGACCGGCGCGGTCAGGGGAGATGACGATGAGCGTGCACGATCACCCGCACGAGCAGGACCACGATCCGGTACACGACCACGACCACGGGCAGGCGCACGACCGGGGCCAGGAGCACGGCCGCCACGAGTACGACGAGGCGTCCGCCCCGGCCGGAGGTGTCGATGCCCAGGAGAGCCCGGCGGACACCTCGCGGCTCTACCGGGCGGCCGTCTCCCATCGCGCCGATGTGGTCGGAACAGCCGGAATGGGCGTCCTGCAGCGGTCCGTCGGCAACAGTGCCGTCGGGGCGATGGTCCAGCGCAGCAGGGACCGGGAGGCCGGAGGTCCGGAGACGGAGGCCGAGCAGGCCGGGGCGGACCGGCGTTCCCCCGTGCACGATGTCATCTCCTCCGGAGGGGCGCCGCTGGACACCGATACCCGGGCCGATCTGGAGGGACGGATGGGCGCCGACTTCTCCGACGTACGGGTGCACACCGACTCCGCGGCCCACGAATCGGCGAAGGGCGTCGGCGCACACGCGTACACGGTCGGCAACAACGTGGTCTTCCAGCGGGATGCCTACGATCCGTCCTCGCCGCAGGGCCGTACGACGCTGGCGCACGAGCTGACCCATGTGGTCCAGCAGCGCAACGGGCCGGTGGAAGGCACGGAGGCACCCGGCGGGATCCGGGTGAGCGACCCTTCCGACCGGTACGAGCGGGAGGCCGTGGCGAACGCGGACCGGGTGCTGTCGGAGCCCGCCCCGGCCGCCGGCCCGGCTCCTGCCGCCGCAGCCCCGGCTGCCGCCTCCGTCCCCGCGGTGCAGCGCGCGGAATCCGAGGACGAGGACGAGCAACCAGCCGATGTGCAGGGCTCGTTCGTCCAGCGAGCGGAGGCTGAAGGCGCGGGAGAAGAGAAGGAGAAGGAAGAAGAGGAGTCCCCGTCGGCGTGAGCCCCCATCGGCGTGAGCGCCCGGCGCGGCCGGTCAGCTCTTGGGCTGCATCGTTCCACCGAGGAGCAGGGACTCGGCGCACCGTGAGGGCGTCGGTGCGTTCACCGGCTTGCCCACCTTGCGGCAGTCCACGGTCATGGTGACCTTGCCGCCCGGGGTCACCAGGATCGGGGTGACGAAGTGGTAGTCGGAGTCCCGGAAGTTCTCCAGTGCGAGGCGCAGCACCGGTGAGTCCTGGCCGGACGACACCGTGATCGTTCCGGCGTCGCCCTGCGGGTTCTGGACCACGATGTCGGTCAGCCGGAAGGTGTGCGTGTCCGGCACCTGCAACGCCGTCGCGGTGGTCGAGCCGCCTCCCACCGCGTCCCTGACCTGCACGTGTGCGCTGGTCGGGGCGGCGGCCGACGCGGCATCGGCCGCCGATGACGGGCTCGGCCCGGGGCCGCCTGTCCCGTTCGATCCCGCGCTCGCCCCCTGCTTTCCGCCGCTACTGGACGCCGTGTCGCCACCCGTACTGTCACCCGCGCTGTCGCCGCCGGAAGCGGCGCCCGGCTTCTTGCTCTCCTCGGCAGCCGCAGACGCGACGGCCTCGGGCGTGATGGCCTCCCGGGCCGCCGACTTCACGGCCGGTCTCAGCAACCCGTACCAGATACCGCCCGCCGCGAGGATCAGCACGACCGCGACGGCGATAGCCCGCGGCAGCCAGCGCGGGAGGATCGCCTCCTGCTGGTAGGAGCCGTCGACGACCACCGGTTCTAGCGGCTCCTGACCCTCCGGGACGGCGGCCGTGGCCGTCGTCTGGAACGGGTGGGTGAGGGGTGTCCCGCGCCACATCCGCTTCGTCGGCTTGACCCGCAACTTGCCGAACTCGGCCTTGCCTGGACCGATCCGCAGCTCCGGCTCGGTGAACGTGATGCGCGCGCGCTCCGTACCGGACCGGGCACCGAGCCGCACGGTGACGGGAACATTGCCCCGGTTGTCCACGGCGAACTGGTGCGTGCCGCGTCGGGAGCCGTGCGAAGCGCGCGGCACCAGCTCGCCCGTCAGATCGGTGAAGGGCAGGACGGTCACCCGTCCCTCGGGCACCACCGCTTCGCCCGGTTCGCTCGTCGGCACCACCCGGATGCCGAACGCGCTCTCGCCCGCAAGGACGGACGAGTCACGCGGCGGGCGGAACCTCACCTCCACGGTCCCCGAATTGCCCGGGTACAAGGACAGGCTCTGCGGTTCCACGGCTGCCCATGCAGCACACGAGCCGACCATCTCGAAGCGGTATTCCTCCACGGTGGAACCGGAGTTGAGCACCTGCAGGGGAACGACCGCCTCCTCGCCGGGAGTGGCGGTGACGATCGACGCGTCGAGGCTTGCCGTGAGACTCATAGCCGCAACGTAGGAGCGGAGGCGACCCACGACATCGGCCGCGAAGGAATACTTTCAGGCAGATTCGCTGCCCGTTACGACATTCTAGTTTCCTTGTCAGTACACCCGGGCATCGTTTGACCGCCTCATGACCCATGAGACACACATATGCAGCCGTGAAGTCAGCGCAATGTGTGGCGCGTTCCGGCTGTTGCCCAGGGGGAGCCTTGCTATGGAGCGCACCAACGTCGCCTTACGTGCACAGGATCCGATCTCTCAAGCCGGTGTGGCCAGTCAGCTGCGTGCACGACCCGAGGTCAGCCTGACCGAGTGGACCGAGGGCGAGCCCTCGCCCCAGGTCGCCGTCGTGGTCGTGGACGCGATCGACGAGGAGGTGCTGCGGATGCTGCGTCACATCCAGCGCACCAGCACCGCCCGAACTGTCCTGGTCACGACCGACATCGACGAACAGAAACTGGTCAGTGCCGCAGAGTGCGGTGTAGCCGGAGTGGTCCGCCGCGCCGAGGCGACCCCGGATCATCTGGTACAGGTCATCGCGACCGTGGCGCGCGGCGAGGGACATCTCCCCTCCGACCTGCTCGGGCGGCTGCTGGAGGAGGTGGGCCGGCTCCAGGGGCAGGTACTGGGGCCGCGCGGACTGCACTTCACCGGGCTCGCGGCCCGTGAGATCGACGTGCTGCGGCTGGTCGCCGAGGGCTACGACACCGCGGACATCGCCACGAAGTTGGCTTATTCCGAGCGCACGATAAAGAACGTCCTGCACTCGGTCATGACCCGTCTGCAACTGCGCAACCGGTCGCACGCCGTGGCCTACGTCATGCGGCAGGGGCTCATCTGACGTACCCGGTACCGCTGTTGGGGAGTGCCGGGAGTGCGGGGGCATGTGCCCGTGCGCCCCCGGCACTGCCCCAAAGGGCAGTTGAGGCTTCCCGTCCCTGTGGTTCGCGGCGCGCTGTGCGATCGCGGCCGGTGCGGGACCGTGCGGACAGGCGAACCGACGGGCCGGTGTGCTGCCGGTACGCCGGTCGGCTCGCCGGACCGTTCGGCGGGGTACGGGGGAGGCTTCGGTGCGAGGGATCCAGCGGTTACGGCACGTCCCACGGTTCGGCCCGGTGCGGCGGGCGGAACCCCCACCGGTCACGGGCTGGAACAGGATCCGGCGTACCGTCGGCGCCCTCCGCTTCCCGGCGCTCGCCCTGCTGCTCCTGACCATCGGGCTCGGCCCGGGTGCCGGTTCACCGGCCCTGGCCGTGGACGTACCACCGGAGCCCTGGGTCACCCCGGCGACGGTCCACGAGGCGGTCGATCCGGGCGGGTCCATCGCTGTCGACAAGCAGGTACGGACGCCGACGATCCCGCCCAAGCCGGACGTGGTCCTGCTCGTCGACGGCACGGCGAGCATGGGGGACGCGATCAAGAGTGTCCGGGACGACCTGCCTGCGATCACCGACAAGATCCTGGCCGGTCAGCCGGACTCGCGCTTCGCCGTGGCCACGTTCGGGGACCAGGTCGGCGACGTCAACGCGGGTTTCAGGGTGCTGACAGGACTGACCGACGACCTCTCGAAGGTGCGGGACGGTGTCAACGGGCTGAAGACCGATCTGGGCGGTAAGAGCAAAGGCCCGTCCGAGGACTGGATCAACGGGCTCTGGCAGATAGCGAACGGAGCAGGGGGCCAGACCGTCTTCCGCGACGGCGCCAGCCCGGTCGTCGTGCTGGTGAGTGACGCGTCCAGCCATTCTCCCAGCAACGGTCACACCATCGACGACACGATCTACGCACTACAGGACAAGGGCGTCCGGGTGATCGGCGTCGATGTCGTCAACCAAAGCACCATCGGGGACGGCCTGGACGGTAACGGCGACGCCGGTGACCCCAACTACGTCGAGGATCCGCCCACCGTCCCGGGGCAGGCCACCCGCATCATCAAAGCCACCAACGGCCGAATGCTGGAGGGCATCGACAGCGACAAGGTCGCCGAAGCCATCGCCGACGGCTTCAGTGACTTGCCGACGACCGTCGGACACCGCCTCGACAACTGCGACCCGCATCTGAACGTGGCTCTTGACCCGCCCACCGCCTCCGTCACCAGCGGGGACACCGCACACTTCGCCGAGACCATCGACGTCGCGGCGGACGCCCCCCAGGGCACCACGCTGACCTGTACCGTCCAGTTCCTGCTCGGTACGCAGGCACCCGGAACGCAGAGCGTCGGCCCGGCAGCGGTCGGCGACCCGGACTTCCAGCAGAAGATCAGCATCGATGTGAACGACGTCAGTGCGCCCGTGGTGACCGTGGACAACCGCACGGTCAGAGCCACCGGCGACAACGGCGCCCGTATCAACTACACCGCGACCGCCCAGGACGCCGAGGACGGCGCGCTCCCCGTCAGTTGCACGCCCGCGTCGGGTTCGCTGTTCCCGGTCGGCGTGACCACGGTCACCTGCACGGCCACGGACGCGGCCGGTAACACCGGTACGGCCACCGCCCGGTTCGAGGTGGAGAAGCGGCCCGTACCGCCGTCCGCGGACGTGGCGGTGAAGGTTGCTGTCTCACCGGACCGTACATACACGACCCGCCCTGCGACAGCGCGCTACACCGTGACCAACGCGGGCCCCGACACGGCCACCGGCGTGGTCATCGGCTCCACCTGGCCGAACACCTCTGCCGCCAAGGACCGTTCACTGATCGCGCAGACCCGGTGCACGGCGAGCAGACCGTGCACCGTCCCGGCCGGTGGCCGCATCGAGGTGACGCAGACGGCGACCTACCGTGCGGCGATCACCGGCGTCGTCCGGGCCGAGGTGAGCGGCACCCTGCCCGACAAGCGCTCGGTCGACAACAGGGCCCAGGACGGGCTGCGCGTCCTGAAGCCCTCGCTCACCGTCACCCCGCAGGTCGCCAAGCCCGGCCAGGTGGTGGTGGCCCGGGGGAAGGACTACCCGCCGGGCGAGAGCGTACGACTCACCTGGGACGTCGGGATCACGGCGGCCACCAGCGGTGTGGCGGCCGGCCGGGACGGCACCTTCGAGGCGCAGGTCCTGGTCCTGCGCAAGGACCGGCTGGGCCCGAGGGAGCTCCGCGCGGACGCGTCGCGTCTCGAACGGCTGAAGAAGCCGGTCCTGGTGGTCCAACGCAACACCGAACCACCGGACTTCGCGGGCCGCGAGTAAGTACTCGCCCCCACGTACATCTGCACATTCCGTACCTCACTATCCGGGAGTGATCAGGTGATCCACGAGGTCGACGACGTGCTGCGGGCCCTGATCCGGGCCGAGGTGCTCGAAGGGGGCCAGATCGCAGTGGTCTTCGACGCCCCGACCAGGGAGTGGGCCGCCAAGGTCAACGCACCCATGGTCAACCTCTACCTCTACGACATCCGGGAGGACGTACGGCGGCGTGAGCGGGGCCTGCACAACGAGTACGACGAGCGCGGCACGATCGTCGCCCGCCGCCGCCCGCCCCGCTTCTTCAAGCTGTCGTACCTGATCACCGCGTGGACCAAGCGCCCGGAGGACGAACACCGGCTGCTCTCCTCGCTGTTGGCCTGCCTCCTGCAGCACGAGGCGCTGCCACCGGAGCGGCTGGCCGGATCCCTGGCGGAGATCGGGGCCTCCGTACCGATGTCGATCGCGCTGCCGCCCCCGGAGGACCGGTCCTTCGCCGACGTGTGGAGCGCGCTGGGCGGTGAGCTGAAACCCTCGCTGGACCTGGTGATCAGCGTGCCGGTGACGGCCTCGCCCTCGTACGGTGCGGGCCCGCCGGTACGGGACGAAGGACTCCAGGCGCGGTTCGGGGAGCTTCCGGTGCCGCCGGAGCGGCGGATGCGGTCGTTGCCGGGGCACCAGGGACTACCGGTGTACGGGAGCCGGCCCGGACGTCCGGAGCGGGAGGCCGTGTCACCTTCGCCGGAGACAGGCAGGGACCGTCGTAGCGGCCTCTCCTTGCGTATCACCGAGAACCGCCGTTCCGAGGACCGTCGCTCGGGCCGCACGCCGAGAAGTCAGGAGGACAGCACCGAATGACCACTCCGGCCACCTCGGTCAGCCCGGCCGTTCCCGCCGCCTCCGGCGATCCCAGCCTGCGTCATCTCCTCGCCCGAGCCCTCCTCGTGGAGCAACGCATCCGACGCGCCGTGGAGGCCAGGGAGCTCACGGACCCGTCCCCGGACGACGAGTTCCGTGGCCTGTATCTGACCGCCGAGACGATCACCCGGCTACTGGACGACGACACGTCCCGCGCGTACCCCACACCGGTCCAGGAAGAGCCGCCGGACTCCGACGACGGCTCCCGACTGGCAGCCCTGACGAGGGAGTTCGGCCTCACCGAACTCGACACGGAGATCCTTCTCATCGCACTCGTACCGGACCTGGACGACCGCTTCGAAGCGTTCTACGGGTACCTCAACGACGACGTCACCCGTCGCCGCCCGTCCATCGGCCTGGCTCTTGGCCTCTGCGGTCGCACCCCCTCCGACCACGCCGCCCGTGCCCGCCTGGGCGCCCAAGCCCCGCTGCGCGCAGGCCGGTTGCTGCTGTCCGAGGAGCTGGACCGCCCCTACCTGGGCCGTTCCCTGCGCGTCCCCGACCGGGTCACCGCCCACCTCCTGGGCGACGACACCCCGGACCCCCGGCTGGCCGGACTGCTGGCCGACTGGCATGCGGTGGCCGGGGTCGGCGATCCGGCGCCACTCGCCCGGGTCCTCGACCGAGGCGTCCCACTCGCCTATCTCCAGGAGGACCAGGGAGGCGCGGGCACAGCACTGGCGGCGTCCGCGCTCACCCTCGCGGGCCGCGAGGTCCTGGGCCTGGACCTGTCCCGGCTCGCGGAGGATCCGTCCCCCACCGACGCGGTACGCACCCTGGTCCGTGAGGCGCGCCTCACGCACGCCGGCGTGGTCTGCGCCCCGCTCGACGCGGTGTCCCGGGAACACCCGCACCTCGTCCGCCTGCTCACCGACACCCCGGTCCCGACGATCCTGGTCGGCCGGGCCCCCTGGGACGCGTCGTGGTCGGTCACCCCGCCCCTGCTCCTGCACGCCCCCCGCGTGGAGCCGACGGCGCGCGCGGCCCTGTGGACCGACGCCTACGCCCGCCGTGCCGAGACCCCGGTGCCGGACGCCATCGACGTGGACCGGCTGCTCGCCCCTTTCCTGCTCACTCCGGAACAGCTCATCGGGGCCGCGCGCGGGGCCGCCCAGACGGCCCAACTGGACGGCGGACCCCTGACGCCCGACCACGTACGCCACGGGGCCCGCGCCCAGAACGCGGCAGGCCTGGACCGGCTGGCCCGCCGTATCGAACCGACGGTCACCTGGAACGATCTGGTCCTGCCCCCGGACACCCACAGCCAACTCCGTGAACTCACCGCCCGCGCCCGCCACCGCGACCGGGTCCTGGGGGAGTGGGGCATGCGGCCGGGAGGCGGCCGGGGCCGCGGTGTATCGGCGCTCTTCGCAGGCGACTCCGGCACCGGCAAGACGATGTCGGCGGAGGTGATCGCCGCAGACCTCGGCCTGGACCTCTACACGGTGGACCTGGCCACGGTGATCGACAAATACGTGGGCGAGACCGAGAAGAACCTGGAACGTATCTTCTCCGAAGCGGCAGGCGTGAACGGGGTCCTGCTCTTCGACGAGGCGGACGCGATCTTCGGCAAACGCTCGGACGTGAAGGACGCCCACGACCGCTACGCGAACGTCGAGAGCGCGTACCTCCTCCAGCGCATGGAGTCCTTCGACGGCCTGGCCATCCTCGCCACCAACCTCCGCGCCAACCTGGACGACGCCTTCACCCGCCGCCTCGACCTCGTCATCGACTTCCCGGTCCCGGACCCGGAGCAACGCCTCACCCTCTGGGAGCGCTGCCTGGGCCCGGTACTCCCGCGCGGTACGGACCTGGACCTTGCGTTCTGCGCGGACAATTTCGAGCTGGCGGGCGGCAATATCCGCTCGATCGCGGTGACAGCCGCGTACTTGGCGGCGGACACGGACGAGCCGGTGACCATGGCGACGCTGATCCACGCGATCCAGCGGGAGTACCAGAAGCTGGGGCGGCTGACGCTGGCGTCGGAGTTCGGCCCGTATCTGGGATGGGTGACGTGACGCCGGAGGTTCCCCCACGCGCACTTGCGCGGGCCCCGGGTTGCCGCCACCGTGGGCGGGGCCGGGCCGGTGACAGACCCGCCCGATCCGTACGGCGACAGGAGCCGACGTGACCTCACTGACCCTGCCCCACGCGCTGCACGGCAACGGCCCGCACAAGGTGATCGCGGTCCACGGCTGGCTCGCCGACCGGTCCGCGTACGACCCGGTGCTGGCGGATCTCGACCTCGGCTCGTTCCAGTACGCACTGGTGGACCTACGGGGTTACGGGGAGGCCAGGGACGCGGAGGGCACCTTCACCACGGCCGAAGGGGCCGCCGACGTGATCGCGCTGGCCGACCACCTCGGCTGGGACCGGTTCTCGCTGATCGGCCACTCGATGGGCGGCTCCGTCGCGCAGCGAACCGTGGCCGCCGCACCGCACCGGATACGGCGGATCGTCGGGGTCTCACCCGTCCCCGCGTCAGGCCTGCCCCTCCCGCCCGACCAGTGGGAACTCTTCGCCGCGGCGGCGCACACCCCGCAGAACCGCCGCACGATCCTCGACACCACCACCGGAGGCCGGCGCCCGGCGGGCTGGCTGGACCGGATGGTGCGCCGCTCGGTCGACCGGAGCGACGCGAAGGCGTTCCGGACCTGGCTGGATTCCTGGGCGGGCGAGGACTTCCACGACCAGATCGAAGGTTCACCCGTGCCCGCCCTCGCCGTCGCGGGCGCGCTGGACCCGGCCCTGTCGGCGGAGTTGCAGCGCGCCACCTGGATGCGCTGGTTCCCGCGCGCCGAACTGGTCGAGCTGCCTTCGTGCGGCCACTACGCGATGGACGAGGCTCCGCTCGACCTGATCCGTACGGTGGAGGACTTCCTACGAGCCGATGCCGAGGACGAGGACGACGCCGACGCTGAGGACGACGGGGCGAAGGCATGAACGACGTTCCCGTACCGGACGTGTTCGACCCGAGGCAGTACGCCCGCGGCATCCCCCACGACCGCTACCGCCACCTGCGCGACCACCACCCCGTCGCCTGGCAGGAGGAGCCGGAGGTACTCGGCTGGCCGGCGGGCCCCGGCTTCTGGGCGGTCACCCGGCACGAGGACGCCGTCCGGGTCCTGAAGGACTTCTCGACGTACTCCTCGCACCTGGGCGCCACCCAGATCCGCGACCCGGACCCCGAGGATCTGCCGTTCATCCGCCGCATGGTGCTCAACCAGGACCCACCGCACCACCGGCGCCTGCGCACCCTCGTCAGCCGCGCCTTCACCCCGAAGCGCGTCGACCGCTTCGAGACAGCCGTCCGCGAACGCGCCCGCTCCCTCCTCACCCGGGCGCTCGCCGAGGCACAGGCCACCGACGGCACCTGCGACCTCGTCACCCAGGTCACCGACGACTACGCCCTGCTCAACCTCACCGACCTGCTGGGCGTACCGGACACCGACCGGCGCCTCCTCCTCCACTGGACCCAACGCGTCATCGGCTACCAGGACCCGGACGAGGCCGGCACACCGGTACTGGGCCCGGACGGCAAGCCGGTCAACCCACGCTCCCCGGCGGCCCTCCGCGACATGTTCGACTACGTACACGAACTGGCGGCCCACAAGCGCCGCCATCCCGGCGACGACGTGATGACAGCCCTGGCCACGGACCCCGAACTCACCGCTCCAGAGCTGGAGATGTTCTTCTTCATCCTGGTGGTCGCAGGCAACGACACGGTACGCAGCGCGGCCCCCGGCGGCCTGCACCTCCTGGCCCAACACCCTGAGGCGTACAGCCGCCTGCGCAACGGCGAGGTCCAACTCCCCACCGCCATCGACGAACTCCTCCGCCGCCACCCACCGGTCCTCACCATCCGCCGCACCGCGACGCAGGACACGGACCTGGCGGGCACGCGTGTCCGCAGTGGCGACAAGGTGGTGGTCTTCCACGCCTCGGCCAACCACGACGAACGCGTCTTCCGCGACCCGTTCGCCCTGGACCTTTCCCGGTCCCCGAACCCACACATCTCGTTCGGAGACGGCCCCCATGTCTGCCTGGGCGCGCACTTCGCCCGCTTGGAACTACGGGTTCTGTACGAGGAGGCGTGCCGCATTCTTCCGCCGGGTCCACTCCAACTCGCGGGCCCGCCGAGCCGCTTGGTGTCGAACTTCATCAACGGTCTGAAGTCGTTGCCGGTCCGGGCGGCTGAGCTTTGACGGTCCGGCCAGCGGTCCCGTATCGCCTCAGCTGAGCCCTTCCGGCCAGATCAACCGAGCGCGGGTCCTGCTTCCACCACTGAAGAATCGAAGAGCCGAGCCAGGCGTACGGGCGCTGAGGCGCGAGACACCGTTGACGGAGACGACATCGGCTCGATCTTCGAACGCCAGCCCCCAGGCTGCCACGGCGCCATCCTCGCAATCTCCGAGTTCTTGTACGACAGCGAACATGCGCGGCGCGGACTCTCGCACGATGTCGTGCAGCAGCGACTCGAACTCCTGCCTGCCAAGCAGCCCCAACTCCTGCGAATCTGCGTTGTCCTCGCGGGGCTCATCAACGTGGTGCGACTTCTCATTCATGGTGTACCTCCACGGGTTGGCGATACTGTTGAGTCTAAATTTTTATTCAACAGAACGCAGTCGCTCAATCGGGTGATGCTCAACTGCTCTCTTGCGAAGCTGATTTCCTGTTGGGCAAGCAGGTACCTCGCCCAGACGCGCGTCCAGTGCCCGCGTCACGTGTGTCAAGGAGAAGTGCAGTGACCGAGACATCCAGCCCCACGGTGTGGCGACGTTGGCTCGCATTCGAGCTGGTCCGTCTGCGGAAGCAGGCAGGGCTCGACCAGAAGGAGGTAGCCAAGGCGCTGCGCTGCACCGTCGCGAAGGTTTCGTACTACGAGACGTCCGAACGTCCCGTGGTCTTGCGGGACTTGGACGAAGTCCTGCTCCCGCTCTACGGCGTTCCGAAGGAGCGTTGGGACGACTACCTCCGAGCTGCCAGGAACGCCCGCCGCAAGGGCTGGTGGGAGGGGGAGGGCGGGGCCCCGATGCCGAGTTGGTTTTCCCTGTTCATCGGCTTGGAACAAGGGGCATCGCAAGTTCGGGCGTACGAGAGCGAGGCCATCCCGGGGCTCCTCCAGACCAGGGCGTACACCGACGCCATCACGCGACGGGGCACCGCCGAGCGGGAACGGGACGAAGTGGAGCGTCTCACCGACCTACGCATGACGCGGCAGTCCGCGCTGATTCGGGAATCCGCCCCGCTGCGACTCTGGACGGTGCTCAACGAAGCGGTCCTGCGCCGAGTCGTCGGTAGCCCGGCGATCATGAGGGACCAACTTCTCCACCTTGCCGAGATGAATCGCCATCCCAAGATCACCGTGCAGGTACTCCCGTACGAGCACGGGGCTCACCCTGGCATGGCGGCAGGCCCGTTCCAGATCCTCGGCTTCCCGTGGCCGGCCGACCCCGGCGTGGCGTATGTGGAGCATCGGGCGGGCGCTTGTTACCTCGAACGCACCCACGAGATCGAGGCGCATACTGTGGCCTTCGAACACCTCGTCGCACTGGCGCTGAGTCCGGAGGACTCAGTGGCGATGGTGCGAGAAGTCGCGAAGGAATACGTGTGAACGACATAGAACAGCCTCGGTCGTACGACGAGTTGAACGCACTGGTGTGGCGGAAGTCCACCTTCAGCGGCGATCAGGGGGCCTGCGTGGAGGTCGCGCCCTTGCCAGATGGTCGCATAGCCGTACGTAACAGCAATCACCCCGATGCGGGAGCCGTGCATTTCACCGTTGTAGAGATGGACGCCTGGATTAAGGGCGCGAAGGCGGGGGAGTTCGACTACCTCGTCGGTGAGTAGCCAGCCACCAGACCTGCTGAGCGTGCCGGACAGCGATCGGGGCTGCCTCCTGCGCTGGAACCAAGGTGTCATTGGATACCAGGATCCGGACGAGGCCATCACATCGGTACTGGGCCCGGGACGGTATGCCGGTCAACACGCGGCCTCTGGTGTCACTGCGCGACATGTTCGACTACGCGTACGAGTTGGTGGCGCACAAGCGCCAATTCCCAGACGACGACGTGGTGACGACCCTGGCCACGGAAACCGAACTGACAGCGCCGGAACCGGAGACGTATGTCTTCCTGCTGGTGGGCGCCGAAACCGACACGGAACGACAGTGCAGCACCCGGCGGTTTGCACCTCTTGGCGGGAGTTTCCGCGTGCACCGGGGCCGCAAGGGCGAACCCAAGGCCTTCCACCTGGCAGGACTACCGCGACCCCATCGTGCGGGCACACAACCAGCTCAAAGGCCCCATCGTCCTGGTCTGGGACAACCTGCACACCCATCTCATGCCGCAGATGAAGGAATTCATCGCCGCGAACGAGGACTGGCTGACCGTCTTCCACTTCCCGCCCGACGCACCTGACCTCAACCCGCAGGAAGGCATCTGGTCCCTGGTGAAGCGAACGATCGGCAACCTCGCCGCCGCGAACCTCGACCAGCTCGCCGCCGCCGTGAAGCGCAGCCTCAAGCAGACCCAGAACCGATCACACCTCATCGACGGCTGCCTCATAGGAACCGGCCTGACCCTGACCAGCTGACACGATCAAGCAGACATCGTAAATTCAAGTTCAGTAACAGCTTGACCAAGGAGATAGGGGCACCCTCTGCCGCATTGGTGCCATCATCCAGGCCGTCCACACGCTTTTGAACTGCAACTATTCAGGATGAAAGAGGTTCAGTGTGAGGTCTTTATTGATAGGCGATCGAGGAGAGGTCCGTAATCGACATCAGGGAACTCGATCTGTAGGAAGTCAAGTAATTTCTTTATGTGGGTTGCGATGTAGATATTGCCCGGTTCTGTCAGAGATATGTCCGAGAAGAGATACTGCCAATAGTGTCCACCTTTGGTGATTCGGACATTGTCAAGGTAAGAGCAGTAGCTAATATGTAGCTTGTACGGCCCTCGGGTATTGTCGTAGAACCAAAGCTCCGGCGTCACGCCGAATGGCATCATCCGCAGGCTTCCCAGGGTGCCGGACCCGCTTTGGGAGTGGGTGTCGAAAATCCGGAATCGAGAAAATAGGTCCTGCTGTTCGGGGCTCCATTCGCTGCGGTTGTGCCATGGCGGTGGACCCATTCGTATACTCTCAGATAGGTGGAGAAGGTTGAATTCGCCACCTATCTCCGATTCTGGATCGGATGCTTGCCAGTGAGCTCCGACATCTCGGAATCGCATAAAACAGTTCTGCATCTCCTCGGGGAGGACGGTGTAGCCCTGAGATGCAAGCTGCTCGAACACCTTTTGAGCGTCTCCGGCTCGCTTGAGGAGATCACCTTGATTACTGGAAAGTACTGTCACTGCTGGGGATGCAATGAGATCTTCTGTTATCTGAACGAACCTCTGCTCGATAGTGCTCAGCTCTGTCACAGTTGCCCCTCTCGCGGGGATTTCGAAGTGTTCAGGGAATGGTAATCTCTCCAAGTCGAATGACAGATTTAAGTAGGTCGAGCATCACGGGTAGACCGGCCCATGGGATAGGTTTTGACTGGTCCCATGCCTCCAGCCGGTCTTCCAGGTCGGTGACCGAGTCGTAAGGTTTCTGTATTCCTTGGGCATTTTTTCGAAGTAAAACAACCTGACGTGCGAAATAAAGGTATTCCTCCCCGCCCATGCGGTCTGCGATTCTCGCTTCTCCGGCCGTGTTGAGGCTGATGGTCTGGACAGCTGTATTTGGCGGGGGATTTTGAGGGTCTGAATATGATCCCGAAGGGGTATGTCTGCGTATCCATTGGCTGCCGTCACTGTCGTAAGTTCCCCAGGAGACATCTATGAGACTCGGGAAGCCCTCATATCGTGCTCCGTGGCCGAACTCGACCTTGACTTGATACCAGATCGCTGGGTTCTTTGGATGTTCATTCGAGTACGCGAGGAATGAATGAGCAGGCTCCTCGACTTTTGTTAAGAAGTCCGGATTGTTTACGCTCTGGCGTGCCGGCACAAGATTTGAGTCGGTCGCCATCCCCCCTAGTCGACCGGGAAGGAGGTGCATCTTCAGCCAGTATTCCTGCGGGCCTTGAAGTTTTCTGGCGTCGACGTAACGCCAGCCCTTCAGCGTGAACCCCTTGTTCGCTGTGGAGACCTGGCCTTCGGGAGGTGGCCACGCTATGTAATGGGCGGTAAAATTCGTAGCCAGAACACTGTTTCGGAACGGTGGGAGTACGGGAGGAGGAAGCGGTGGCAACGGCTTCTTTTGGAGGGCCAGGAGTTCGGCCAGCCGCTCAAATTTGAGTACCAACTCATCAAAGCGAGCCTGCATGTTGGGATGACTGGCTGCGACAGACCTCTTCGTTGGTAGCGCCTGCTCCGCACGCATTACTTCGTTGTGCTGGCTGAGTGCGTCGCTGTGCGCAGATTCCTGTGTCGTTCTTTCGGATGAAGAAACGCTTGGAAGGGAGTCTTTCCAGCGTAACAGGTAATCGGTTATCGAAACTGGCGTGCTGTGGACCATCAGCTCCCTGCGACTTCCTACTTCTTTGAAGAGGAGCGTATGGCTTCCAAAATCTGCCGTGCGGAATCTTCTCTTTGGGAGGGTGTAAAAGAATGGCTTCTTGTCTTTTGCTTTACTGGTGTCGGCGCCGGTGCGATCGGGGTAATTCGGTCTTGAATTCCGCGCGTCACCTTTGTCGTCATTCCTGCCCTTTCTGTCTTTCGCTCTGGCCCAGAGAGCCTTCCCTTTCTTTGCGATGAGGTCGACGATTTTGTCGATGGCCCTGTTGACGGGCCGGGCCACCGCATGGAAGACGCTCTTGACCTTGCTGGCAAGGCCGCCGATCCCCAAGAGTGAAGCCAGGAACCCGATCAGCACCGGGACGCTCGCCGCCAGCGCCGCCTCCACCATCTTCGGAACCCCGGCCGAGCCGCCGTTCGCGATGGAAATGACCGCGTCCAGAATGGAGTTGACGAACTCCACCAGTTGCGCGCCCTGGTTCACGACAAAGGAGACGATGTCGATGATTCCCTTGACCGCGCGGACGAATGCCGAGGCAGGGTTGAGCAGGGAGACGATCCAGGTGATGCCCGCGATCAGGACCGTGGGGATCAGATAGCTGGTGAGTTTGCTGAGGATGGTGGACTTGAGGTCGCCGGCCTCGGCGGCTATTTCCTTTACCGCGCCTGCCGGGCCTTCTCGTACGAGGTTCTGGGCGACCGGTACGGACTGTTCCACCGTGTTCATGGCCTGGTCGGGGACGCCCTTGCGGGTGACCCGGGCCCGGATGTTCGCCCAGGTCAGGCCCAGTAGTGAGGCGATGATCTGGATGATGCCCTTGAGGTCGAACTTCTGCGGGAGTTCCAGGCCAGCCTGGACCGCGGTGCCCAGGAGCCAGGACACCACGCCAGATTTGAGGTGTTCGGCGATGTTGGTGATGAAGAGCTGGAGCCCGGCTCCTACCGCCCGCACGAGGTTGCCCAGGAACCCGATCGGGTCCTTGATGATCTTCATGATCGCGGAGGCGGCCTTGGCGAGGATGCCCAGGAGCAGGTTCTTCAGGTCGTTGATCGTCTTGATGACGCCGACGATCGCGTCCTTCGCCTTGTCGACCAGGCCCTTGTTGGCGTCCTGGAGTTTCTTGATGTCCTCGTCGATCTTCTTCAGGGCCGCTGTGTACTTCGTCGCCAGGTCCTGGACCAGTTGCTTCGACTTGTCGTTGACCTCGGTTTCCAGGTCGTCGAACTTTCCGGCGAAGTCCTTCGCTGATTCCTCGCCGAACTTCCGTAGGTCGGCGGGGAGTTTGTCGACCTCGGCCTTCAACTCGTTCCGGCCCTTGGCGATGCGGGCCTTCGCCTTGCCCAGTTCCGTACCGATGAGGTCGGCGACGGACGAGATGACGCCCTGCATGCGGGAGACGTAGAGCTTCCGGGACTCCTGGTAGAGGCTGTTGGCCTCCTTCGGCATCCCCATGAGCTTGTCCTTGGCCCACTTGAGACCACCGGACATCCCGGAGTACCGCTTGTGCTTGTACGCGTTCATCCGGCGCTTCTGGTCCGTGGTGAACGCGTCCCGGGCGGCCTTCTCGCCCGCCGTGAATTTCTCGTCCACCTGCTTGTCCAGGCCGGAGAGGATCTTCTCGACGTCGCTCTTCGTGGCGTCGAATACCTTCTGGAGCTTCGAGGTGACCTGGGCGCGCTTCTGCTCGTCCTGCGACTTCGCCGTGCCCTTCCCGGCGTCGACCTTCTTCCCCGCACCGGTACGGGTGGCCGTCAGGGCGTTCATGGCCTGGGCGCCGGAGGACGCGGCGCCCGCCTTCGCCTTGGAGAGCTGCTGGTTCTCCGCTGCTCTGCCCTGCGCCGGGGCCTTCGCGGAGTGGGCCTCGGCTGACTTCTTCGCCGACAGGGCCTGGTTGAACTCCGGTTCGTTGCCCTTGGCCAGTTGGCCCTCGGTGACCTGGGCGTCCGACATTTCCTTGTCGTTCGCCTCGGGGCCGCCCGAGAAGTCGGTGACGGCCGCGGGCTGTTTCTCAGGGATCGCGGCGGCGGCGTCCGGGGCGCCCGGGTTCGCCGGTGGGTGGTCGGGGGTCATCGGGGTGACCGGCTTGTCCTTGGCCGCCGCGGTGTCCGGCGGGGCCTTGGTGGCGGTGTCGATGTCCTTCGCCGAGGACGTCTTGCCGTCGGTGACCTTGCCGTCCACCTCGGACTTGATCTTGTCGGCCTTGCCCGACTTGGAGAACTTGTCGGCCTCGTCGAGGTTCTTCGGGGCCTGCGCGTCGATGGCCTTGTTCACCGCGTCGATGAACGCCTGCTTGTTGAACTCGCCCGGTTTCGCCGCGTTCATCTTCTCGGCGTTGGCCGCCTTGCCCTGGGCTTCCTTGTCGTCCGGGGGAGCGACCGCCGCGTCCTGGGCCGACTTGGATTCGCCTGCGGCGGGCGGGTGTTGGGAGACCCTCTGCTTCTTCGCGGTGACATCCGCGTTGACCGCACGCAGCCCCGGCGCCTGTTCGGCCGGGGTGATCACTACGGGAGCCGGACCGGTTCCGCCGGCCGCCGGGGGTGCCTTGGTGAGGCGCTGCGCGACCACCATCCGGGCCACCGTTGCGTTCCCCAACCGGCCCTGGAGACGCTGTGCGGTGCGCGGGTCGAGCCTGCGGGCGTGCGGTGCGGTGGGTGAAGGGGTGCGCTCGGGAGCGGGCGACTCCGTCGAGCGGGACAGGCTGGTGCGGGTGGCGTCGGCGCGTTCCTTCCCCGAAGTCGCCTTCATCCGCACTCCCGGTCACCGTTCCCGGACAGGACTGCCAGCGTGGGCGGCGGCGACGGACCGTACGGAGTGCGCGTGCACCAGACGGCAGGGCAGATCTGATTGGTACGGGTGGGTCAACTGGGTTGCCTCTTAGGGCAGTTGCCCGTGCGCGCGAGGCGGCCTCGCATCCGTTCCCGGTACATCGGTCCCGCGGTGAGAATCACCGTGTTCCCCGGTCAAGGAGAGACTCATATGCCGTCGTACCTGTCCCCGGGCGTCTACGTCGAAGAGATCGAGTCCGGATCCCGGCCGATCGAAGGGGTGGGCACCTCGGTTGCCGCCTTCGTCGGCTTTGCCCAGCAGGGGCCGTTCGACGAGCCGACCCTGATCACGAACTGGAGCCAGTTCGTGAGCCGCTTCGGCGATTTCGTCGGCGGAACGTACCTCGCGACCTCCGTGTACGGCTTCTTCGCCAATGGTGGCGGCACCTGCTACGTCGTACGCATCGGTGACGGTTCGGAGCCGGTGGAGGGTGGCGAAGAAGCCGGAGACGGTGCGCCGGGGCAGCTGCCCGCCGGCTCGGAGACGCAGCTCGGCCCGTACGCCGTGAAGCCACGTGCCGGAGTGACCGGTCAGATCACCGTCGAGGTTGCCGACGACGAGGGCGACGACCCGCCGTCCGACGTCTTCCAGCTGATCGTCAAGAGGGACGGCCAGGTGGCGGAGACGTATCCGTCCGTCACCACCAAGCGCAGCAAGGACAACGTCGCCACCCGGGTCAACGCCAAGTCGGAGCTCGTCGAGATGCGGGAGCCCGGACGCGGTGCGGCGCCCGCCAGGCCCGGGACACAGTCGGTCGAGTTGGCCCCGGCGGCTCCCGCGGCCGGTGCGCCCGGCGTGCTGACGCCGGAGGTGTACGTCGGCGACGCGGACCGCCGGACCGGCCTGAGCGGTCTGGAAGCGGTCGACGAGGTCACGATGGTCGTCGTTCCCGACCTGATGAGCGCGTACGAACGCGGGCTGCTGGACCTGGAGTCGGTGATCGCCGTACAGCAGGGGCTCATCAGCCACTGCGAGCTGATGGGCGACCGGATCGCCATCCTCGACCCGCCCCCGGCGCTCAGCCCGCAGCAGGTCAGGGCCTGGCGCACGGACCGGGCCAACTTCGACTCGAAGTACGCGACGCTCTACTACCCCTGGATCAGCGTGGCCGACCCGTCGTCGGGGCGCGCCTCCCTCGTACCGCCGAGCGGTCACGTCGCCGGGCTGTGGGCACGCAGCGACGACTCGCGCGGGGTGCACAAGGCGCCGGCGAACGAAGTCGTGCGCGGGGCGGTCGCGTTGCAGACCCAGCTGACCAAGGGCGAGCACGATCTGCTCAACCCGATCGGACTGAACTGCATTCGTTCGTTCCCGGGCCGCGGTATCAGGGTTTGGGGAGCGCGGACGCTCGCCTCCGATCCCGCTTGGCGGTACCTCAATGTGCGGCGCCTCTTCAACTACCTGGAGGAGTCGATTCTCTCCGGCACGCAGTGGGTCGTGTTCGAGCCGAACGACGACGCGCTGTGGGCCCGTATCCGCCGAACGGTCTCCGCGTTCCTGGTCAATGAATGGCGCAGGGGCGCGCTGTTCGGGCTCACTCCGGACGAGGCGTTCTACGTGAAGTGCGACCGGGAGACCAACCCGGTGGAGAGCATCGACGCCGGGCAGGTCATCTGCGAGGTGGGCGTGGCGCCCGTCAAACCGGCCGAGTTCGTGGTGTTCCGGCTGTCGCAGCTGACCGGTGGCATCGGAGGGATCGACGAGTGACCCGTGCCGCCCCGGCTCCGTGAACCGGCTGCTACCCGTCCCGCCCGTGAACCGCCCCGCCCGCGAACCGGCCCAGTGCCAGCGCCACTGCCTGTGTGACTGCCTGTGTTCCGGTCAATTCCTGAGCATGGCGTAAGGAGTCTGTTGTGCCACTTCCCGATCTCGACAGTTCCGTCGGGCATTCCTTCGGTCTGGAATTCGACAGCGTCGTCATCAAGCAGATCACCGAGGTCAGTGGTCTGAAGATGGAACAGGACGTCATCGAACTGAAGCAGAACACCGCCGACGGCAAGTACGCCATCAAGAAGCTGCCGGGCCGTCCCAAGGCCGGTGAGGTCACGGTGACGCGCGGCCTCACCGAGGACAACAGCTTCGAGCGCTGGATCAAGGACTCCCGCTTCGGGCGGATGACGGACGCCCGTCGCAACGGCGCGGTCATCGTCTACGACTACGAAGGCGTCGCGATCAAGCGCTACAAGCTCATCAACGCCTGGCCCAAGTCCCTGGAGATCGGCACGCTCAAGGCGGGCGACACCTCGGTGCTGACGGAGAAGCTCGCGCTCACCTACGAGAGCATGGAACTCGACTGATGCGACGCGCGGCACAATTCCCGGCAGGACCGATCGATCAACAGGCACCGGACGAGGGCGCGGCCGTACCGGCCCGCTCCCGCGACACGCTGCGGACCGAGTTCACCTTCGAGCTGCCACGCGGCTACCTCGACGATTCCGGCACCCTGCACCGCACCGGCGCCATGCGCCTCGCGACCGCACGCGATGAACTCGTGCCGCTGCGGGACGACCGCGTACGGGAGAACTCGGCCTATCTGTCCGTGGTGCTGATCTCCCGGGTCGTCACCCGGATCGGCACCCTCGATGACATCCACCCGGGCATCATCGAGGACCTCTTCGCCTCCGACCTGGCCTTTCTTCAGGACTTCTACCGGCGGATCAACGCCGAGGGGCACACCCGTGCCGCCGTGACCTGTCCGTCCTGTTCGGAGGAGTTCGCGGTGGATCTCGCCGGGGGCCGCCTGGGGGAATCGTGACGTACGCGGCCGACCTGCTCTACGAGGAGGTCGCGTACCTCGCCTACCACTTCCACTGGCCGCTGGACGATCTGCTGGATATGGAGCACCCGGAACGCCTGAGATTCGTCGCGCAGGTGGCCCGCCTCAACGGGCAGTAACGGCAGCAACGCAGGGGAGGAGGGGGAGACCATGGGACTGCTGTCCTGGCTGCGTGGGGACGACCGGCGTACACGTGCGGATTCGGATCCGGGTACCGGTTCGGTTACCGGCGCGGGCGCGCAGGTGTCCGATGCTCCCGCAGATCGCCGTGACCGTTCCGACCGGGTGAATCTGCGTGAACTTGCCCCGGTGCAGCGGACATTGGGTGATCAGGACCTGCTGATCGACCCCACCGGATTCCAGGGCGGGCTCACCACCCGGCAGGACACCGCACTCGGCAGGCCCCTCGGACATCTGGTCAGCCCGGAGGCGCCCGGGGGGCTCGTGCACGGGGTTTCCGTCCCTGGCCCGCCCGTGGCGCCGACGGCTCAGCGGGCGGTCGAGATGCCACTGCGGGCGGGGGCGGTGTCCCGTACCGCGCCTGTTCCCGTGCAGCGTTCCTCCGGCGGGCACGCGGCGTACGGGGACGGGACGCCGGCCATGACCTCGGCGGGGCCTTCGACGGTGTCGGAGCTGCCTGTGCGGCACTTGGTGGGTGAGCAGCCGGTCGGGGAAGCGGCGCCGGACGTCATGTCCCCGGAGTCCGCGCGGGAGCCGGAGCGACCGTTGCTGTCCGGGACCGTTCAGCGGTCGGTCGCGGCTCCTGAGGGGAATCCGCTGCCCGGCGGACCCAGGCGTACGCCCGGACTCGGGGCGCCTCTGTCCGCACTCCCTCCGACGGCACAGCGGCAGGCTGCCGCATCTCTCCCGGGTACGGACCGGCCGGGCGGCGCGGAGGGACCTGCTGGGGAGGTGCCTGTTAGGGAGGGAGCCGACGCGGGGGACGAACCTTCCGAAGCCGCCGTACCGTTCGCGTCCGAGAGTGTCCCGGCCGAGCCCACCGCCCCTTTGCTCGGTGAGGACCCGCTGGTCTCTCGCCCAGCTCCGCCGGTTCCGCCACGGGAGGCGGGAGACGGAACCGACGGCGGCGCCCAGGCTTTGCGTGATCCGGTGCAGCGCACCACCTCCGCACCCGGTAGCGAGCAGTTCTCGCTCTCCCCGCTGTCTCCGCCTACCGGCCCGGTGGCGCCCCTGCTAGGCGACCGCCCGCTGCCCCTGCATGCGGTGGAAGGGGCGGAGGCGGGCCGGGAGTCAACTGCCGCAGTGCAGCGATCGGCTACGGCGGCCGGGGCGGCTGCCCGGACCGGCGCGCCCTCGGCTGCTCCCGTGCCCCCGACCGTGCCCGTGCGCTGGACGCACGGCGACCCCGAGTCGACCGGAGCCGCCGTCCAGCGCACCGTGGTACCCGCAGCCGACGCCTTACCCTCCAGGCCGCCCGGCCCGGTCCCGGCTGCCTCGTCCTCGACGTCTCGGGCCTCACTCGCCGCCGTACAGCGGAGCACTGGAGCCGGTGGCCCTCCGGTACCCCGTTCCCTGGCGGGCACCGGAGGGCAGCGCGCGAGTTCAGGTCCTGCTCACGGACTCGCCGACGCGGGTTCCTACGCGGTCGCCGCCGGGGTCGCCCAGCGGCTGTCCGACGGCAGCGTGGTGTTCGGTTCCCCGTCTCCGCCGGGCCGGTCCCGCCCGGTGGTGCAGCGCGAGGAGGAGACCAGCGAACCGCCGCCCCCGGAACCGGATCAGGTACCGGAACCGGAGCCCGAACCCGTCGACGATGCGGGAGGCGATGTGGGGTCCGATGCGGGAGGGGCCGGGCCCACGGGTTCCGCCGCCTCCGTACAGACACACCAGGAGGGCCAAGGGCAGGCAGGTGCGCCACCGGTCACCGACGAACTCGTACGCGCCCTGTACCCCCCGCTCAGCCGGCTCTTCAGAGCGGACCTGCGGCAGGAGCGCGAACGCGCCGGGTTCCTCATCGACACCAGGCACTGAACGAACACACCACACCAGGCACTGAAACCGGCACGAGGCACTGAACCAACACCAGGCACCGCACCATCACCAGGCACCGACGCAACACCAGGCACCGAGCCGTGGAGCAGCGAGAGATTGAGAGGTACGTGCCATGCCCGCCACCCCACAGGACATCGACCCCGCCGTCAGTGTCTGTTTCGTCGTGACGATCGACGACATCGAACTCGGGTCGTTCAACACATGTGACGGGCTGGGCTGCGAAGTGGTCCTCGAAACGCGTGAGGAGGGCGGCAACAACGGTCATCTGTGGCAGCTCCCGACCCGGCTGAAGTACTCGAACGTCAAGCTGTCCAGGCCGCTCACCCAGGAGACCGAGAAGGTCGCCCGCTGGTTCGCCACGATGACGACCGGCTTCAGCCGCAAGACCGCTCACATCGAGGCACGCACCGGCGACGGCCGCAAAGTGGCCCAGTGGGGGCTGCTCGAAGTCGTGCCCGTGCGCTGGACCGGTCCCTCGTTCACGCCCGAGTCGCCCAAGGTCGCGACGGAGACGATCGAGATCGCCCACCACGGCTACGTGATGGAGGGCTGAGCGGCATGAGCGGTGCGGGACCCATCGCCTTCAGCGCCGCCGGTACGTCCGGTGTGTCATCGGGTGCGAAGGGCGGATCGGCGCGGCCCAAGCTGGAGCACGCGTACCTGGAGCTGCGGACACCCCCGACCGGCGGTGGTCTCACCCCGGGCGGTCCCTGCGGGCGTATCGAATTCCAGTTCAATCCCAAGGAGTTGAGCCTCACCAAGGCCGCCTCCTGGAAGCGGAGTCCGGCCAAGGGTGCCAAGAGCTCGGGGCCGCCCGAGTACCAGGGGTCGCAGCCCAGCAAACTCACCGTCGAGATGTTCTTCGACGCCAGCGACACCCAGGACACCCGGGTGGTGACATCCGTCGAGCAGCTCTTCGCGTGCTGTGTGCCGACGAGCGAGACCCGGCAGCAGCAGCGGTCCTCGCCGCCGTGGGTCGTCTTCCACTGGGGAGGGCTCACCGGATTCCCCGGCTACGTCAGCCAAGTCCAGGCCAAATACACCCTGTTCACCACCTCCGGAGTGCCGATCCGGGCGGTCTGCCAGGTCACCATGGAGGAGATCAGCGGGGAGACGCCGGGACAGAACCCGACCTCCGGTGCCCTGGCCGCCCGCCGGATCCACCAGGTGGACGCCGGGGACTCGCTGCCGTCCCTCGCGCAGCGCGAGTACGGGGACCCGGCGGCCTGGCGGGTGATAGCCGAGGCGAACGGGATCGACGACCCGATGCGGCTGGCGCCCGGCAGCCAGCTCCTCCTCCCCGCCCTCGACGAGCTGAGCCGGCTCGAAGAGGCGCCGGACCGGGGGCGGTTCTGATGGCTCAGCAGGGCGTCGCCACCGCGCTGGTCGTGGAGTTCGACGGGACTCCGCTGCCGCCGAAGTTCGTGAACACCCTCGTCGAAGGCTATGTCGACGACAGCCGCACGCTCCCCGACCTCTTCGTCCTGCGCTTCCGCGACCCCGACCGGGTGCTCCTCGGCCAGGCCGGGATCAAGATCGGGAAGGAGATCCGGCTGCTGGCCCGCGCCGGCGGCGACACGGCACCGAAACCGCTGCTCACCGGAGTGGTCACCGCGCTGGAAGTGGAGCTGGACGAGACCGGCACCTTCACCGTGCTGCGCGGACTCGACGAGTCGTACCGGCTGTTCCGGGGGCGCCGGGTGGCCAGCTACCAGAACATGACCCTCGCCGACATCTGCGCCCAGGTCGCCCAGCGGGCAGGTCTGAAACCCGGCACCGTGGACGTGGCCGGGCCGGTCATCGAACACATCGCCCAACCCAACGTCACCGACTGGGAGTTCGTCCGCGGCCTCGCGGAGGAGGCGGGCGCCCAGGCGTACGTGCGCGACGGGCAGTTGCACGTCACCAGGCCCGCCGAGGCGAGTGGCGCCCCCGACGGGTCGGCGCGCGCCGACCGGAACCCCCTCGTCCTGGAGATGGGCAGCAATCTGCTCCGCTGCCGCGCCGGGGTGTCGGCCGCCGAGCAGGTCTCCGAGGTCGAGGTGCGCGGCTGGGACATCCAGGGCAAGAAGTCGCTGGTCGGGCGGGCCCCGGCCGGAAAGTCGGCGACGCTGGAGCTGGGCGTGACCGCGGCGGACGTGAGCGCGCCGTTCGGCGAGGCACGGTTCGTCGTCACGGACACGGCGTACGGGAACCAGGCGCAGGTGGACCAGGCGGCCAAGGCGCTGGCGGAGCGGATCGCCGGGTCGTTCGCGGAGCTGGAGGCGGTGATCCGCGGCAACCCGGAGGTGAGGGCGGGCACCGCGGTGGCGCTGAACGCCGTCGGGGCCCCCTTCGAGGGGCGGTACACGGTCACCTCGTCGCGCCATGTCTTCGACGCCGTACGCGGTTACGAGACGTGGATCACGGTCTCCGGGCAGCAGGAACGCTCGCTGTTCGGGCTGACCGGCGGCGGCGCCGGCGGGGCGGCCGGGCCCGGCAGCGGATCGCGCTGCCACGGACTGGTCAGCGGGACCGTCACGGACACCCAGGACCCGGAGGGCTCGGGGCGGGTGAAGGTCCGCTTCCCGTGGCTGTCCGACGAGTACGCGAGCGACTGGGCCCGCACCGCACAGTCCGGCGGAACGGGCGGGGGCGAGGCGTTCATCCCGGAGAACGGCGACGAGGTGCTGGTCGGCTTCGAGCACGGCCATCTGGACCGGCCGTACGTGCTCGCCGGTCTGTACAACGGGAAGGACCGGCCCTCGAAGGGCGGTGCGGGGGGCGCCGCCTCCGGCGCCGGGGCGGGGACTGCAGGCTCTCCGGGGGCCCCGGGCGGCGATCTCGTCGACCCCACCAGCGGGGCGGTCAACCGCCGCGCCTTCGCCTCCAAGGGCGGGAACCAGCTGGAACTGCTGGACGCCGCGAACGGGCCGCAGGGCGTCCGCCTCCTCACCGGCGACGGAAAACTGAAGATCGAACTCGACCGCAAGGACACGGTGATCGTGATCAACAGCGACGGCAGCGTGCACATCGAGGCCACCGAGCAGGTCTCCGTCAAGGCCGCCAAGGGGGTGGCCCTGGACGCCGGACAGGGAACGCTCGAACTCGCCGGGGAGAGCGTCACGTTGACCTCCAGGTCCGGCGTCCAGGTCGACGGCGGCACCGGGAAACTCAAGCTGTCGACGGGCGGCGCCGTCGACCTCCAGGGCGCCCAGGTGGCGGTCAACGGAACCCAGCGCACCGACATCAAGGGCGGCAGCTCCCTGTCCGTCAACGCGCCGATGGTCACGATCAATTGATCGCCGCGCCGACGGCCGTGCCGACCCGACAGACGGCTCCGCTGATGTTTCCGCGTACCCCGACGTGCTGACCGAGAGGAACGTACATCCATGTCTGCCGCAGCCGCACGGGTCGGCGACCCCACCGGCCACCCCGGGACGATCGGCCCGCCCGGCGTCCCGACGGTCCTCATCGGCGGCCAACCCGCCGCCACGGTCGGCACCGTGCACCACTGCACGTCCCCGGCCGCCCATCCGCCGTCCACGATCGCGCCGCCCGGCAGCTCCTCCGTGCTGATCGGGGGCCATCCCGCCGCCCGCGCCGGAGACCTGTCCGGGTGCGGTTCACCGATCGTGTCCGGCTGCGCGACGGTGCTGATCGGGGGCTGAACGGACATGGGCCAGGAGTTCATCGGCGCGGGCTGGGCCTTTCCGCCGCGTACCGACGCCACCGGTTCGATCGCCCTGGTGCGCGGCGAGCACGAACTGGAGGAATCCATCCGGCTGATCCTGGCGACCTCACCGGGGGAGCGGCCCATGCGGCCGGAGTTCGGCTGCGCCGTCAACGACTACGTCTTCGCGCCCGCCGACGCGGGAACGGCGGGGCAACTCGCGTACGAGGTACGGCTCGCGCTCGACCGGTGGGAGCCCCGCATCGAGGTGACCGAGGTGGCGGTCCGGTTCGACGAGGCGGACAACGGCGTGCTCTACATCGACATCGGCTACACGGTGCGCGGCGCCAACGACCCCCGGAACCTGGTCTTCCCGTTCTACGTCATCCCGCAGCACGACGACCAGGCGCCCCACCATGAACAGGCGCCCCACCACGGACAGGCGCCCCAGCACGAACAGGCCAAGGGAGACGGCGCGTGACACTGCCCAGTCCGCATCTGGACGACCGCCGCTTCCAAGGGCTGGTGGACGAGGCCAAGCGCCTCGTCCAGCAGCGCTGCCCGGAGTGGACCGACCACAATGTGTCGGACCCCGGAGTGACGCTCATCGAGGCGTTCGCGACCATGGTCGACCAGCTCGTCTACCGGGTGAACCGGGTGCCGGAGAAGAGCTATCTGACCTTCCTGGACCTGATCGGCGTCCAGCTCCACCCGCCGACGGCCGCCCACACCCGGGTGACGTTCCGGCTCTCCGCGCCCCAGCCGGAAGCCGTGGTCGTACGGGCCGGAACGGAGGTCGCCACCGTCCGCACCGAGACGGAGGAAGCGGTGGTCTTCACCACCAGCAGCGAACTCTCCGTCGAACCCTGCGAGTTCGCGCACCTCGCCACCTGGCCGGCGTCCGGGGACGCCGTCGACCGCACCGAGGAACTGTCGATCGGCCGGGACGTCCCGTGCTTCGGGACCACCCCCGCGCCCGGCGACGCCCTGTACATCGGACTCAGCTCGCCGGTTCCGGCCGGTGTGGTCGTGCTGCGGCTGGAGTGCCGGGTCGAGGGCGTCGGCGTGGACCCCTCGCGGCCCCCGCTGATCTGGGAAGCCTGGGACGGCAGCGCCTGGGCGGTCTGCGAGATCGAGAAGGACACCACCGGCGGGTTCAACCGGTCCGGCGAACTGATCCTCCACCTCCCCGGCACGCACACCGCGGCGCGGGTGGTGCGCCGGACCGGCGGCTGGCTGCGCTGTCGGCTGATCGAGGCCGCCGCCGACCAGCCGACCTACGTGGCCCCGCCCGTCGTCCGCCGGATCAGCGCGTTCACCATCGGAGCGACCGTCGACGCCGAGCACGCCGAGACGGTCACCGACGAGGTGCTCGGGCACGCCGAGGGCGTACCGGGCCAGACGCTCCGGGTCGCCCGGCCGCCCGTCGTCCCCGGCGACTTCGTCGTCGAGGTGGCGGACCCGGCCGCCGGACCCGAAGGCACCCACTGGACGCGGGTCGACGACTTCGCGCACTCGGGCCCCGAGGACCGGCACATCACCCTGGATCCCAACTCGGGACGCGTCGAATTCGGTCCCGCGGTCCGCGAACGGGACGGCAGCGTCCGGTACTACGGGGCGGTGCCGCCGAAGGGGGCCGCTGTCCGGGTGCGCTCGTACCGCACGGGCGGCGGCCTGCGCGGAAACGTCGCCCGCTCCACGCTCCGGGTGCTGCGCAGCGCCCTCCCGTACGTCGCCCGGGTGGAGAACCGCAGCCCGGCGCTGGGCGGGGTGGACGGTGAGACCGTCGAGAGCGCGCGGGTACGCGGCCCCATGACGCTGCGGACGCTGCACCGGGCCGTCGTCCCGCAGGACTACGAACTGCTCGCGCGCGAGGTCGCCCCGGACGCCGCCAGGGTCCACTGCATTCCCGGGGGAGACACGGACGCCGAGGCGGGCGGGGTGCGGCTGCTCGTCGTACCGTCCGGGCGCAGCGACGAGCAGGGCCGGATCGAGTTCGACGAGCTGATCCCGCCGCAGCACACCCTGGCCCTCATCGCGGGCCACCTCGACGAGCGGCGCCCGATCGGGGCCAGGCTGGTGGTGGAACCGCCCTTCTACCAGGGCGTCACCGTCGTCGCCTCGGCCCAGGCGCGGCGGGGGGCGGACGCCGAACGGGTGCAGGAGACGGCCCTGGCCGCGCTGTACGGGTACTTCAACGCGCTGACCGGTGGTCCGGGCGGGCAGGGCTGGCCGTTCGGCCGGCCGATCCAGTCGGGCGAGGCGTTCGCCGTGCTGCAGCAGGTGCCCGGCGTGGACCTGGTGGAGGACGTACGGCTCTACCCGGCGGACCCGGTGACCGGGGAGCGCACCGCGGCGACCACCCGCATCACCCTCGACCGGCACGCGCTGGTCTTCAGCTACGAACACCAGCTCCGGATCCGGGAGGCCTGAGCCCCATGTCCTCGCGCACCGGCGTTCCCGGGCTCCCGACCCCGCACCCGCTGATCGACCAGCTGCCCGCCGTCTACCTGGAGCAGGACTTCCTCCAGCGGTTCCTCGCCGCGCTCGACGACGTACTCGCTCCCGTCCTCCTCACCATCGACAACCTCCCGGCCCACCTCGATCCGCGCAGCGCCCCCGACGACTTCCTCGGCTGGCTGGCCCAGTGGGTCGCGGTCGAACCGTACGAGGACAGCCCCCTCCCGCAGCGCCGTGCGGCCGTACGCGGAGCGGTGTCCCGGCACAGCAGGCGGGGGACCCTGCGCGGGCTGGCGGACGCGGTGCGGCTGGAGACCGGCGCCGAGCCGGAGATCTCCGAGAGCGGCGGCACGGTGTGGTCGTCGCACTCCGGCACCGCACTGCCCGGCCGCCCCCGCCCCGGGGTGACGATCCGGGTCCGGGTGCCGGAACCGCACCGGATCGACCGGGTACGGCTGGAGGAACTGATCCTCACCGAGGTCCCCGCGCACGTGGGGTACGAGCTGGAGATCCTCGCGGGCGGTACCGGGCAGGGCGCCGGACCGCAGCCGCCGGAAGCGGGGGGTGGACGGTGATCTGTGAAGCCTGTGGGCACCGGAACGCGCCGGGGACGGCGTTCTGCGTGGCGTGTGCGGCGTTCCTGGAGTGGGAGGAACCGGAGGCGGAAGAGGGTGACCGGACGACGGCGCCCGCGCCCGGTCCGGGGCCTGTGCCTGCCCCGCCTCCGCAGTCGCCGACGCCTGTACGGTCCCAGCAGCAGCAGCAGCAGCAGCAGCAGCAGCAGCCGGGTCCGGGGCCTGCGCCTGCACCGCCTCCGCAGCTGCCCCCACCCGGTCCGGGTCCTGCACCTGCACCTGTACCGTCCCCGCCTGGCTCGGGGCCCGCGCCCGTACCGCCCCCGCAGACGCCCGCACCCCCGGTACCGGCGCCCCCGGCACCCGTCACGGCCGCTCCACGCCGCCCCGGGGACCTGCCCGACGCGCACGTTCCGGGCCCCGAGGTGCTGCCCGACCCCGCACCGGACCCGGCGCCCACCGCACCGGCCCGCACGGTCACCGGCACCGTCCGCTGCCCCAACTGCCGTACCGAGAACAGCCCGGACCGTACGCTGTGCTTCCACTGCGCCCTGCTCCTGAACCCCGGTCCGCCACCCGGGATCCCGCTCCCCTGGTGGCGCCGGATCTTCCGTCGCCGTCCCCGGCAGGCGCTCACCGCCGGGACCAGGCCACGCCGCCGTCTCTGGCGCCGCCCCAGCCTGGCGCTGCCCCTCACCCTCGTCGTGCTGGCCTGTGCGGTCTGGTTCGCGCTGCCGCATCTGCGGGCGGTGTTCGGATTCGCCGAGGACGAGACCGGGACCCCGGAGTCGATGCCGCCCGCGGCCTACCGCAGCTCCAGCGCCGAACGCGGCCACCCGGCGGCTGCCGCGTTCGACGGATTCAACAACCGGTACTGGGCGCCGAAAGCCGTCGGCCCCGGCACCGGCGAATTCGTGGAGTGCGACTTCGACCAGCCGGTCCGGCTGCTCAAGGTGATCATCTTCTCCGGCACCTCGGCCAAACAGGACGAGTTCCTGGAGCAGGCCCGCCCGGCGAAGATCACTGTGCTGCTGACCACCCGGGAGGGGAAGCAGATCACCAAGAAGATCACCCTTGCCGACCAGCCGGGCCAGCAGACCTTCGACGTACACGGTTCGAAGATCGTCCGGGCCCGGCTGACCACCGACGCGGCCTACGGCACCGCGAAAGGCCACCGGCTGGCCATCGCGGAGATCGAATTCTTCGGCCACCGGTCCTGAGGCCCAGGCCCCGGCAAGACGTTTCGGCCTCAGGTGACGCGGGGCCCTGTCGAGAGGGGGCCGCTCAGGAGATATCTTGATGTCAAGCAATGTTGCAGACGTGGAGCGGAGCACCCGGTGACTGACTCGACCATCATCTATACACATACCGACGAAGCCCCGGCCCTGGCGACGTATTCGTTCTTGCCCGTGATCCAGGCGTACGCCTCCACGGCGGGTGTCACGGTGGAGAGCCGTGACATCTCCCTGGCAGGGCGCATCATCGCCAGTTTTCCCGACCGTCTCGACGAGAACCTGCGTGTCGACGACGCACTCGCCGAGCTCGGTGAGCTGGCCAGGACGCCCGGCGCGAACATCATCAAGCTGCCGAACATCTCGGCGTCGATTCCGCAGCTGAAGGCCGCGATCGCCGAGCTGCAGGCGCAGGGCTACGCGCTGCCGGACTACCCGGACGACCCGAAGTCCGACGAGGACAAGGACGTCCGCGCCCGGTACGACAAGGTCAAGGGCAGCGCGGTCAACCCGGTTCTGCGCGAGGGCAACTCCGACCGCCGGGCCCCCGCCTCGGTCAAGAACTACGCGAAGGCGCACCCGCACCGCATGGGTGCCTGGACCGCCGAGTCGAAGACGAACGTCGCCCACATGGACGCCGACGACTTCCGCTCCACCGAGAAGTCCGTGGTCATCGCCGAAGCCGGCACGCTCCGCATCGAGCTGGCGGGCGACGACGGCAGCACCACCGTGCTGCGCGAGTCGGTGCCCGTACTGGCCGGCGAGGTCATCGACGCCTCGGTGATGCGGGTCGCCGCGCTCCGTGAGTTCTTCACGGCGCAGATCGCCCGCGCCAAGGCCGAGGGCGTGCTGTTCTCGGTCCACCTCAAGGCCACGATGATGAAGGTCTCCGACCCGATCATCTTCGGTCACGTGGTGCGCGCCTTCTTCCCGAAGACGTTCGCCGAGCACGGTGCCGCGCTCGCGGCGGCCGGACTGACCCCGAACGACGGTCTCGGCGGCATCCTCAAGGGCCTGGACTCGCTGTCCGACGGCGCGAAGATCCAGGCGTCCTTCGAGGCCGAGCTCGCCGAGGGCCCCGCGCTGGCGATGGTCGACTCCGACCGCGGCATCACCAACCTGCACGTACCGAGCGATGTCATCGTCGACGCCTCCATGCCGGCGATGATCCGCACCTCCGGTCACATGTGGGGCCCGGACGGCCAGGAGGCCGACACCCTCGCGACCATCCCGGACAGCAGCTACGCCGGTATCTACCAGGTCGTCATCGACGACTGCCGTGCGCACGGTGCCTACGACCCGTCGACGATGGGCTCCGTCCCGAACGTCGGCCTGATGGCGCAGAAGGCCGAGGAGTACGGCAGCCACGACAAGACCTTCGAGATCCCCACCACGGGTACGGTGCGGGTCGTCGACGGTCAGGGCAACGCCGTGCTGGAGCACGCGGTGAGCGCCGGTGACATCTGGCGCATGTGCCAGACCAAGGACCTGCCGATCCAGGACTGGGTCAAGCTCGCCGTCACCCGCGCCCGCGCGACCGGTGTCCCGGCCGTGTTCTGGCTCGACGAGAGCCGGGCGCACGACGCCAGCCTGATCGCGAAGGTCAAGGCGTACCTCCCGGAGCACGACACCACCGGCCTGCAGATCGAGATCATGACGCCGGAGGACGCGATCGCGTTCTCGCTGGAGCGCATCCGCCGCGGCGAGGACACCATCTCGGTCACCGGCAATGTGCTGCGTGACTACCTGACCGACCTGTTCCCGATCCTTGAGCTGGGCACGAGCGCGAAGATGCTCTCGGTCGTCCCGCTCATGAACGGCGGCGGGCTGTTCGAGACCGGCGCCGGCGGCTCCGCGCCGAAGCACGTCCAGCAGCTCATCAAGGAGAACTACCTCCGCTGGGACAGCCTGGGCGAGTTCCTCGCCCTCGCGGTCAGCTTCGAGCACCTCGCTCAGACGACGGGCAACGCGCGCGCACAGGTGCTCGCCGACACCCTCGACCGCGCGACCGGCACGTTCCTCAACGAGGACAAGTCGCCGAGCCGCAAGCTGGGCGGCATCGACAACCGCGGCAGCCACTTCTACCTGGCGCTGTACTGGGCCCAGGAGCTGGCTGCGCAGACCGACGACGCGCAGCTCGCGGAGGCGTTCGCCGCGCTCGCCAAGACGCTGGGCGAGCAGGAGCAGACCATCGTCGACGAGCTGATCGCGGTGCAGGGTTCGCCCGTCGACATCGGCAGCTACTACCAGCCCGACGCCGCCAAGGCCTCGGCCGTCATGCGCCCGTCGGCGACCTTCAACCAGGCCATCGCCAGCCTGGGCTGAGGTTCCTGATCCCGTAACAGCTCCGCCCCGGCCGGTCGTCGACCAGCCGGGGCGGAGCTGCATCTGCTCCGGTGCCGGTCGGAAAAAGGTCTAGACCCCCTGCTAGCGTCTGCCCCGACACCGGCCAGGTACTGGCCGGGCACCAGCGGAGAGGGGTCGCACCGTGGGCACGACAGGCGCCGGGCGGGCATTCATAGGGTCGTTCACGTCGGGTGGGGGGCCGGGCCTCGTCGCCGCCTCCCTGGACCCGGAGACGGGGGCTCTGACCGTCCTGGGGGCGACCGATGCCGTGCCGAACCCCTCGTTCCTCGCCCCGTCCCCGGACGGCACGGTCCTCTACGCGGTCTCCGAGACGCCCGACGGCGCGGCGGCGGCCTTCGACGTGACCGGCGCCCAGCCCCGGCTGATCGGGACCGCGGTGCGGGTGGACGGTGCGGACCCCACCCATCTCGCCCTCACGGGCGGCCGTCTCGTCACGGCCAACTACAGCTCGGGAAGCGTCAGCGTGCTGCCCGTCCGCGCCCAGGACGGCGGCCTGGACGCGCTGTCGTCGGTACTGCACCACGAGGGCAGCGGTCCGCACCCGGAGCGCCAGGAGAGCGCGCACGCCCACCAGGTGAAGCAGGACCCCTCCGGACGCTGGGTGCTGAGCGTCGACCTCGGCACCGACTCCGTACGGATCTGCGCACTCGACGCGGCGACCGGCACGCTGCGGCTGCACGGGGAGACCGCGTTGCGGCCGGGGAGCGGACCGCGCCACCTGGCCTTCCACCCCGCGGGCACCCACGCGTACGTAGTCAACGAACTGGAGCCGACGCTCACGGTCTGCCGCTGGGACGCCGGAACCGGCACGCTCGAGCCGGTCGGTGAGACGGCGCTGCTGCCCGAGGGCACGGAGGGGGAGACCTATGCCTCCGCGGTCGTCGTCGCGGCGGACGGGCGGTTCGTCTGGGCGGCGAACCGGGGACACGACAGCATCTCGGTCCTCGCGCTCGACGAGAGCGGGGAGAAGCCCGTTCTGATCACCACGGTGGGCTGCGGCGGCCGGTGGCCGCGCGATCTCGCCCTGGACCCCTCGGGGCAGCGGTTGTACGCGGCCAACGAGCGCTCCGGGGACGTCACCTGGTTCGACATCGACGCCGCGACGGGCATCCCCGGCCGCGCGGGGGCCGTCGCGGTGGCTGCCGCCTCGTGCGTGGTCTTTGCCTGACGGGCTGACGGGCTGACGACTGCGGGGCCGGTGGACCGCCTCCGCGTGAAGGGGCTCGCACCGGAACGCCGGTGCGAGCCCCTTCACACGCGCATCACGAGGCCCGCGCGGTCAGCCGACCGGAGCCCCCTGGGACGGCTGCTGCGGGGTGATGCCCAGCGCGGCCGTGTACTTCGAGAGAACCAGCTTGCCGACCGCCGGGTAGGCGCCGAGGGCCTCGGCAGCGGCGCAGCCCGCCTCCTTGGCGGCGCTGTCCAGCAACTCCTCCGTCACCTCGGGGCCGATCAGGTACGGCGCGAGCGCGAGCTGGAGCGAGCCCGAGCCACGCAGCTGCTCGGCGACCGACGTGATGGAACCGTCGACGTCCAGCGCGGCGGCCATCACCGGTACGGCCAGCCGGGCGGCCAGCAGCATCCCGGTGATCCCGGCGGCCTGCACGGCCTCCTCGCCGCCGACCGTCGCCAGGATGATGCCGTCGGCCGCGGTGGCGACCGTGAACAGCCTGGCCCGGTCGGCGCGGGACAGCCCGGCCTCCGACAGGCGGACGTGCAGCCCCTCCGCGAGCAGCGGGTGCGGGCCGAGCACCTCGGTCAGCTCCGCCGACGTGGTGCTGTCCATGACGGCCTGCCGTATGCGCCGCTCGGTGGCCGCGTCCGGACCCGCCAGCAGGGGCACCACGACGGCGGTCGGGCCGGTGGGCTCGGCGACCTCACGGCCGACCGCCTTCGCCTGCTCGTAGCGCGCCACGCGCTCCGTCGCGGTGTGGGAGAGGACGGTCTCCAGGGCGGGGAACTCGTCGTCGGCGCCGTCCAGGTAACCGATCCGGGCGTCCAGGCCGGGCAGCTCGGAACGGGCGATGGAGATGACTTCTTCCGCCAGACCGCGCACAGCGGCGGAAGGCGTGCCGGGAACAGCGAGAACCAGCGCGGGCGCGCCCTCAGGGGCCACCGCGGGTTCCGGGCGGCGGTGCCGTCCCGTCTGGCGAGGTCGCGGCATTCGTACGGGCAGGCCGGATGCGGGCCCATTGGGGGAGCTCATGGCGCCGCATGCTACTGGCTTTGCAGGCCGGACCGTTCGGGGAGGGTGCTTTCGTGCGACGTCTGTCCCCATTTATCCGTTGCAGGTCAACCGGATCCCGTATCCTGTTCCGCCACCACGCGCAAGAGCTTTGGGTGGTGCGGCAGTCGCAGACTTTCCGTGGCGAGTGCGGAAGCGATGAGCAGGGCCCCCGCCAACGGGTCCCCGACCGCGGGCACGGGCCGCGTGTACGGCAACTGCCCGGCGAACTCTTCACCCGTGGGTGTGAGAAGGGCATTCCCCATCTTGAACAGGCCACCGGTGAGGGCGACTTCGCAGGCTCCGTCCGACTCCGGCGGGCAGACCGCGGCGGCGGCCTCGACGATCTGCCGGGCCGCGTTCCGCAGAATCGTGCGCGCCACCGGATCACCGTCCCCGGCGCACCGAGCCACCTCCGGGGCGAACGACGCGAGGACCGCGGGCCGGTCCGAGCGGGGGTAGAGCCGGCCGGGCAGACCGGCTGCCGGACCGAACACCGCCTCGGCCCGCTCCAGCAGTGCCGTGGAGCCGCCGCGCCGTCCGTCGTACGCACGCATCGCCGCTTCCAGCCCCGCCCGGCCGATCCAGGCTCCGCCGCCGCAGTCGCCGAGCAGATGGCCCCACCCGTCGGCCCTGCGCCAGTCGGTGAGATCGGTACCCAGCGCGATCATCCCGGTGCCTGCCGCGACCACCGCACCGGGCCGCTGTCCCAGCGCCCCGGCATAGGCCGTCACCGCGTCGGCGGCCAGGGCCAGGCGCCGGACGCCGAGCGAACTCTCCAGCGCGGCCGGCAGTTCGGCGCGCAGGTCATCACCGAGCGTCGCCATCCCGGCGGCGCCGATCGCCACGGCCGACACCTCGACACCCCCGGCGCGGCCGAGCAGTTCACGGGCCATCGGCAGCAACTGGCCGAGCAGGTGCGCTGATTCGATCCCGGAAGCGCCGGTCCGTACGGGCTCACGCGAGGCGAGTGGCTCTCGGGCGGCGACCGGCGCGGTGCTGCCGTGCTCCGATGCCTCGGCGAGTGCGACCCGCAGCCCGGAACCGCCGGAATCCACCCCCAGCACCCAGGTCACGGCAACCGCCAGTCGACGGGCTGCGCGCCCTGGCGGATCAGCAGTTCGTTCGTCCGGCTGAACGGGCGCGAACCGAAGAATCCGCGGTCCGCCGACATGGGTGAGGGGTGCGCGGACTCGACCGCCGGCAGGTCGCCCAGCAGGGGCCGCAGGTTACGGGCGTCACGCCCCCACAGCACCGAGACCAGCGGCTTCCCCCGCGCCACGAGCGCCCGGATGGCCTGTTCGGTCACTTCCTCCCAGCCCTTGCCGCGATGCGCGGCCGGTGTGCGGGGCGCCGTCGTCAGCGCCCTGTTGAGCAGCAGTACGCCCTGTGCCGCCCACGGAGTCAGATCGCCCGTGGAGGGACGCGGCAGGCCCAGATCCGCGTGCAGTTCGCGGAAGATGTTGTCCAGGCTGCCGGGCACCGGCCGTACCTCCGGTGCCACCGAGAAGCTCAGCCCCACGGCATGACCCGGTGTCGGATAGGGATCCTGGCCGACGATCAGGACGCGTACCTCGTCGAACGGCTGCTGGAACGCGCGCAGCACGTTCGCCCCCGCCGGGAGGTAGGTGCGTCCTGCGGCGATCTCGGCGCGCAGGAAGCCGCCCATCGCCGTGATCCGCTCGGCTGCGGGTGCGAGCGCCTGCGCCCACCCCGCCTCGACAATTTCATTCAACGGTCGTGCTGCCACGGGGCGTCACTCTACTGGTGCGGCGCACCGGGACGGTGCCGGGTACGGTCAGCCGATCACCGCCGCCCTGACGCAGAGCACGTCGGGCAGGTGCGAGGCGAGCTGCTGCCAGCTGTCGCCGTCGTCCGCACTGGCGTACACCTCGCCGTTGCGGTTGCCGAAGTAGACCCCGGCCGGATCCGCGTCGTCCGTGGTGAGCGCGTCGCGCAGCACCGTGCCGTAGTGCTCCTCCCGGGGCAGCCCGGCGGACAGCGCCTCCCAGCTCGATCCCGCGTCGCTCGTCCGGTAGACACGGCACTTGTGGTCCGCGGGGACCCGGTCCGAGTCGGCGGTGATGGGGAAGACGTACGCCGTGTCCGCGCGGTGCGGATGGGCGGCGACCGCGAAGCCGAAGGTGGACGGCAGGCCCGCGCCGATGTCCTTCCAGCTGGCGCCCGCATCGTCGCTGCGGTAGACGCCCCAGTGGTTCTGCAGATACAGCCGGTCCGGGTCCCCGGCGTCCTGCGCGATCTTGTGGACGCACTGACCGAACTCCGGGTCGGGATCCGGCAGGAAGACCGCCGACACCCCCTTGTTGGACGGCTCCCAGTCCGCACCGCCGTCCAGGGAGCGGAACACCCCGGCCGTGGAGACCGCGACAGTCACCGCGTCGGCGCTCCGCCGGTCGGTGACGACCGTGTGCACCGCCTCGCCCCCGCCGCCGGGTACCCATTTCGACCGGGTCGGGTGCTCCCACAGGGGGCGCACCAGCTCGAACGTCTCGCCCCGGTCCTCCGACCGGAACAGCGCGGCCGGTTCCGTCCCCGCGTAGACCACATCGGGCGCTGCGGGGCCCGCCGGGTGCAGCTGCCACACCCGCTCCAACGAAGCCCCGGTGTCCTTCGGGAACGTGACCGCCGGCTTCTTCGCCTCGCTCCAGCTCGCCCCGAGGTCGTCCGAGTGGAACACCGACGGGCCCCAGTGCGCGCTGTCCCCGCCGACCAGGAGTCTCGGCGTGTCACGGCGCGTGTCGATGGCGATCGAGTACACGGCCTGCGAGTTGAAGTACGGCCCTTCGAACTCCCAGGATCCGGCCTTTCCCGGACCGGTTCCCGGACCGGTTCCCGGACCGGTTCCCGGACCGGTTCTGCGGCCGATGAAGAGGCCCTTGCGCGTGCCTACGGTCAGGAGTACCTCGGTCATGATCAATACCTCCAGGACGTCCTTGTCACGGATACCTGTCAGTGTGCCTCCCGCCACTGACAGTGACCTCCGGGAGCGGTCCGTCCTGTGACCCGTGACCCGCCCCGCCCGCCCCGGCGGACGGTGCCGGAAGCCGGATCCGCCCCGGTGCCGTGCCGCACCGACCCGTCCTCGTAGGGCAGTTGAGGCCCCCAGTAGGGTCATGATCATGGCAGCGACGCAGCGGAATCCGGGAACCCCGGACAGTCGGAGCGCCGGGCGGTACCTGTGGTGGCTGATCACCAGCCAGCCCCGCAGGATCGCGACAGGCGCCCTCCTGGGCACTACGGCGACGGTCGGTCTCACCTTGCCGCCCTATCTGCTCCAACGGGCGATCGACGACGGACTCCAGCCCGGACATTCCGGTGCGCTGCTCGGCTGGGCCGCCGCACTGCTGGGCGTCGGCGTGCTGAACGCCTGGCTCAGCATCATGCGGCACCGCACGATGACCAAGGTCCGGATGGACGCGGCCTTCCGTACCGTCCAGGTCGTGGTCCGGCACTCGACCCGGCTCGGCGCGGTTCTGCCGCGCCGGGTCACGGCCGGCGAGGTCGCCACCATCGGCGGCAGCGACGTGGCACGGATCAGCGAGACCCTCACGGTCACCGGTCCGGGCATCGGAGCGGTCGTCGCCTACTGCGTGGTGGCAGGGCTGCTGTTCACCGTGTCCCCGCTGATCATGATCGTGCTGCTGCTCGGTGTGCCGGTGCTTGCGGTGCTGGTCGGCCCCCTGCTCGGACGCCTCCAGGGCGTCGAGACCACCTACCGCGAGCGGCAGGGAGAGCTCGCGGCCCGCCTCGCCGACCTGGTGGGCGGGCTGCGGGTCCTCGGCGGCCTCGGCGGAAAAGGGCTGTACGCCGACCGGTACCGGCGCGGCTCACAGGCACTCCGCGCGGAGGGCTACCGGGTCGGCGCGGTGACCAGCTGGATCCAGGCCCTCGCGGTGGGACTCCCCGCGCTGTTCCTTGCCGCCGTCACCTGGCTGGCGGCCCGGCTGGCCGTCGAGGGGACCATCACGGCCGGGCAACTGGTGGCCGTGTACGGCTACGTGGCGGTCCTCGTGGTACCGGTGGCTTACTTCATCGAGGGTGGCTACGGAATCAGCCGGGGGCTGGTGGCCGCCCGGCGCGTGGTGCGATTCCTGAACCTGGAACCCGGAGGGGTAACAGGCCCGTCCCCCGTGGACGCACCGAGCCGGCCCTCCGTACTGCGCGATCCGGTGTCGGGGGTCGAGGTGGCGCCGGGTCTGCTGACCGCGCTGGTCGGCGCGCGCCCCGCCGAGAGCGCCGAAGTGATCGACCGCCTCGGCCGGTTCACCGGATCGGACGCCACCTGGGGCGACGTACGGCTCGACGCGGTACCGCTCGCCCAGGTGCGTGCGCGGATCCTGGTCGCCGACAACGAGTCCGACCTGTTCGCGGCCACCCTCCGGCAGGCCGTCGAGGGCAAGACGGACCGGGACGACGACGCGATCACCCACGCACTGCACACGGCGGTGGCCCAGGACATCGTCAACGGGCTGCCCGACGGACTCGCCACACCGCTCGACGCGCAGGGCCGCAACCTCTCGGGCGGCCAGCGCCAGAGGATCCGGCTGGTCAGGGCCCTGCTGGCCGATCCCGAAGTGCTGCTTGCCGCCGAGCCCACATCGGCGGTCGACGCACACACCGAGGCCGCCGTCGCGGCCCGGCTCAAGGCGGCACGTGCCGGCGGTACGACGCTGGTCACCACCACGTCGCCCCTGCTGCTGGAAAGGGCGGACACCGTCTACTACCTGGTCGACGGGGTGACGGCCGCCGTCGGCGGCCATTTCGAGCTGCTGCGCGACGAGCCCGGCTACCGGGCCCTGGTCGTCCGCAGTACGGGCGAGGAGGCCCCCGAAAGTACGGGCGAGGAGGCCCCCGAAGAGGAGGGCACCACGGAGGACGGAGAGGGCGAGGGCATGGACGGTGCGCGAGGTACGGACACCCACGGGCCGGAGCCGAAGGCGGCCGTCCGATGACCGGCCGACTGCTTCCGGTCGCCGGGAAGCGCTCGGTCCGCAGGGCGGCCGGTCAGCTGATCCGCCAGGACGCACGGGCCTTCACCGCGGTCATCGTGCTCAACGCCCTGGCCGCTGCGGCCGGTCTCGCCGGGCCGTGGCTGCTCGGCCGCATCATCGACCGGGTCGGCGCGGGCGGCGGGGTCTCCACCGTCGACCGGCTCGCCCTCGCCATCCTGCTCTTCTCCCTGGCGGAGCTGCTGCTCACGCGCTACGCGGGCCACTTCGCGTACCGCTTCGGCGAGCGGACATCGGCGCGGGTCCGCGAGCAGTTCGTCGACCGTGCGCTCGCCCTGCCCGTCACGGTCGTGGAACGCGCGGGCACCGGCGATCTCACGGTCCGCGGGACCGTGGACGTCGCCAACGTGGGCACGACCCTGCGGGACGCCGCCCCGGACGTCTTCACCGCCCTCGTCCAGGCCCTGTTCATCCTCGGCGCAGTCTTCGCCGTCAACCCGCTGCTCGGCTGCTGCGGACTGATCGGCCTGGTGGGCATCTGGTGTGCGGGGCGCTGGTACCTGCGCCGGGCACGGACCGCCTACCTCGCCGAGGGCGCCGCCTACTCGGCCGTCACCGAAGTACTCACCGCCACCGCGTCCGGCGCCCGCACGGTCGAGGCGCTCGGCCTGGAACAACGGCGCATCGAATCCTGTGACGAGGCGATCGACAACTGGCGGCGCACCCGCCTGCGGACCCTGCAGCTGCGCAGCGTGCTGTTCCCGTCGGTGGACGTCTCACACGTACTGCCGGTGATCGCTGTCCTGCTCTTCGGCGGTGTCCTGCACGACCGGGGGGTGGTGACACTGGGCGCGGTCGTCGCCTCCGCGGTCTACCTCCGCCAGCTCGCCGCACCGCTGGACGTCGTCCTCCAGTGGATGGAACAGCTGCAGAGCAGTGGAGCCGCGTTCGCCAGGGTGGAGGGGCTGGCCCAGGCTCCGTCCGTCGCCGTTCCCGCGCCCACGGGTGCGCCCGCGGACGACCGTATCGAGATGGCAGGCGTCCGCTACGCCTACGAGAGCGGGCCCGATGTCCTGCACGGGGTCGACCTGACGGTGCGGCCCGGCGAACGGCTGGCCGTCGTCGGACCGTCGGGAGCGGGGAAATCCACCCTCGGCAGGCTCCTCGCCGGTGTCGACGCCCCGCACACCGGCACGGTCACGGTCGGTGGACTGCCGCTGGCCGACCTGGGTCCCGAGCAACTGCGCCGCCAGGTCGTCCTGGTCACCCAGGAACACCATGTCTTCCTCGGCACGGTACGGGACAACCTGCTGGTCGCCGCGGTCTCCGCGACCGACGACGAACTGACCGCGGCGCTCGCCGCGGTGGGCGCCGACTGGGTGGCGGACCTCCCCGACGGGCTGTCCACCGAACTGGGCGCGGGCGGGCAGCAGCTCGACGGAGCCCAGGCCCAGCAACTCGCCCTGGCCCGCGTCGTGCTGGCGGACCCGCACACCCTGATACTCGACGAGGCGACCGCCCTCCTCGACCCGACGACGGCACGGCACACCGAGCGCGCGCTGGCCGCCGTCCTCGAAGGCCGTACGGTCATCGCCATCGCGCACCGCCTGCACACCGCGCACGACGCGGACCGCGTCGCTGTCATGGCGGACGGCGCGCTGGCCGAACTCGGCACACACGACCAGCTCGTGGCCGACGACGGGGCGTACGCCGCGCTCTGGAACACCTGGCACGGCGCGCCCCGGGACTCTATGAACAGGGACTCTATGAACAGGGACTCCATGAACAGGGACTCCATGAACGTGGAGTCCACGAACAGGGACTCCACGAAAAGAGGGTGACCGGTCCGGGCGCGAGTCCCCGGGACCGGGCGCTCGCCGGCGTCAGCGCCGACTCTGCTGACGGCTGCGCTGACGTTGGATGCTGTGCTGCAGATGCTCCGTCATCGCCTCCGCGGCCCGCTCGGGACTGCGGCGCAGCACGGCGCGCAGGATGCGGTCGTGCTCGGCGAGGGTCAGGGCGGCGGCCCCGGGGATGCTGCTCAGGCGGAAGATGTGCAGATGGGAGTGGAGCCGCATCACCGCGTCCGCCAGCAGGGGACGGCCCGCGGCGCGGGCGATCGCGTCGTGGAAGCGCTGGTCGCCCGCGGCGAACTCGCGGTAGACGGCGTACCGTTCACCGGAACCCGGGCGGTCCCGCATCTCCTCCACCAGGCTCTCGATGCAGTCCAGCTGTTCGTCGTCCGCGTTCGCCGCGGCCAGCGCCGCGGCCCTCGGCTCCAGCAGCAGCCGCATCTCGAACAGCTCCTCCAGGCCCTGCGGGCTGAGCAGTTCGGTGGCCCGGTAGCCCGCGAGTGAGCGCTTGGTGACCAGCCCGTCCGCCTCCAGCCGGGCCAGCGCTTCGCGTACCGGGGTCGGGGAGACCTGGAGCGTACGGGCGAGGGCCTCGATGCCGACGCGAGCGCCCGGTTTGATCTGGTGGTCCATGACCATGGTCTGGACGGCTTCGTAGACGCTGTCGGCCAGGACCTGGCGCGGCGGCTCCGGGGCTTCCGCGTCCGACAGCATCCGGCCTCCTCTGGTCCCTCGGGGACGGCCCCGCAGCGTGAGCCGGGACCGTCCCCGCATCCTATAGGACTTGTACCGTGCGAGCCCGGGTCTCCGCCGCGCGCACCGGAGCGAGCGGCTACTCCATGAGGAAGACCTGCTCCGTCGGAGCCCACCAGTCGTCGGGCCCGGCCTCGGGGACGCGCTCCTGGCAGGGGTCTGTCAGCTTCCACCACGCGCGGGTCGCCTCGTCCTGCGCGATCTCCGCGAGATCCGCCGTCAGGTCATCCCCGTGGTACTCGAAGTAACTGAAGAGCCGGTCACCGAGCAGGTGGATCGAGTAGTTGGCGATGTGACTCGCCCGCAGCCGGGCGAGCACGGCCTCCGGGACCGCCCGGTGCAGCTCGCGGTACTCCGCCAGCTTCTCCGGGCGCACCCTGATCACCTGCGCGATCCGCTGCATCAGGCCGTCACCGCGTCCCGCATCGTCTGGCGCTGCGATCCCAGCCCTTCGATGTCGAGCTCGACCACGTCGCCCGCCGAGAGGTACGGGAAGCGGCCGGAGAGCGCGACGCCCTGCGGGGTGCCGGTGTTGATGACGTCGCCGGGCTCCAGCACCAGGTAGTGACTGAGGTGGCGTACGAGCTCGTGGACCCCGAAGATCATGTCCGCGGTGCTGGAGTCCTGCCGGGGCTCGCCGTTGACACGGCTGCGCAGATTCAGCGCCTGCGGGCCCTGGGGGAGGTCCTCGGCCGGTACCAGCCACGGGCCCAGGGGGTTGAAGGTCTCGCTGGACTTCCCCTTCGACCACTGGCCGCCCGATTCGTCGAGCTGGTACGTCCGTTCCGACACGTCGTGCGAGACCGCGTAGCCCGCGACACACGCAGCTGCGGCCTCCGCGGAGTCGAGGTAGCGGGCGGTACGGCCGATGACGACGGCGAGTTCGACCTCCCAGTCCACGGTCTTCGCGCCGGGCGGGATCAGGACGTCGTCGTACGGGCCGACCACGGTGTTGGGGTGCTTGAAGAAGATGATCGGCGCGGTGGGCGGTTCGCTGCCCGACTCGGCCGCGTGCGCCGCGTAGTTCTGTCCTATGCAGACGACAGCGGACGGCCGGGCCACCGGGGCACCGACGCGCAGCTGTTCACCCTCGGGGAACTCGGCGAGTGAACCCGCCCGCAGAGCTTCCCGCACCCGGGAGATGCCACCGTCGGCGAGGAAGCGTCCGTCGATATCGGCGGTCAGCGGGCCGAGGTCGTAGAGCACGCCGGCTTCCCGCACGGCGGGGCGTTCGCTGCCCAGCTCTCCCAGTCGCATGAGCTGCATACGGCAGCCTCCTCAATAGATCGGATGTCACTCGGATGGAACCTATAGGAAAAGCGGAACAGGGAGAACCCCCCACCTGCAGAAGTCTCCTCCGTACCCAGAAAATCGAGCGAGAAGGGTTGACGCGCGACCGGTCGACAGGGCTACCCTCCGGAGGTCCTGTGCTTCCTATAGGAAACATCCGAACGCTCTGGAGATGGCATGGACGACTCCGCGACGTCAGTCCCCGCGGTGCGCCCCGGAGTAGGCGGAGCGTTGGCGCAAGGACGACGTGCCCACCTCCGTACCGACCGTCGCCCGACCCCCTGCCGCGGCTCCGGCCGTGCGTGACCCCGAGAAGGAACTGTGCGGGTAGCACTCTTCGTGACCTGTGTGAACGATGCGCTGTACCCACGAACCGGCCGTGCCGTGGTGACACTTCTGGAACGGCTGGGGGTGGAGGTCGCCTTCCCGGCCGCGCAGACGTGCTGCGGGCAGCCGCAGTACAACACCGGCTACCGTCGTGAGACCGAGCCGCTGGTCCGGCGGTACGACATGGCCTTCGCCGACTACGACTACGTGGTCACCCCGTCCGGCTCGTGCGCGGCGATGGTGCGCGACAACTATCCGCGGATCGGCAGGAAGGCGGCGGCGGAGGGGCGCGGCAGCGGCCTCGCCACTGCTGCGGCCCGCTCCGTACCGAAGACCTATGAACTCACCGAGTTCCTGGTGGATGTGCTGGGGGTGACGGATGTCGGTGCGTACTTCCCGCACAGCGTCACTTACCACCCGACCTGTCATGGACTGCGGATGCTGGGCCTGGGCGACCGGCCGAGGCGGCTGCTGGAGGCGGTGCGGGGGCTGGAGCTGCGGGAGTTGCCGGGGGCGGAGGAATGCTGTGGTTTCGGTGGGACGTTCGCGGTGAAGAACGCCGCGGTCTCCTCGGCGATGGGTGAGGACAAGGTCCGTGCGATCACCGGGACCGGAGCCGCCGCGGTCTGCACCGTCGACAACTCCTGCCTGATGCACATCGGCGGGACACTGTCACGCCAGGGTTCCGAGGTGCGCCCCCTGCATCTCGCGGAAATTCTTGCGTCGACCGAAGAGGAGCCTTGGGTATGAGCGGGACGTTTGTGGGGATGCCGTCGTTCCCGGTGGCCGCCGGGGTGGCGGTGACCGACGAGAGGCTGCGGGGGAATCTCCGCCGGGCGACGCACACGATTCGTGACAAGCGGGCTGTCGCGGTCGGGGAGCTGGCGGACTGGGGTGCGTTGCGGGAGGCGGGAAAGGAGATCAAGGACCGGACGCTGCGTGGTCTGGACGGGTATTTGGTGGAGTTGGAGGCCGCGGTGACGGCGGCCGGCGGGGTGGTGCACTGGGCGTCCGATGCCGATGAGGCGAACCGGATCGTGGTGGATCTGGTGCGGGCGACCGGTGAGCGTGAGGTCGTCAAGGTCAAGTCGATGGCGACGCAGGAGATCGGCCTGAACGAGGCGTTGGAGGCGGCGGGGATCGCTGCGTTCGAGACGGATCTGGCCGAGTTGATCGTGCAGTTGGGCGAGGACCGGCCCTCGCACATTCTCGTTCCGGCGATTCACCGGAATCGGGAGGAGATCCGGGAGATCTTCGTGCGGACGATGAGTGAGTGGGGGCGTCCGGCACCGGAGGGTCTGACGGATTCGCCCGCGGAGTTGGCCGAGGCGGCGCGGGTTCATCTGCGGGAGAAGTTCCTGCGGGCGAAGGTGGGGATCTCCGGGGCGAACTTCATGGTCGCGGAGACGGGGACGTTGGTGGTGGTGGAGTCGGAGGGCAACGGGCGGATGTGCCTGACACTGCCGGAGACATTGATCTCGGTGGTGGGGATCGAGAAGGTGGTGCCGTCGTGGCGGGATCTGGAGGTGTTTCTGCAGACGCTGCCACGTTCGTCGACGGCGGAGCGGATGAATCCGTACACGTCGATGTGGACGGGGGTGACGGACGGGGACGGTCCGGAGGCGTTCCATCTGGTGTTGCTGGACAACGGGCGCACGGCGACGCTGGGGGACGAGGTGGGGCGTCAGGCGTTGCGGTGCATCCGGTGTTCGGCGTGCCTGAATGTCTGTCCGGTGTATGAGCGGGCGGGCGGTCATGCGTACGGCTCGGTGTACCCGGGGCCGATCGGAGCGATTCTGAGTCCTCAGCTGCGGGGGATCCGGAGTGAGGTCGACGCCTCGCTGCCGTTCGCTTCGTCGTTGTGCGGTGCGTGTTACGAGGTGTGTCCGGTGGCGATCGACATTCCGGAGGTGCTGGTGCATCTGCGGGAGCGGGTCGTGGAGCAGGGGGGCAAGGGGCATCGGCTGGAGAAGGCAGCGATGAAGGCGGCCGGCTGGGTGTTGAACCATCCCGGAGCGCTGGGTGCGGGGGAGCGGTTGGCGTCGAAGACGCGGAAGGGGCATCCGAAGAAATTGCCGGGGCCTGGTGGGCGGCAGTGGGGTCAGAGCCGTGACCTGCCGCAGTTGCCGGCCGAACCGTTCCGTGACTGGTGGAAGAAGAACCGCGCATGACGTCCCGTGACCGTATTCTCACCCGTGTCCGTACTGCTCTTGCCGGTGCTCCGCAGGCTCCTGAGATCTCGCGTGACTATCTGAGCACGCATACCGCCGATGATCCGGCGATCGTCCTCGATCTCCTCCACGAGAACCTCGCCGACTACCGCGCGATCGTCCACCGCACCCGGGCGGACGGCCTTCCGGGCCTGTTGGCGCGACTGCTGGACGAGCGCGGCTCACGGACCGTCCTGGCACCGGCAGGGCTTCCCCCGCAATGGCTGGCAGGAGCGACCGGTGTCCGGAAGGTCGAGGACACGCCGACGGCGACGGCGCAGGAACTGGACGCGGTGGACAGCGTGGTCACCGGCTGCGCGGTGGCGATCGCGGAGACCGGCACGATCGTCCTGGACGGAGGTGCTGATCAGGGGCGCCGCCGCATCACGCTCATCCCCGACCACCACATCTGCGTGGTGCGGGCTCCGGAGCAGGTGGTGGCGTCGGTACCGCAGGCACTCCCGCGCTTGGATCCCGGGCGTCCGTCGACCTGGATCTCCGGTCCGTCGGCGACCAGTGACATCGAGCTCGACCGTGTCGAGGGTGTTCATGGTCCCCGCACGCTCGAAGTCGTCCTCGTCGAAAGCTGACAGCGTCGAAGGCCGGCGGCATCGAGGGGGCGAGAACGCCCTCGCGGTGTTGCCGGTCGCCCGACGGACCTGCCGGGCCGCGCTGGGAGGTGACCCGCCGCGAATCGAGCGGCGGTCACCCTCCGGCACCTGGTCCGACCGGGCAAGGGTTGCTTCGTCAGGTCAGGCGGAGCGGTGGTACTGCTGCGGCACGTGCACCTCGTCGCCGAGCTCGCGGGCGGCGAGGCGGGCCCAGGAAGGGCTGCGGAGCAGTTCCCGGCCGAGCAGCACCGCGTCGGCCTCGCCGTTTGCCAGGATCTTCTCGGCCTGTTCGACCTCGGTGATCAGGCCGACCGCGGCGACGGCCAGCGGGGTCTCGGCCCTGACGCGCGCGGCGAACGGCACCTGGTACCCGGGGCCGGTCGGGATACGTACCCGGGTCGCGTTGCCGCCGGTCGACACGTCCAGCAGGTCCACGCCGTGCTCCTTGAGCACGGGGGCGAGGCGCACTGTGTCGTCCGGCGTCCAGCCGCCCTCGTCCAGCCAGTCGGTGGCCGAGATCCGGAAGAACAGCGGCAGTTCGTCCGGCCACACCGCCCGTACCGCGTCGACCACTTCGAGGGCGAAACGGGTGCGGTTCTCGAAGGACCCGCCGTACTCGTCGGTGCGGTGGTTGCTGTGCGGGGACAGGAACTCGTCCACCAGGTAGCCATGTGCGCCATGGACCTCGACGACCTGGAATCCGGCATCCAGCGCCCGCCTGGCGGCATCCGCGAACTGGCCGACGATTTGCTTGATCTGAGCCGTCGTCAGCTCCTCCGGTACGTGATGCCCCTCGTCGAAGGGGACCGCGCTGGGTGCGAGTGGCTGCCATCCGCCCTGGTCCGGGCCCACCGGACCGCCGCCGTTCCAGGGGCGGTCGGCGGACGCCTTGCGCCCGGCATGGGCCAGCTGGATTGCCGGGACCGTGCCCTGGCTCTTGAGGAACCCGGTGATCCGGCGGAACGCCTCGACCTGGGCGTCGTTCCAGATGCCGAGGTCGGCCGGGCTGATGCGGGCCTCGGGGCTGACGCCGGTCGCCTCGACGATGACCAGGCCCGTACCACCGGCGGCACGGGCCGCGTAGTGCGAGAAGTGCCAGTCGTTGGCGACACCGGTGCCGGGCCCCGAACTGTCCGCCGAGTACTGGCACATGGGGGGCATCCATACGCGGTTCGGGACGGTCAGCGACCGCAGGGTGTACGGCTCGAACAAGGCGCTCACGACAGGCTCCACTCACAACGGCGTCGGGACTGCTCGTACGATACTCGTCGTAGTACGGTGAGTGTCAAACTACGAGAGATCTCGTACAATGGGTCACCGGGTCCGCTCGTCGCTGATCCTGATCCTGATCGCCCCGGCGCCGATCGCCCGGGTCGGTGAAGTGGAACCATGAGGTGGAGTCGTCGTGACAGTTGCAGCGAGCAACCGCGCCCTTGCCCATCCGGGGCGCGACGAGATCTGTCTGGAGGGGGTGCTCCATGCGCTGGCCGACCCGATGCGGATGCGCATTGTCCGCGAACTCGCGGCTGACGCAGGGGAATTGGCCTGCTCGCGGTTCGCGCTCCCGGTGACCAAGTCGACGAGCACGCACCACTTCCGGGTGCTGCGGGAGTGTGGTGTGATCCGGCAGATCTACCGGGGCACCGCGAAGATGAGTGTGCTGCGCGAAGACGATCTGGGTGCGCTCTTCCCCGGTCTGCTGGACGCGATCCTGGCGGCGGCCGACGCGGAAGCGGCACGGCGTTCCTGAACCGGCTTTGGATTCGGGGGAGTTGAGATGGCTCCCGGCCGACCCGGCAAGGGGGCGGCCGGACCGTTTCTAGGAATCCCCGGCGAAGCCATGGCGCGTGTCGCCGGGCGGCTCGCTGTCCGGCGGCACTCCGAGGTCCCAGTCGAGCCCGTACCGCTGGAACAGCTCGGCCCGCAGCCGCGCGGGTGGCATCGGGGCCCCGGGCAGCAGCTGGGCGAAGACGGCGCCCATGAGCAGGGCGCGCAGCAGCGGATAGTCGGCGTCGGGATCGGGCGATCCGTACCGTTCCATGGTCGAGTGCAGGACCTGGGCGAGCCGCTGCTGCTCCGGGCACTGCACGAACCCCTGCTCCTGCAGGATCCCGGCCATATGGGTGCGCATCAGTACGGGGTGATCGGTGGCCAGCCCCAGGATCGCATCGATGGCCCGTGCCAGCAGCTCCCGCCCGTCCCCGGTGCGCGGCGCGCGCTCGACGGCGGCGGTGAGCGTGCTGTGCATGAGCCGGTGCACGGCGGACTGCAGCAGATGACGCTTGCCCGGGAAGTAGTACGAGACGAGACCACGGGCAGATCCGGCCCGGTCGGCGATGTCCGCCAGGGTCGTCGCCTCGTATCCGCGCTCGCTGACAAGATCCACTGTGGCCTGCAGGAGCCGCTCGCGGGAACGTCGCCGCAACTCCTCATTGACCGATTGGCTGCGCGGGGACATGCTTACTCCTGCGTTGACTGGCTCTCAGCCAACTATAATCAGCGCATCCTGCAAAGGGCCCCGTCAGGGGCTGTTCTGCGGGATTTCACCCGGACCGGGCGACGCGGGGGATCGTCCGGTCCGGGTGTTCAGGCTGCCGTTCCGCCTGTTGCCTGCTGCTCACTGTTGCTGAACCTGCGGTCGCTCTGTCTGCTGTTGCTCTGCCTGCTGTCGCTCTGTCCGTGGTGAGGGCGTCGCACCGGGTCCCCGTTCCGTCCTCCGGCTCCGCCCCCGCGGTTCCGGGTCAGCCGGTGAGGTCCAGGACCGGGAGGAGCCCGTCCGGGCGGTCCTCGACCGGCAGATGGTCCACGAAGTGCACCGCACATCCCGCGTCCCGCGCGCCACCGTCCGCACGGCGGTCGTCGCCGACCATCAGGGCGTCGTGCGGATCCTGGCCGAGCGCCTCGCAGGCGGTGCGGAACAGCCGGGGGTCGGGCTTCTGGACGCCGTGCTCGTACGAGAGGGTGTAGGTGTCCACGTACGGATCGAGCCCGTGGGCGTGGAACACCGGCCGCAGATCCCACCCGATGTTGCTCACCACACCGACCGGGATGCCACGCCGGCGCAGCGTCTCCAGCACCTCGACGGTATCCGGGTACGGGCTCCAGGCGGCCGGGGTCATGTGCCGTTCGTAGAGCGCGTCGTACAGGGCCGGATCAGGCAGGCCGACCTGGCGTGCGGCACCTGTGAAAGCGGCGCGGTGGTGTTCCGCGGTCCGGTCGCGCGAGGCCCACAACTCGGCCAGAGCAGGCGGTACCTGGCGCGCCGCCGGGCCGCCCGGGAGCGCGCCGTAGAAGGTCAGCCCCTCCTCGTAGCGGCTGAATTCCTCCGGGCTCACGGCGATACCCGCCTCGTCCAGAACCGTCCGCAGCCATAGGGCGACAGGCTCGATCCGGAAGAGCGTTCCGGAGAAGTCGAACAACACAGCTTTGATCGTCATGGCCGCATTCTTCCCCAGCGGCGCGTCGGTGGGGATGCACGAAGGCCCTGACCGATCTCCCTAGCCGAGCGCCCGCAGTCCGGGCACGAAGGCCACCAGCAGGGGGACCACCGGCACCAGCGAGGCGGCGGCGGTGAGTCGCAGCCGGCGGGCCGTGGTGAGGCGCGGCGCCGCGTTCAGCAGCCGGTCGACGCGTCGCGGCAGCTCCGCGCCGGGTGTCGGGCAGGGGCCGAACACCCCACGGTGTTCGTTGAGTTGGACCAGTGCGAGGGCAATGGTCAGCCGCCCGAAGCGGCGGGACGCCACATCGTCGGCAGCGAGCTCCACCAGCCGGTGCATCTCGTTGCGGAAGGCCGCGAAGACCGGGATCTGCGGGAAGCCCACCGCCAGCGCGGCCGAGCAGTGCAGCAGCCAGTCGTGACGGGCCCGCGCATGGCCCTGCTCATGGGCGAGTACCGCGTCGAGCTGACGGCCTTTCAACCCCCGCAGAGCAGCTGTGGTGATGACCAGCTGGGGAGCCGTACCAGGGAGCCACCAGGCGTCGGGCCGCTCACCCTCCAGTACGACGAGACGGTCGCTGCCGGGCTCCTCGCCCGGCAACACCGGTGCGCGCACCAGCAGTTCACGGCGGCTCCGGCGGCGAGAAGCCCGCGCCCGACGGATCTCGCGGGTGAGCATCGCCGCTGTCCAGATGCCACCGGCCGCCAGCACCATCGCTGTCGCCGCGGACCACTGGGCGTACGTACCGAGGGCGTAGGCCTCCACGACGGCATGCGGCGCGGGTGCGAAGAGATTCCCCCGTACCAGCTGCCAGGCCGCCGCCGCGCTGAACGTCATCGCCAGTGCGAAACAGAGCAGGACCGCGGCCACCACGCACTGCCACACCCACAGCGCCACCACCGGCTCCCGGTCCGGCCATTGAGCGCGCGCCAGAAGCCGCGGTGCCGCAACTGCAGCCACGGCTCCGAGTAGCAACAGCGCTAGGGAGACCACCATGGGCATCAGTTTATGAGCGCGGAACGGCGCCGGGGTATGGGCTGGCTCCGCAAGTGACGCAGGACACGGTCACGCAGGCCTCACCCGAAGTTTGGATGCCGATTCGCCGGGTCTCGCCCCACCGGCTGCGAGGTCGCCGTGCCGAGGCCGGCTTCACAGCGACAGGAGCATCGCGAACATGGCGATCCCCATCGAGAGCCGGCAGGCGAGTGCCAGTTCGGGGCGCGCGCCCCAGCCGCCGGCGCCACCGCCGTGGGCCCCGCTGTCCGGACCCCCGGCCGCGACCGGTGCGGCCACCGGCACCAGAGCGGCGCCGGTACGCAGCACGTACCCCGCGTAGTAGGCCAGCAGCACCCCGGTGACCAGGGGTATCCCGCCTGCCGCATGCTCCATGTGTCCGCCGTGACCGCCGCTCCCGGGGGCCATCGTCACCGCCATGTAGACCATGGCCAGGGAACCGATCAGATGATGCAGATGGCGTGCGCCGGTACGGGTCAGCCACAGGGCCCGCAGCGCGCCGCCCCCGAACACCACGGCGAAGACCGCCCACCCCCAGGCGGGGGGTGGGGCCACCGCGGCGGGCAGGGCCATCGCCGCCATGCCGAACCCCATGACCGCCTCGCTCCCGGCCGCCGTCCGCGCCCCCGGTGAACTGCTGCGCAGCCGCAGCAGGCAGTAGGCCCCCGTCGCCGCGCTCAACGCCATCAGCAGCCAGCCGGGCGTTGCGGATCCGTGCACGGCGCACCTCCCCGTTCGACGTGTCGGCATCTCGACGCATCGATTCCCACCGTGGCCGGAGCGCACGCGAGCGCAGGGGGGTAAAGGGGGAGCGCGTCGCGGGCGCGTTACTGTCTGGGCATCGCAGGACCGCTTTCGACGGGAGACATCACCCCATGGACACCGCCCCCGACCAGCTCACTTTCCGGGACGCAGCCGAGTCCGACGTACCTGCGCTCGTCAGGTTGATCGAGTCGGCCTACCGCGGCGACGCCAGCCGCACCGGCTGGACCACGGAAGCGGACATCCTGGACGGGCAGCGCACCGACCCGGAGGGAGTGCGCGCCGTCATCGCGGCCGACAGCAGCCGGATGCTCCTGGTGGAACGCGACGGCGAGCCGATCGCCTGCTGTCAGCTGGAGCACCGGGGCCCGGCCGCGTACTTCGGCATGTTCGCCGTGCGCCCCGGCCTCCAGGGCGGCGGCCTCGGCAGGCAGATCATCACGGAGGCCGAGCGCCGGGTGCGCGAGGAGTGGGGCGTCGGGGAGATGCACATGACCGTGATCTCGGTCCGCGACGACCTGATCGCCTGGTACGAGCGGCGCGGCTACCACCGTACGGGAAAGATGACACCGTTCCCGTACGGCGACGAGCGCTTCGGCATACCGCTCCGCGACGACCTGCAGTTCGAACTGCTGGTCAAGCCGCTCCAGGACCCGCTTCCGGAAGGGCTGTGAGCCGTCTGCGTACCGGCTCCCGGCCGCTCCCGGGCTTCATGGGCCGCCCCCGGTCCGGCCGGGATCGCCACGGATCCTCAGGGCCGGTCCTCAGGCGGTGAACCGCCCGGTGCGCCTGATCTCCGGATAGTCGGTGGTCGCACCGTCCAGGTCCAGCGCACGCACGAGCCGGAGATGGTCCTGGGTGTTCACCACCCAGCCGAGCACCTTCAGGCCCTCCGCGTGTGCCCGCTCGACGATCTCCAGGGTCAGCCTGCGGATGTTCAGCGCCACCGTCGCGGCGCCGACGGCCTTCGCCCGGTCCACCACGTCGGCGCCCCAGCGGCTGGCGATGAGCACGGTCCGTACGCCCGGAACCAGTGCGGCGATCTCGGCGACCGCCTCGTCGTGGAACGAGGAGACCTCGACGCGGCCGACGAGATCGCGCCGCAGCATCACCTGCGCCAGTGCGCGCGCGGCGGCGGCGTCCTTGATCTCCGCCTGGATCGGTGAGCGGACGGCGTCGAGGACCTCCTCGAAGACCGGGATCCGCTCGCCCTGGCCCGCGTCGAGTTCCCGCAGTTCGGCGAGCGTCTTGTCGGCGATGGCTCCCTTGCCGTCGGTCGTGCGGTCCACTTCGGTGTCGTGCATGACGACGAGTGCGCCGTCCTTGCTCAGATGCAGGTCGAGCTCGATGGCGTCCATCCCCGCGTGTTCCGCGCGTACGAAGGACCGCAGGGTGTTCTCCGGCTCGACGCCCATGACCCCGCGATGTCCGATGATGAGGAGACTCAAGGTTCTCTCGCTTCCGTCGACGGCGGCTCTCGCGTGGCATTGCTGCCCACGGGATTGCTACCCACTGGGCAGGGCCGCAGCCTAACGGTCCGCCCGCGCTGTCGTCCCGGGCTCGCGGGGCGCGGCCGAGAAGCCGGCCCGGGCCCCCGCGATCCCCAGGATCAGGCCGGTGACGACAGCGGCGACAAGAACGGCTCGGATACTCACGCGCCAGGCTCCAGAGATGTCAGGACGGTCGGAACCCGTCCGTCCTACCTGTCGCGGACACCGTGGACGGTCTTCTTCACCCAGGGGTGGGCGCGGCTGGATCTCCGTTGACGGGTCGGATTTTCCCGCCCTGTATCCCGTCCTGTATGGGGAAAGCCGCCACCTGTTGCCCTTCCGGCGGGAAGATTCGCTGCGATCAAGGGGGCTGGGCGGGATAATTTATTGAGAGGACTCTTGAACGCATGATCCGAACCCGGATACGGTGTCTTGACGCTAGATTCTCCTGTGAGGGAAGTGACATGACGGAAATTCTTGTGCAGGACACGGTCGACGGCGGCATATCCGGTGCGCGTCGCGTAGTCGAGCACCCGGCCTGGCCCGTGCTCAAGAAGGCCGTCGAGGAGATCCGGCCCTGGCAGTCCCCGGACGGTTCCATCGACTTCGACGCCGAAGGCGCGCCCACCCGCGCCACCGCCGAGGCGACGCTCTCCCGCGTGACCGGCGCGGTCGACGCCCTCTCCCCGCTGCTGCCGCACGACGCCGCGTACCACCGGGCGCTCGTCGCCGACCTGCGGAAGTGGGCCGACAGCGGCTTCACGGTCCCGGACTTCCTGGACTCGCTGCTCGCCTTCCATCCGGCGGCCCGGCGTGCGGACGGCCTCCAGCACCTGGTCGTCTTCGCGATGTACACGCAGAACGGCAACCCGGACCGCAACCTCGAAGCGGTCGTGCTCCGCATGGTCTGGCCCGAGTGGCTCTCCGAGCTGGAGGCGACCCGCTACGACAACCCGCTGTTCTGCGGGATCACCTTCGAGGACTTCACCTCCGGATACGACACCAACTCCGCGGTGCTCTTCCCGGAGACCATCGCCGTCCGCGAAGCTCCCGACCGCTTCACCTGGGGCGGTATCTTCTGTGACCGCGAAGCCGCCCGGTTCCGCGCGGTCACGGAGGCCGCTGTGGACGTCCTCCGCCTCGAACTCCCCGACGACATCCGGGAGATGGTGGCCGACCAGGAGCGCTGCCAGCAGGCGTTCGTGCTGTGGGACATGGTCCACGACCGCACCCACAGCCACGGGGACCTGCCGTTCGACCCGTTCATGATCAAGCAGCGTCAGCCGTTCTGGATGTACGGCCTGGAAGAGCTCCGCTGCGACCTCACGGCCTTCCGGGAGGCGGTGAAGCTGGAGGCCGACGGGTTCGGACAGGGCCGCGACGTCCAGTACGCCGTGCTCTTCGACCGGATGTTCCGCTTCCCGGTGACCGGCGAGCGCATACGCAACTACGACGGACTCGGCGGCCAGCTGCTCTTCGCCTACCTCCACCAGCACGACGTGGTGCGCTGGACCGACAGCACCCTGACGATCGACTGGGAGCGGGCCCCGCAGGTCACCAACCAGCTCTGCGCCGAGATCGAGGACCTCTACCGGGCCGGAATCGACCGCCCCAAGCTCGTCCACTGGTTCGCTGCGTACGACCTGGTCTCCCGCTATCTGTCCCCGCACCCCGGATCGCGCTGGGCCAAGGGTCCGGACGCCCTGGATCTGAGCCAGCCACCGCGTAAACTTGTTGATGACGTGCTTCCGGACGAGTTTCCGCTCAGCATGTTCTACGAGGCGCTCTCCAAGAAGCTGAAGACCGTGGTCGCCTCCACCAAGGGGATCACGGCGGCGGGTACTCCCGAGCGGGAAGCCGCGTGAGTGCTCGTACGGAGGAGGCGAAGGCAATGGGTAAGGGAATGTTGGACGGAGCCGTGGTCGCCGTGGCCGGCGCGGCAGGGCCCGCGGGCCGGGCCGCGCTGCTGAGACTGGCCGAGGCCGGAGCGACCGTGATCGGTGCCGACGCCGATGTGGGCCGCCTCGCCGAAGCGGTCGACGCGGCCCGTTACGCACACGGCGGGGCCACCGTCATCGGTGAGCCCGTCGACCTGCTCGATCTGGACGCGACCCGCGCCTGGGCCGACCGGACGGAGTCGGAGTTCGGCCGGATCGACGGTCTGGTGCATCTGGTCGGCGGCTGGCGCGGCAGCGCCACGTTCTCCGAGACGGACCTCCGCGACTGGAACACGCTGGAGCGGCTGCTCATCCGAACCGTGCAGCACACCTCGCTCGCCTTCCACGACGCGCTGTTGCGCAGCGACCGCGGTCGCTATGTGCTGATCAGCGCGGCCGGTGCCTCCAAGCCCACGGCGGGCAACGCCGCGTACGCGGCCTCGAAGGCCGCCGCGGAAGCCTGGACGCTGGCGCTCGGCGACGCCTTCCGCAAGGCGGGCGGCGAGGCCGGACCGCGGGCAGCCGCGTCCGTGCTGGTCATCAAGGCGTTGGTGCACGACGCGATGCGCGCCGAGCGCCCGAACGCGAAGTTCTCGGGCTTCACCGACGTCCTGGAGCTGGCCGAGGCCATCGCCGGTGTCTGGGAGCAGCCCGCCGGAGAAGTGAATGGAAAGCGCCTGTGGCTGACCCCCGCGCCGTGAAGACCGATGCCGTACGCCACCACGACCCGCAGGTGCGCGGCTTCGCCAGTGACAACTACGCCGGAGCGCACCCCGAGATCCTCGCGGCGCTCGCCGTGGCCAACGGCGGGCACCAGGTGGCGTACGGCGGCGACGCGTACACCGACCACCTCCAGCGGCTGATCCACAGCCACTTCGGGCCGGACGCGGAGGTGTTCCCGGTCTTCAACGGGACCGGGGCCAATGTGGTCGCCCTCCAGGGGCTCACCGACCGCTGGGGTGCGGTCGTCGCGGCGGAGACCGCGCACATCAACGTGGACGAGGGCGGCGCGCCGGAGCGGATGGCCGGGCTGAAGCTGCTGACCGTGCCGACGCCGGACGGCAAGCTCACCCCCGAGCTCATCGACCGGCAGGCATTCGGCTGGGACGACGAGCACCGGGCCATGCCGCAGGTCGTGTCGATCACCCAGAACACCGAACTCGGCACCGTCTACACACCTGACGAGATCCGGGCGATCTGCGACCACGCCCACGGCTACGGGATGAAGGTGCACCTCGACGGGGCCCGGATAGCCAACGCCGCGGCCTCGCTCGACGTACCGATGCGGGCGTTCACCAACGCCGTGGGCGTGGACATCCTGTCGTTCGGCGGCACGAAGAACGGCATGCTCTTCGGTGAGGCCGTCGTGGTCCTGAACCCGGACGCGGTACGGCACATGAAGCATGTGCGGAAGATGTCGATGCAGCTCGCCTCGAAGATGCGCTTCGTCTCGGTGCAGCTGGAGGCGCTGCTCACCCGCGACCTGTGGCTGCGCAACGCCCGCCACTCCAACGCCATGGCCCAGCGGCTCGCGGCCGGGGTGCGTGGGACGGACGGCGTGGAGATCCTCTACGACGTCCAGGCCAACGCCGTTTTCGCGCGGCTGCCGCACGACGTCAGCGAGCGGCTGCAGAAGCGGTACCGCTTCTACTTCTGGGACGAGCCCGCGGGCGACGTCCGCTGGATGTGCTCCTTCGACACCACCGAGGAAGACGTGGACGGGTTCCTGATGGCACTGAAGGAAGAGCTGGCCCGGTAGGGCGTGCAGCCGACTTTCCATGTATGAATATGCGGTCGACCGGAAATCAATTGACTCCGGTCGGCCGCACTCGTACCCTCGCCCGTCATGGAGCTGATCCAGGAAGTACCCGAACCCGCCGCGTACTTGGCCGCTGACGAGAGCATCGACCACGGGCACCCGCTCGTCCGGGAGACGGCGGCCCGGCTGCGCCGCGACGCCACCGACGCATACTCATACGCCAAAGCGGCGTTCGAATGGGTACGTGACGCGATTCCGCACTCGAACGACTCGGGCGATCCGCGTGTCACCTGGCGCGCCTCCGACGTCATCGGGCAGCGCACCGGCATCTGCTACGCCAAATCCCACGCCCTGGCGGCGCTGCTGCGCGCCGAGTCTCTTCCCGCGGCCCTCTGCTACCAGCGGCTCGCGGACGACGACGGAACACATCCGGTGATCCACGGCCTGGTCGCCGTACTGCTGCCCGGTCGGCGGAGCTGGGCCCGCCAGGACGCACGCGGCAACAAACCGGGTGTCGACGCGCAGTTCTGCCCGGACGGGAGCCGCACGGCCTGGACCGTGCGCCCCGAGCACGGAGAAGTGGACTACCCGACGCTGTACGCCGCTCCGCACCCGGCCGTACTGGCCGTGCTGCGGGCGGCGCCGGACCGTCCGTATCTCGCGCGTACGCTCCCCGCCGCGCTCTGAGGCGGGAGCGGGCCGTCCCGCTCCCGGGAGAGACGTTTCCGCTGGGTCAGCCGGCCTCGCGCACCTGCGCGGCGGTCGGCGCGGTGCCGCCGAGATGCGCCGGGACCCACCAGGTGTCCGCCGCGTTCTTCGGGCGTACCGGATAGGCGCGCTGGGCTGCTTCGAGCAGTTCCTGCACCCGCTCGCGCAGCCGGCGGGTGATCGCCCCGGCGTACTCGTCGGTGGGCGCCTCCATCGGCTCGCCGACCCGGATCGTCACCGGGATGTGGCTGCGCTTGAGGTTGCGCGGCCGACCCTTGGTCCACAGCCGCTGGGTGCCCCACAGCGCCATCGGGATCAGCGGTACGCCGGCGTCCTGGGCCAGCCGCGCGGCGCCCGACTTGAAGCTCTTGAGCGTGAAGGACTCCGAGATGGTGGCCTCGGGGAAGACGCCGATGATCTCGCCGGAGCGCAGCGCCGTGAGGGCGTGCCGGTAGGCGGCCTCGCCCTGCTTGCGGTCCACCGGGATGTGCTTCATCCCGCGCATCAGCGGCCCGGAGATCTTGTGCCGGAACACCGACTCCTTCGCCATGAAGCGGACCAGACGCTTCTGCGGGAGCGCGACGAGGCCGTCGAAGATGAAGTCCAGATAGCCGATGTGATTGCTGACGAGCACGGCCCCGCCGGAGCGCGGGATGTGCTCGGAACCCTGTGTATCGATCTTCAGGTCGAGCGCCTTGAACAGACCGCGAGCGGCGCCGATGACCGGTCGATAGACGAGTTCTGCCATCTGGAAAAGACCCTTCTGTGCCCGGGGATGTGTCCCCCGGCGGAAGTTACGCTGCCGTAGGTTTTCGGCATTGGGCAGATCGTGCCCCATGGCGTCCAGAGTAGCCACCCCTGGTGTCGCCGGGCCGCGAGATTCTTGTCACGTCGTCAAAAGAGCGCCCGCACCACGCCTCAACAGCGGATACGCGGTGCGGCCGGAGCCGGGGGCGGTTCTCCACGCGACCGCGGGAATCACCGTGGCCAGGTGGGTGCTGCAATGAGGCGACACGCTGAACCGCGGCGTGTGACGGTACGCGCGGACCCGCGCGCTGCCGGACCGGTACGACGGCGAAGCGAACGGAGACCGAAGGTGCGCGCAGGCGACAGCGAAGTGCTGCTCAGCGCCCGCGAGTTGGGTGAACCGCTGGGGGAACGGGCGACGCTCGTCCAGTTCTCCAGCGCCTTCTGCCAGCCCTGCCGGGCGACCCGGCGGACACTGGAGGAAGTGGCCGCCATGGTCGACGGCGTCGCCCACGTCGAGCTCGACGCCGAGGCGCAGCTGGGCCTCGTGCGGCAACTGGACATCCGGAAGACCCCCACGGTGCTGGTGCTCGACGCGGACGGCCGGATCGTCCGCCGCGCCTCGGGCCAGCCGCGTCGCGCCGATGTCATCGCCGCTCTGGGGCATGCGGTCTGACGCGCCGTGATCGATCTCCTACATTCCGCGACGCTCTTGACTGGGCGCTTCTCGTGTCGTCAATCTGACGCTATGTCGCAGCTGCTTCGCCCCTACGGCCGACTTCTTCACGGCTGGGCCCCCACGGGCCTCGCCCGCACCGCCGACGGGCGCTGTCCGGGTGTCTGAACACTCCGGGTCCCGTTCGCCGACACCGCAGAAGGAACACCATTCCATGACGGCTCAGACTTCTGAAGCAGCTCCGACGACTCCCACCGACCGGCCCGCCGCTTCCGCGCTGCTCCGCTCGGTCTTCCGCAGGCATGCCGCCGGTGTCGCGGTGATCACCGCGGCCGGTGACAGGCCTGTCGGTTTCACGGCCACCTCGCTCAACTCGGTGGCCGCCGAGCCGCCGCTCATCTCCTTCGGCGTCGGGACCGGCTCGTCGAGCTGGCCGGTGGTGGCCGAGGCCGAGCATGTCGGCGTGCACATACTCGGCGAGCACCAGCAGGAGCTGGCCGCCACCTTCGCGCGCAGTGGTGCCGACCGGTTCGCCGCACCCACCGATTGGCGCAGCGGCCCCGAGGGTGTGCCGCTGCTGGACGGCGTACTGGCCTGGCTGGTCTGCCGGGTGGTGGCGCGGATTCCCGCAGGGGACCACCGCATCGTGATCGCCGAGGCCGTCGCCGGGGACCCGGCCGGGGCAGGGCGCCCGCTGCTCTACCACCAGGGCCGCTTCACCGCGCTCCGGGACTGAGAACCTCCTGCGTGACCGGGCGGTCGGCGTTGCCCAGGTCACAGTTCAAAGCGCTTGCTCACTGGGTACATTCTGGATGTACTGACGAGTAATATTTTGGTGGGGGAGTCGGAACCCCCGACCGGAAATCGCCCCAACAGGCGCCTATGCTGCGAGCAACAAGGCAGCCCGGAAAAGACGATGCAGTAGGAGAGCCGGCGTGAGCTTGAGGATCGTTGTCTGTGTGAAGTACGTGCCCGACGCCACCGGCGACCGGCATTTCGCCGATGACCTGACGCTGGACCGTGACGATGTCGACGGTCTGCTGTCGGAGCTCGACGAGTACGCGGTGGAGCAGGCGCTCCAGATCGCCGGTGAGGCGGACGACGCCGAGATCACCGTGCTCACCGTCGGCCCCGAGGACGCGAAGGACGCGCTGCGCAAGGCGCTGTCGATGGGTGCGGACAAGGCTGTTCACGTCGAGGACGACGATCTGCACGGCACCGACGTGATGGGGACGTCGCTGGTTCTCGCCAAGGCGATCGAGAAGACCGGCTACGACCTGGTCGTCTGCGGCATGGCATCGACGGACGGCACCATGGGTGTGCTTCCGGCGCTGCTCGCCGAGCGGCTCGGCGTCCCGCAGGTCACCCTGCTCTCCGAGGTCTCGGTCGACGGCACCACGGTCAAGGGCCGCCGGGACGGAGACACCGCCAGCGAGCAGCTGGAGGCTTCGCTGCCTGCCGTCGTGTCGGTGACGGACCAGTCGGGCGAGGCCCGCTACCCGTCCTTCAAGGGCATCATGGCCGCCAAGAAGAAGCCGGTCGAGGCCCTCGACCTGGGGGACCTGGACCTGGACGCGGACCTGGTCGGTCTCGAAGGCGCCTGGACCAAGGTGGAGTCCGCTACGGAGCGTCCGGCCCGCACCGCGGGCACGATCGTCAAGGACGAGGGCGAGGGCGGCAAGCAGCTCGCGGAGTTCCTGGTGAGCCAGAAGTTCATCTGAGGCTCGACGAGCCCCCTCCATCCGCCTGATCGCCCGCAGATTCTTCGTATTCGCAGCAGGAGAGCATTGTCATGGCTGAAGTTCTCGTCTACGTCGACCACGTCGACGGTGCCGTCCGTAAGCCCACCCTGGAGCTGTTGACGCTGGCCCGGCGGATCGGTGACCCGGTCGCCGTCGCGCTCGGCTCCGGCGCCGAGGCCACCGCCGCCGCGCTCGCCGAGCACGGCGCGGTGAAGGTCCTCACCGCCGACGCCCCCGAGTTCGGCGACTACCTCGTCGTGCCGAAGGTCGACGCGCTGCAGGCCGCCTACGACGCGGTCTCCCCGGCCGCGGTCCTCGTCCCCTCGTCCGCCGAGGGCAAGGAGATCGCGGCGCGCCTCGCGGTCCGTATCGGCTCCGGCATCATCACCGACGCCACCGACCTGGAGGCCGGTGACGAGGGTCCGGTGGCCACGCAGGCCGCGTTCGCCGCGTCGTTCACCACCAAGTCCCGTGTCAGCAAGGGCGTTCCGGTCATCACGGTCAAGCCCAACTCGGCTCCGGTCGAGGCCGCCCCGGCCGCGGGCACCGTCGAGGCCCTGACGGTCTCCTTCGGTGAGAAGTCCACCGGCACCAAGATCGTCTCGCGTACGCCGCGGGAGTCGACGGGCCGCCCGGAGCTGACCGAGGCCGCGATCGTGGTCTCCGGCGGCCGGGGCGTCAACGGCGCCGAGAACTTCCACATCATCGAAGCCCTCGCCGACTCCCTCGGTGCGGCCGTCGGCGCCTCGCGCGCCGCGGTCGACGCCGGGTGGTACCCGCACTCGAACCAGGTCGGCCAGACCGGCAAGTCCGTCTCGCCGCAGCTCTACATCGCCAACGGCATCTCCGGTGCGATCCAGCACCGCGCCGGTATGCAGACCTCGAAGACCATCGTGGCCGTCAACAAGGACGCCGAGGCCCCGATCTTCGACCTCGTCGACTACGGCGTCGTCGGTGACCTCTTCCAGGTCGTCCCGCAGCTCACCGAGGAAGTCACCTCGCGCAAGGGCTGACCAGCGTATTCCGTACGGCCGGGGGCCGCGTGGCGAATTTCGCCGCGCGGCCCCCGGCCGTTTCGGGCACCCATTGACGCAGATCATGACCGCCCATTAACTTCGCTGTACGGATTATTTATTCCGATGAGCGGAAAACAGGAGGATGCAGGATGGGTCAGCAGGAGAAGGTGGCGACGAGCCTGGCCGGCGCGGTCAGCGAGGACATCAGCGCTTCCCTCGTCGCCGTCGACGAGGAGCTCGCGCGCCACTACCCGGGGGACCCCGGAACCCGCCAGCCCGTCCATACGGTGTACGTACCCGGGGACGCGTTCGAGCCCCGGACCGTCCGCTCCTGGGGCGACCAGGCCCTCGCCTCGCTCGACGCACACGCGCCGGACGCCGGCTCCTTCGCCGCGCTCCTCGGAATCGGTACCGAACTGGCGGGCCCGGTGTACGAGCGGGTGCGCGCCAAACTGCAGCGCGAGCCCGTGGAGGACCTGCGCATCGACTTCGAGGACGGTTACGGCCCGCGCCCCGACGCCGAGGAGGACGCGGCGGCGGCCCGCGCCGCCCGACTGGTGGCCGAGGCGTACGCCGACGGCACGGCCGCCCCGTACATGGGCATCCGCATGAAGTGTATGGAGGCAGCGGTCCGCGACCGCGGAATCCGCACCACGGACATCTTCCTCACCGGGCTGATGCAGGCCGGCGGGCTGCCCGAAGGGCTGGTCCTGACCCTGCCCAAGGTCACCTATCCCGAGCAGGTCACCGCGTTCGTCCGGCTCCTCGAAGCCTTCGAGGAGGCCCACGGCCTGCCCGGCGGGCGGATCGGCTTCGAGATCCAGATCGAGACCAGCCAGTCCATCCTCGCCGCCGACGGCACCGCCGCCGTCGCCAGGATGATCACCGCGGCGGAGGGCAGGGCCACCGGACTCCACTACGGCACCTTCGACTACAGCGCCTGCGTCGGCGTCAGCGCGGCCCACCAGGCCAGTGACCACCCCGCCGCCGACCACGCCAAGGCCGTGATGCAGGTGGCGGCGGCCGGTACCGGCGTCCGTGTCTCGGACGGTTCCACCAATGTGCTGCCGATCGGGACGACCGAGCACGTCCACGAGGCCTGGCGGCTGCACTACGGCCTCACCCGCCGTGCGCTGGCCCGTGCGTACTACCAGGGCTGGGACATGCACCCGGCTCATCTGCCGACCCGGTACGCCGCCGTGTACGCCTTCTACCGCGAGGGCCTGGAGCCCGCCGCCGCCCGGCTCGCCGCGTACGTGGCCAAGGCCGGCGGCGACGTCATGGACGAGCCCGCGACCGCCAAGGCGCTCAGCGGTTACCTGCTGCGCGGTCTGGACTGCGGCGCCCTCGACTCCGCGGAGGTCACCGGGCTCACCGGCCTGACCCGCGCCGACCTGGACGGCTTCGCGAGCCCGCGCCGCGCGGACCTGACGGTGACGGCCCCTTGAGGCCTGCCCGGTCAGGGCCTGTCCGGCCCCCGTCGTCGACGACGGGGGCCGGACTGTGCCCGAACTGCCGTTATGCGGGCGGGATCTCGCCCGAGCCGCGCGCGATGAGCCGGGTCGGCAGCACCTTCTGGGACGGTGCGTCGTTCGCCCCGTCCAGTCGGCGGAAGAGCGTTTCGGCGGCGGTGCGTCCCAGCGCCGCCGCGTCCTGGGCGATCACGGTGATGCCCAGCAGGTCGGCCAGTTCGATGTCGTCGAAACCGACCAGGGCGACCGGCTGATCGCGCTCCGCCAGGACCCGTACGGCGGTGACCGTCACACGGTTGTTGCCCGCGAAGATCGCGGTGACCGGTTCCGGTCCGTCCAGCAGGGCCCCCACCGCGGCACGGACCCGTTCCGCCTCGGTGACGCCGAGCGAGACCCAGGCGTCCTCCACCGTCAGGTCCGCCTCGGTCATCGCCGCGTGGTAGCCGCGCAGTCGCTCGGTGGCCGTGTGGATGCGCGGCTGGTCCCCGATGAAGCCGATCCGGCGATGGCCCCCGGCGATGAGATGGGCGACGCCGTCGCGCGCGCCGCCGAAGCTGTCCGAGAGCACCATGTCCGCGTCGATCTTCCCGGCGGGCCGGTCGACGAAGACGGTGGCGACCCCGGCGGCGATCTCGGGTTCCAGATAGCGGTGGTCGTCACCGGCCGGGATCACGATCAGCCCGTCCACCCGGCGGGCGCACAGCGCGAGCACCAGTTCCTGCTCGCGCTCGGGGTCCTCCGCGCTCGATCCGTTGATGAGCAGGGCGCCATGGGCGCGGGCCACCTCTTCCACCGCGCGGTTCAGCGGCCCGTAGAACGGGTCGGCGAGGTCCTCCAGGACCAGGCCGATGCTGGCGGTACGGCCCTTGCGCAGCACACGCGCACTGTCGTTGCGGCGGAACCCCAGGGCCTCGATGGCCTCCTGCACCCGGCGCTCCGTGTCGGGCGTGACGCCCGGCTCGCCGTTGACCACCCGTGAGACGGTCTTGAGGCCGACTCCGGCACGAGCGGCGACGTCCTTCATCGTCGGCCGGTTGCCGTATCGGGGCTCGGGGTGGCTGGCGGTGTGGGCCACAGTGCGCTGTCCTGTCGTCGGCTGGTGGAGCGGGAAGAGCTGTGGCGTCGAGCATAGGGCCTGGACAACGTTGTCAGGTGAATGGAGACTGGCCACAGCACTCTTCATTACCCCTTGTCACCTGGAGATCCGACACCGATGCACAACCACCTGGTAGCCGCGCTCGACATCGGCGGCACAAAGATCGCCGGCGCGCTGGTGGACGGCAGGGGGCAGATTCTCGTCCGCACACAGGCGCCGACGCCCGCCAAGGAGGACGGCGACACGGTGATGGACGCCGTCCGGACCGTGCTGGCGGACCTCGCCGCCGACCCGCGCTGGGAGCGTACGACGGCCGTCGGGATCGGCAGCGCCGGCCCCGTGGACGCCTCGGACGGGACCGTCAGCCCGGTGAACGTGCCGGGCTGGCGCGACTATCCGCTGGTCGGCCGGGTGCGCGACGCCGTGGGCGGACTGCCCGTCACGCTCGTCGGTGACGGCGTCGCGATGACCGCCGCCGAACACTGGCGGGGCGCCGCCCGCGGTTACGACAACGCCCTGTGCATGGTCGTCTCGACCGGTGTGGGCGGCGGCCTGGTGCTGGGGGGTGTGCTGCGCGCGGGTCCCACCGGGAACGCGGGGCACATCGGTCACATCAGCGTGGACCTGGACGGGGACTCCTGCCCGTGCGGGTCGCGCGGCTGCGTGGAGCGCATCGCCAGCGGGCCGAACATCGCCCGCCGGGCGCTGGCCGACGGCTGGCTGCCCGGCCCGGACGGAGACGCCACCGCCGCCGCGGTCGCCGCAGCGGCCCGCTCGGGCGACCCGGTCGCCACCGCCTCCTTCGAGCGCGCGGCCCAGGCGCTGGCCGCGGGGATCGCCGCCACGGCGACCCTCGTCGAGATCGACATCGCCGTGATCGGCGGGGGAGTGGCGGGCGCGGGCGAGGTGCTCTTCGCCCCGCTGCGGCGGGCGCTGCGGGACTACGCCACGCTCTCCTTCGTACAACAGCTGAAGGTGGCTCCCGCGCTCATGGGCAATGACGCGGGTCTGGTCGGGGCGGCAGCCGCCGCCTCGCTCGGCGAACCGGGCGGGGCGGCGGCGGTTGTCAGCAGCTGAGCTTCGCGTCCGCCCAGTCGGCGTGGTCGGAGTCGTTCCCGTCCCCGGCGTCGGTGACCACCAGACGTACCACCTGCGCACCGCTCACGTCGGCCGAGATCGAGTGCGCGAAGTCGACGTTGGTGAGGACGCCGGTCGACGCCACCTTCGTGCCGTCCGCCCAGATCTCGAAGGTGACCGTGCCCTTGATCCCCGTCTCGTCGTCGACACCCGCCTGGGCGCTCACATTGGAGCAGGCGCCGCCGGCGTAGTACTCGACAGCGCTCGGCGCGTGCACCCCGAGGCCCTTGGCGTAGACGATCCCGTTGATGGTGATCGGGCTGCCGTCGCCCGCTTTGGTCTCACCGTTGCTGGTGTCCTTCTCCACCGGGCCCCAGCCGTTGCTGGACGACACCGCGGGCAGATCGCTGAGATACGAACTCCCCGACGGCGGCGCCACGACGACATGGGCCTGGACGGGCAGCTCGGTCGTGACGCGTTCCCCGGTGAGGGAGCGGTACGTCGAGGTCAGCTTCAGGTCGTACGAGCCCGTGGCGGCCCCTGCGGGCGGCGTGAGCCGCCAGGAGGTCCGCAGGGACTCCCCGGTCGGCACGGATGCCGCAGTGGCCTTGGAGAGGGCCTTCACACCCCAGCCGGCCGGAGCGGAGAGCGAGGCGCCCGCCTGGAGCGCCGGGGTACGGCCCTGGTCGGTGACCGTGGTGGTCAACGTGCTCGCCTTGCCCGCCTGGACGAGCAGGGAGCCGCTGATGCCCGACTCGACGGCCGACGGGTACGCGGCCCACTTGGGGTCCTGTGCGACGCGCAGCAGCACCGTGCCGTGCGCCGGGACGGTCGCCGAGAGGCTGCCCGCCGTGTTGTAGGTCTTGTGCTGCCAGAGATCGCGCTCGGTGTACCCGGACGCCTCGGGCAGCCCGACCGCGCTCGCCGTGGTGGAGACGCGCTGCGGGCTGTCGCTCTCGTTGAAGAGCGCGACGGCGCGGCTGCCGTCCGCCATCTCCTTCGCGACCACCCAGCGACCGCCCTCGGAGGACAGCACCTTGCCCTGCTTGCCGAGCGGGTCCTGGTCGACGGCGATGACTTCCTTGTTGGTCACGATGTCGTACGTCTCGGCCGATGCCTTGCGCAGGTCGGTGCCGATGAGCAGCGGCGACGCCATGATCGACCACATCGAGAAGTGCGTGCGGTACTCGGTGTCGGTCATACCGCCGTTGCCGACCTCCAGCATGTCCGGGTCGTTCCAGTGCCCGGGGCCGGCCGCCGCGTCGAGCGGCAGGTTCTGCTTGAGGATCGACAGCATGGACGACCAGCTGTCGCTGATGTCACCGGTGGTGCGCCACAGGTTCCCGACGTCCCCGGCCCACTCCCAGGGCTTGTTGGAGCCCCATTCGCAGATGCTGTAGACGATCGGGCGGCCGGTCGCCGCGAGCGCGTCACGCATCGTCTTGTAGCGCTGCACCGCGTCGATGCCCAGGTTGTTGCAGTTGTCGTACTTGAGGTAGTCGACGCCCCAGTCGGCGAACTGCTGGGCGTCGCTGTACTCGTGGCCGAGCGCTCCGGGCAGCCCCACGCTGTCGCACGTCTTGGTGCCGGCGCTCGTATAGATGCCGAGCTTCAGGCCCTTGGAGTGGACGTAGTCGGCAACTGCCTTGATCCCGTTGGGGAATCGCACGGGATCGGGGACCAACTTGCCGTCGGCGTCCCGCTGCGGCTTCGCCCAGCAGTCGTCGAGGTTGACGTACTGGTAGCCGGCCGCCTTGAGTCCCTTGTCGACGAAGATGTCGGCGATGCCCTTCACCATCGTCTCGTTGAAGTCGGCGCTGCAGCCGGTGGAGTTCCAGTTGTTGAAGCCCATCGGAGGTGTCAGTGCGAGACCGTTGCCGAGATGCGGGGACACACTGTCCGGCGCGGTGCTCGCGACGGCCGGGGAGGCTACCCCGCCGGCACACAGCAGGGCTGTGACCAGTGCTCCGAGGACTCTTCGGCGGGTTCCGGTGGTGGTGCGGGCTGGAAGGTGACGCATCGATACGTTCCTCCGTACGTTCCCGTGATCGGATGTCTGCATGTACGTGTCAGTGACGAGCGTTTACGGTAGGGCTTGTTCGACTCTGTTGGAAGAGTCGCGGTAACGGTTGTTCGATATCTCGCTAAAACCCTTGACTGGCACGTCAGTTGAGGGTGAGATCCAATCCTCGCGTTCGTTTGTGTTGAGTTTCACCCTGGAGGAGGGGGACATGGCGCAGTCTTCGTACAACGGTTCAGTCGTGCCTGGGAGTGTGGCTGGACATCGGATGTCCCGGCGGGGCCTTCTGCGTGGCGCGGCGGCCGGTGCCGGCGCCGTGGCGCTGCCTTCGCTCCTCACGGCCTGCAGCAGCGGCCCCGGAGGAGACTCCAAGACCATCAAGCTGGGGTCGAATTCCTCGGACGCGGTGCCGAAGAAAGCATTTGCCGACGCCTTCGCCGCGTACGAGAAGCAGTCCAAGGACGGCCGGAAGATCAAGGTCAACACGGTTGACCACAACAGCTTCCAGGAGAACATCAACCGGTATCTGCAGAGCGATCCGGACGAAGTCTTCATGTGGTTCGCCGGAAACCGGATGCAGTACTTCGCCAAGAAGGGCCTGCTGTACGACATCAGCGACCTCTGGCAGGAGTACAAGGGCTTCACCCCCGCGCTGAAGGCCCAGTCGACGGGAGCGGACGGCAAGCAGTACTTCACGCCGTACTACTACTACCCGTGGGCGGTCTTCCATCGGAAGAGCCTCTTCACCAAGTACGGCTACGAGGCGCCGAAGACACTCGACGAGTACGTCGCGCTCGCCAAGCAGATGCAGAAGGACAAGCTGGACCCCATCGGCTTCTGCGACAAGGACGGGTGGCCCGCGATGGGCACCTTCGACTACCTCAACATGCGGACCAACGGCTACGACTTCCACAAGTCCCTGATGGCCGGGGAGGAGGCGTGGACCGACAAGCGGGTCAAGGACGTCTTCGACACCTGGCGGCGTCTCCTGCCGTACTGCCAGAAGGGCGCCAACGGCCGTACGTGGCAGGAGGCGGCACAGAGCCTGCAGAAGCGCGAGATCGGCATGGTGGTCCTCGGGATGCCGCACCCGGGCCAGCAGTTCCCGGCGAACGAGCGCCCCGACATCGACTTCTTCGCGTTCCCCGAGATCAACCCGGAGCACGGACAGGACGCCGTCGAGGCACCCATCGACGGATTCCTGCTGGCGAAGAAGTCCAAGGAACTCAAGAACAAGAAGTCCATGGAGAGCGCGAAGGACCTGCTCAGGTGGCTGGCCACGCCGAAGGCCGAGGACGTCTACCTCGCCGGTGACCCCAACAACATCGCGGTCAACAGCGGGGCGGACCTCTCGAAGTACACCCCGCTGCAGAAGAAGTCCGCCGAACTGATCGCCGGTGCCAAGCAGATCTCGCAGTTCATGGACCGTGACACCCGCCCCGACTTCGCCTCGACGGTGATGATCCCGGCCATCCAGAAGTTCATCTCCAGCCCGAACGATGTCGACGGCCTGTGCAACGACATCGAGCGTCAGAAGAAGTCCATCTTCGCTTCCGAGTGATCAGCCCCCTGGAGTAAAGACCCGTGGCGCTCAACACCGCGCGGCGCTCCGGACGACGAGGCCGCCGCCGTTTCACCAGGCGCGACCTCGTCGTCCTCGGGGTGCTGCTGGGCATACCCGTCCTGCTCGACGTCGCCATCGTGTGGGGGCCGACCCTCGCTTCGGTGGTGCTCTCCTTCACCAGCTGGGACGGCATCGGATCCATCAAGTGGGTGGGGACGCAGAACTACGCGAACCTCTTCACCAACTACCCGCCGTTCTGGCCCGCCGTGCGGCACAACCTGCTGTGGCTCGCCTTCCTCGGGCTCGTCGCCGTGCCGTTCGGCCTGCTGCTCGCCGTACTCATCGACAGGGGCGTGCGGTTCAGCCGCTTCTACCAGTCGACCCTGTACATGCCGGTGGTGCTCTCGCTCGCCGTGGTGGGCTTCATCGCCCAGCTGATCTTCTCCCGCGACCAGGGCGTACTCAACGCCGTGCTCGGGAACACGAAGAATCCCACCGACTGGCTCGGCGATCCGAACCTCAACATCTGGATGATCCTGCTGGCGGCGGCCTGGCGGCACACCGGCTACGTGATGATCCTCTACCTGGCCGGACTCAAGGCCGTCGATCCCTCGCTCAAGGAAGCGGCGTCCATCGACGGCGCGAGCGAGGCGCAGACCTTCTTCAGGATCGTCTTCCCGACCCTGCGGCCGGTCAATGTGATCGTCGGCGTCATCACCGTCATCGAGTCGCTGCGCGCCTTCGACATCGTCTACGCGGTGAACCACGGCCGCAACGGCCTGGAAGTGCTCTCGGTGCTCGTCACCGACAACATCATCGGCGAAGCCAGCAGAATCGGCTTCGGCTCCGCGATCGCCGTGGTGCTGCTGGCGGTCTCCATGGGCTTCGTCGTGACGTATCTGGTGCAGGAGATCCGAGGAGAGAAGTCCCGATGACCGTAGGCACCGCCCCGCCCCGCGCCGTGGCCCCGGCGTCCGTGCCCACCGCCCGCCGGCGGGGGACGCGTCCGGGCCGGATCGGCGTACACGTCTTCCTGATGGGCGTCTCGATCGCGTTCCTCGCGCCTCTGCTGCTCGCGGTCTACGCCTCGCTCAGGCCGTACGACGAGACGTCCAAGTACGGGTACTTCTCGCTGCCGAAGCACCTCTCCTTCCACTACTACAAACAGGCGTTCAGCGACTCGGGGATGACGAAGTACTTCGTCAACACCCTGATCATCGCGGTGCCCGGCGTCATCGTCACGCTGTTCCTCGCGTCCTTCGTCGCCTTCGCCGTCTCCCGGATCCGGCTGCGCGGCGGCATCGTGCTGCTGATGCTCTTCACCGCGGGCAACCTGCTGCCGCAACAGGTCATCGTCACCCCGCTGTACGTCGTCTTCAACCGCATCCCGCTGCCGTACTGGATGTCCGACTCGATGACGATGTTCGACTCCTACTGGGCCGTCGTCCTGGTACAGGTCGGATTCCAGATCGGCTTCTGCGTCTTCGTCCTCGCGAACTTCATGCGGACCCTGCCCGAGGAGATCCTGGAAGCCGCGATCGTCGACGGGGCTGGCGTCTGGACCCAGTTCTGGCGGATCACGCTGCCCCTGTGCCGCCCGGCCATCGCCGCGCTCGCCACCCTCGAATTCACCTGGATGTACAACGACTTCCTGTGGGCCCTGGTCTTCATGTCCGACGGGGACAAGCTGCCCATCACCTCGGCGCTGAACAACCTCCGCGGTCAGTTCTTCACCGACTACAACCTGCTCGCCGCGGGATCGGTGATCGTCGCGCTCCCCACGCTGGTGGTGTTCCTGCTGTTGCAGAAGCACTTCATCGCGGGACTGACGCTCGGTTCGACCAAGTGACGGACGAAGTCGGTGGGTTTGCGCTTCTGCCCGCCCCATTGCCTGTGCAACCATTCCGCGCTCACGTGTGTCAGGGGAGGTGAAGCAACCATCTGAAAGAGCGGAGCTCGTGTGTCTTCCCGAACCCTGGGTACTGGTGTGGCCCTCGCCGTCGCCGTCGTGTCCGCCGTCGTCGTCGCACCGGCGGCCCGAGCCGGATCCCCGTCCGCCACGACCGCCGGCGCCGTCGCGGCGGTCGAGAAGGCGGACTTCAACGGCGACGGCTATGCCGATGTCGCCTTCGCGGCGCCGTCCGCCACGGTCGACGGGAAGAAGGGCGCCGGTTACGTCGGGGCGATGTACGGCTCCAAGTCCGGTGTGAACCGGGCCTCCAGGCAGGTCATCACCCAGAACTCCGAGGGCGTGCCCGACTCCGCCGAGTCCGCCGACGCGTTCGGCAGCGCCCTCGCCTCCGCGGACCTCGACGGCGACGGCTACACCGATCTCGTCGTCGGGGCCTCCGGCGAGGACGCGGGCGTCGGCAAGCTCGGCACGCTCACCGTGCTCTGGGGGAGCCCCACGGGCCTCTCCGGCGGTGCGGTGATCGCCAAGGGGGAGACCGACACCGGAGGCATCGGCGACAAGCTCGCCGTCGGGGACTTCAACGGTGACGGCAGCCAGGACGTGGTGACCACCGCGAGCGGGATGCATCTGCGGCTGCTCTCCGGGCCGTTCGGGCGCGACGGCTCCGCACACGGCACGACGGTCGTCCGGGACGTGGACGACACCCGGTACCTGGACATCGCCGCGGGAGACATCACCGGCGACGGCATCACCGACCTCGTCGGTACGGTCAACGACGGTGACGAGTACGACGCCCGGCGGGTGCGCTTCCTGCGCGGTACGCCCGACGGGTTCGCCGCCGCCACGACCGTCACCAACTCCAAGGGGGGCCGCGTCCAGGGCGGCGAACACGTCACCACCGGTGACGTGAACCACGACGGATTCGCCGACATCGTTGTCGGCCGCCCGGTCGAGGGGTACGACAGCGATGTCGATCTGCCCCTCGCCAAGGGCGGCATGATCATGTACATCCCGGGTGGCTCGACCGGGCCGCAGGGCGACGGGGCGAAGGCCTTCAGCCAGGACTCCCCGGGCGTCCCCGGGGCGTCGGAGGTGGGCGACGGCTTCGGAGCCGCGGTCTCCGTCGGTGACACGAACGGCGACGGGTACGGCGACATCGTGGTCGGTGTTCCCGGCGAGGCCCTCGGCACCAAGGCGCGGGCGGGGCAGGTGATCGTGCTGCGGGGCAGCGCCACCGGCCCCACCGCCACCGGTTCCAAGGCGTTCCACCAGGACACCCCGGGCATCGAGGGGGTCGCCGAACCGAAGGACGAGTTCGGCGGGGCGACCTCGCTGGCGGACGCCGATTCCGACGGCCGGGCCGAGCTGATCGTCGGCGCCCCCGGTGAGAACGAGAACGCGGGATCCGTCTGGGCGCTGCCGGGCACCGCCGACGGCACGACGGGCACCGGCTCGATGACCTTCGGCAGCGGCACGCTCGGCACCGACCCGGCGAACGCGCGGCTCGGGTCGTCCTTCAACCGCTGACACCTGACCCGGCACGATCCGTCGGCCCGGCGCATCCACCTGCCCGCGGGCCGACGGATACGCCGGGCCCGATCCGCTCCGCCGTTCTTCCCCGATGTCAGCACGCGGGTTCATGGGCGATACCTGTGAGTATCCCGAGGGACGACGAGGGTGACGAGCACCATGCCGCACAACGGGGTTTCCGTGGCAGGGTGTTGCGGGCAAGCCACTGAAGGCCAGGGCCTGTCCGGCGGATCGGGGTCGGACAGGGCGCGGCGTCGGGGCAACGCGGCGAGGTGCCGTGCCCCGGCCATGATCTGCCGGACAGGTCTGAGGGAAGAGGGGGAACCGTGATCGTCTGGGTCAACGGTGCGTTCAGCGCGGGGAAGACCAGTGCCGCGCGAGAACTGATCGATCTGATCCCGAACAGCACCTTCTACGACCCCGAAGTACTCGGCGGGGCGCTGCGGTTGCTGCTGCCGCCGAAGAGGCTGGCCGAGGTGAACGACTACCAGGACCTGCCGATCTGGCGGCGCATGGTCGTCGACGCGGCCTCCGCGCTCCTCGCCGAGATGGGCGGGGTGCTCGTCGTGCCGATGACGCTGCTCAGACAGGAGTACCGCGACGAGATCTTCGGAGGACTGGCCTCCCGCCGCATCCCGGTCTGTCATGTGCTCCTGGCACCGGAGGAAACGATCCTGCGCGAACGGATCGCCGGCCGCGAGGAGTTCCCGGACGATCCCGAGGGCAGCGCGCGCACAAGACAGTGGGCGTACGAACACATCGAGCCCTACCGGACGGCGCTCGGCTGGCTCACCACGGACGCCCATACGCTCGACACCAGCGCCCTCACCCCGGCCGACACCGCGCGGCAGATCGCCGAGGCGGTCCGTACCGGGGCCGCGCGGGCCTGCGAGATCGTCCAGACCCCCGAGCCGACCGCGGAGACACTCGCCGCGGGCGTCCTGCTCTTCGACGAGCAGGACCGGGTGCTGCTCGTCGACCCGACGTACAAGCCCGGCTGGGAGTTCCCCGGCGGAGTGGTGGAGAACGGTGAGGCCCCGGCCCGCGCGGGCATCCGCGAGGTCGCCGAGGAGATAGGGATACAACTGGACCGCGTGCCCACGCTGTTGGTGGTGGACTGGGAGCCGCCGAACCCCCCGGGATACGGGGGCCTGCGGCTGCTCTTCGACGGTGGCCGCCTCGACAGCGGCGAAGCGGAACGGCTGCTGCTGCCCGGTTCCGAACTGCGCGGCTGGCGGTTCGTCAGCGAGCAGGACGCGGCGGAGCTGCTGCCGCCCGTCAGGTACGAGCGGCTGCGCTGGGCCCTGCGGGCCAGGGAGCGGTCGGTCGTCCTGAACCTGGAGGCCGGTGTCCCGGTCGGCTGACACCTGCGGTACGGCTGCGGCGACCCCGTGACGGGACCGCCGCAGTCGGCGCGGGCCGTGGCCGCTACCGCGCACCGCCGCCCGGTGACGGGCGGTCCGGGCGTGCGGCGCGCGGTCAGCTCTGCTTGGACCTGGCGTAGTTGACGAGGAAGTGCGCCTCGGCGACCGAGAGCCGCTCCAGCTCCTCGGGGGACACGCTCTCGTTGACGGCGTGGATCTGCGCCTCCGGCTCGCTGAGTCCGATCAGCAGGATCTCCGCCTCCGGATAGAGCGTGGCCAGCGTGTTGCACAGCGGGATCGAGCCGCCCATGCCCGCGGACTGCATCTCCTCGCCGGGGTACGCGATCCGCATCGCCTCGGCCATCGAGGTGTACGCGGGGCTGCTGGTGTCGGCGCGGAACGGCTGCCCCTGGCCGACCTGCTCCACCGAGACCCGCGCGCCCCACGGGGTGTGCGCCTCCAGGTGCGCGGTCAGCAGCTTGGTCGCCTCCGCGGCGTCGGTGCCCGGCGGCACCCGCAGGCTGACCTGGGCCCGTGCGCTCGCCTGCACCGACGGAGTGGCGCCCACGACGGGCGGGCAGTCGATTCCGATGACCGTGACTGCGGGGCGGGCCCAGATCCGGTCGGCGACCGTTCCGGTGCCGATCAGCGCGACACCGTCGAGGACCTTCGCATCCTGACGGAACTCGGCCTCCGGGTACTGGAGCCCCGCCCAGCTCGCGTCCGCGGCCAGGCCGTCGACGGTCGTCGAGCCGTCGGCGGCGCGCAGCGAGTCCAGCACGCGGATCAGCGCGGCGAGCGCGTCGGGCGCCGCGCCGCCGAACTGGCCGGAGTGCAGATTGCCTTCGAGGGTGTCCAGCTGGACCCGGAGCATCGTCATGCCGCGCAGGGTGGCGGTGACGGTGGGCAGGCCGACCCGGAAGTTCCCGGTGTCCCCGATGACGACGGCGTCGGCGGCGAGCAGTTCGGGGTGTGCCTCCGCGTACCGCTCCAGGCCGCCGGTGCCCTGCTCCTCCGAGCCCTCCGCGATGACCTTGACGGAGACGGGGACGCCTCCGCCGGCCTTGAGGGCGCGCAGCGCGAGCAGGTGCATGATGAACCCGCCCTTGCAGTCGGCGGCGCCCCGCCCGTACCAGCGGCCGTTCCGCTCGGTCAGCTCGAACGGCGGGGAGAGCCAGGCGTCCTCGTCGAGCGGCGGCTGCACGTCGTAGTGCGCGTAGAGCAGCACCGTCGGGGCGTCGGCGGGGCCGGGCAGGAAGCCGTAGACCGACTGGGTGCCGTCCGGAGTGTCCAGCAGGGCGACGTCCTGGAAGCCCTCGTCACGCAGCGCACCGGCAACCCAGTTCGCCGCGTCCTCGCACTCGCTCCTGGGGAAGAGCGCCGGATCCGCCACCGACCGGAACGCGACCAGCTCGGTCAGCTCCGCCTGGGCGCGGGGCATCAGCGAGGCGATGGTCTCGGCAATCGGAATCGCGGTCATGGGCACGCTCCTCGTGGGTGCGACGTTGAAGTACGTGTACGTGTGTGTACAACGAAGGTGCGATCGATCCTCCCACAGCGGGATAGGGCGACATCGCGCCGTAGTATGCCGTCGACAGCACGGGCCACTGGTCGGATCAGGAGCAGCAGCACATCGTGAGCAGCGAGAACGCAGACGCGAGCACGGAGAACGACCGGCCGGTATGGGATGTGGTGGTGGTCGGCGCAGGTCCTGCCGGGGCCTCTGCGGCATATGCCGCGGCGGTGGCGGGACGCCGGGTCCTCCTTCTGGAGAAGGCCGAGTTGCCCCGCTACAAAACATGCGGGGGCGGCATCATCGGCCCGTCCCGCGACTCCCTGCCGCCGGGGTTCGAACTGCCCCTGCGTGACCGGGTGTACGCGGTGACGTTCTCGATGAACGGCAGGATGACCCGGACCCGGCGCTCCAAGCAGATGCTCTTCGGGCTGATCAACCGCCCGGAGTTCGACCAGGGGCTGGTCGAGGAGGCGCAGAAGGCGGGCGCCGAGATCCGTACGGGTGCGGCGGTGGCGAGGGTCGAGCAGCACGGCTCCGCTGTCCCGGACCGGCGCACCGTCGCCGTGGTCCTCTCCGACGGGGAGACGGTGCTGGCGCGCGCGGTCGTGGGCGCGGACGGCAGTGCCAGCCGCATAGGGGCACATGTCGGTGTGAAGCTCGACCAGGTGGACCTCGGCCTGGAGGCGGAGATCCCGGTGCCGCCGACGGTCGCCGAGGACTGGGCGGGCCGGGTGCTCATCGACTGGGGCCCCATTCCGGGGAGTTACGGATGGGTGTTCCCCAAGGGCGACACGCTCACCGTCGGTGTGATCTCGGCACGCGGCGAGGGCGCGGCCACCAAGCGCTATCTGGAGGACTTCATCGCGCGGCAGGGTCTGGCGGGCTTCGAGCCGTCCGTCTCCTCCGGACATCTGACACGGTGTCGCAGCGAGGACTCACCGCTCTCCCGGGGGCGCGTGCTGGTCTGCGGGGACGCGGCCGGTCTGCTGGAGCCCTGGACGCGTGAGGGGATCTCCTTCGCCCTGCGTTCGGGCCGGCTCGCGGGGGAGTGGGCGGTCCGGGTGTCGGAGGCGCACGACGCGGTGGACGCCCGCCGTCAGGCGCTGAACTACGCCTTCGCCATCAAGGCCGGACTCGGTGTCGAGATGGCGGTCGGGCGCCGGATGCTCAAGCTGTTCGAGCGCCGCCCGAAGATGCTGCACACGGTGATCACCGGATTCCGGCCCGCCTGGAAGGCGTTCGCCGGGATCACCCGCGGTTCGACTTCACTCGGGGAGCTGGTCCGTACGCATCCGATGGCCCAGCGCGCCCTGGGCGTTCTGGACCGCAAGGAGCCCGACAAGGCGGGCAAGGTCGCCGGTCCCGGTGAGAACGCAGCCGAGGACACCGGCGAGGACGTGGGCAGGGAAGTCAGCCCGGTCGAGTAGTCGGTCGTCGGCCGGGTGTCCGGTCAGCCGGGTGTCCGGCCGACCGCGCGTCCGGTCGGCCAACTGGCCGGGTTGGCCGGTCCGGTCGGTCGGTCAGTGTGCCGCGGTGATCCGGAAGACGGGGTGGTCGGGGGCGATCCGCCGGAGTTCCTCGGTGGTCGATTCGGGGCCGACGCCGCCGAAGAACGTCCCGACCTCCGCCTTCCAGCGCTTCAGATAGGCGCGCAGGATCTCGGGCTTCTCGTCGTCGGGCACCTCGACCGCGGTGAAGGGCTGCTGCTTGCCGCCGAGCCCGAGTTCGCCGCCTCCGGCCACGCGCATGTTGTGCGTCCACTGGACGTGGCCGCGGGCGGCGATCAGATACTGTCCGCCGTCCAGCGTCAGCGGGTTGACCGGAGTGTGACGCCACTCGCCGCTCTTGCGTCCGCGCACCGCCAGGATGCGAGAGCCCCGGACGCTGATGCCGCGCCGGGTCAGCCCGCCGACCACCCGGTTGAAGACGTTGACCGTGAGCCAGCCGGGCTTCTTGACGTAGGTGGGGGCGGTGGCAGTCATGAGTTTCTCCCTCTGAACAATGTGAGCACTGCTCTCTCTCCTGGGACCAGTCTGCATCGGAACAGTGATCTAAAGCAAGAGCAGTGCTCACATTGTTGGTCACTGATCTGATATCTGGCAGACTGGCTGCCATGAGTGCTGTCCGAGGAGCCAGGGAACGGGCCCGTGTCGAGGTCACCGCAGCTATCAAGGACGAGGCGCGCAGACAGCTCGCCGACCAGGGGGCGGCCAAACTCTCCCTGCGTGCGGTGGCCCGTGAGCTGGGCATGGTCTCCTCCGGCCTCTACCGCTACTTCCCCAGCCGGGACGACCTGCTGACCGCGCTGATCATCGACGCCTACGACGCGATCGGGGAAGCCGCCGAAGCCGCCCTCGCCCCTGCGGGCCGGGCCACCGACCACGACCGATGGGTCATGGTCTGCGCGGCGGTACGCCGGTGGGCGCTCGCCCACCCCCACGAGTACGCCCTGATCTACGGCTCTCCGGTCCCCGGCTACGCGGCCCCGCAGGCGACCGTCGGTCCCGCGTCCAGGGTCGCGCTGGTCCTGATATCCGTCACCCTCGACGCGAACCGCACCGGCGGACTGGCCCTCCCCCCGCTGCCTGAAACACTGCGGCCGGAGGCCGGGCGTCTCGCCGCGGATGTCGCCCCGGAGCTCCCGCCCGCGGTCGCCGTGGCCCTCGCCGCGGCCTGGGCGCAGCTCTTCGGGCTCATTTCCTTCGAGCTCTTCGGCCAGTTCCACAAGGTGGTGACGGACCGCGAAACCTTCTTCGCGCACGCCGCCGGGAACCTCGCGGAGTCCGTCGGTCTACTCCGCAGGGAGTAGGCCTGACCGCCACGCCGGGCTGACGCTTCCGGCGCGGTCCTCGGTCTAGCGTTGCCCGCATGGACCAGCCCGGCACCGATGAGCAGCGCGTACGCGGACGCGGTGGCCCGCCCTGGGCACAGGGCGGGCAGGGGCGGTGGCAGCCACCGTGGGCCTCGCCGTCCGAGGGCCGGTTGCCCTGGCGCTCCACGCTCGTCACCACGGTGATCGTCCTGGTGGGCAGTAATTTCGCCGCGCACGGGCAGGCCGGCCACCGCGTGCCGCTCGACATCTACGCCCGGCTCCTGATGCTGCTCGGCCAGGCTCTCCTGCTGCTGCGGATCAAGCACCCCGTACTCGTCGCCTTCGGTACCGCCGCCACCACGATGATCTACCTCGGCGCGGGATACCCGTACGGACCGGTCTTCGTCACGGTCGCCGTCGCCTGCTTCTCCGCCGTGGTGTCCGGCCACCGCTACGCCGCCTGGTCGGCCATCGGCATGCTCTGGGCGGGGCATGTGCTGACCGTCCACTGGTTCTACCGTTGGCTTCCGCCGGCCGGTGACCATGCCGCGCCCTGGGGGCAGGAACTGGTCGTCACCGCCTGGGTGGTGGCCGTGCTCGCCGCAGCGGAACTGGTTCGGGTACGGCGTGAGCAGTGGGCCCGCGAGCGGGCCGAGCGCCGGGCCGCCGAGAAGCGCCGCACCGACGAGGAACGGCTCCGGATCGCCAGGGAACTCCACGACGTGCTGGCCCACAGCATCTCCGTCATCAATGTGCAGGCAGGGGTCGGGCTCGCGCTCCTGGACTCGGACCCCGAGCAGGCGCGCACCGCCCTGACCACGATCAAGGCCGCGAGCAAGGAAGCCCTGGGCGAGGTCCGGCAGGTACTGGACACGCTGCGCGCCCCGGGCGCCGCGCCCCGGGCGCCCGCGCCCGGACTCGCCCGGCTCTCCGAACTCGTCGAGCAGGCTTCGGCCGCCGGTCTGACGGTGGGGACCACGACGGAAGGGGCACGCAGGGAACTCCCGCCCGGCGCGGACCTCGCAGCCTTCCGGATCCTGCAGGAGGCCCTGACCAATGTCGTCCGCCACTCCGAGTCCCGTACCGCCCACATCACGCTCACCTATGCCCCGGAGCGGCTCGCGCTGCGCATCGACGACGAAGGTCCCGCCAGTCACGGCGAAGCGGGCGGCAGCGGCAACGGCCTGGTGGGCATGCGCGAGCGGGCAGCGGCCCTGGGCGGCACGATCGACGCGGGCCCACGCCCCGGAGGCGGCTTCCGGGTCGAGGCCTTCATCCCGCTCTCCGCCGGCCGACGGTCGGCCACGCCATCCTCGTCGCCGTCGCCGTCGCCGTCGCCGTCGCCGTCGCCGTCACCGGAACAGTCGTCCGAACAGGCCGCCGGTCCCGCCGCCGCACCGAAGGAGTCCCCGTGATCCGCGTACTGCTCGCCGACGACCAGTCCCTCGTCAGAGCCGGATTCCGGGCGCTGCTCGGGGCCCAGCCGGACATCGAGGTGGCCGGTGAGGCCGCCGACGGCGCCCAGGCGCTGCAACTGGTGCGCGAACTGCGCCCCGACATCGTGCTGATGGACATCCGGATGCCCGTGCTCGACGGTCTGGCCGCCACCCGGAAGATCACCGACGACCAGGACCTCGACGGGGTCAAGGTGGTCATGCTCACCACTTTCGAGCTCGACGAGTACGTCTTCGAGGCGATCCGCTCCGGCGCGTCCGGGTTCCTGGTCAAGGACACCGAGCCGGAGGAACTGCTGCGCGCGGTACGGGCGGTGGTCGACGGCGACGCGCTGCTCTCGCCGGGGGTGACACGCAGACTCATCGCGGAGTTCGCCGCCCGTTCCAAGGAACCGGCGGCTCTCTCCGACCTCGGCGGACTCACCGACCGGGAGAGGGAGGTGATGGCCCTGGTCGGCATCGGGCTCTCCAACGACGAGATCGCCCGCAGGCTCGTCGTCAGCCCGCTGACCGCCAAGACGCACGTCAGCCGGGCCATGGTGAAACTCGGCGCCCGGGACCGCGCCCAACTGGTCGTGCTGGCCTACGAGTCGGGCTTGGTCCGGCCCGGTTGGCTGGGCTGAGCGACACCGCGGAAGCGCCACAGGACATGGACGACGCGGGCGAGGAACGCGACGGTGGCCGCCGAGGCCGCCGCCACGAACAGGACATGCGCGATGCCGGACGGCACGTCGAGGAAGAAGAGCGGGCAGACGACCCCGACGAAGGTGGCAGCTGCCACGAAGCCCGCAGTGACCAGTGCGTAACCGATCTCGACGGTGATGGCATCGCGCTCGGACCGAGACCTTGTGCCCATACGGCAAGTCTCACACGCCGCGCCCGGCCCGGGGCGGTTTCCCGGGGTACGCGGCCGGACGGCCCGATGACGGCGGCTGCCGCGATCAGATCCCGGCCGTCTCCCGCCAGAGCCGCGCGAGCGCCGCGTCGCCCGTGACGGACACGGCGGTGAGCGGCAGGCGGTTCCACAGCGTCGCGTAGAGCAGCGTGGCGGTCGCGCTCAACTCGACGTCGGCGACGCCGGTATCGGTGGTGTCGGCCTGCGGCGGCCCGTCGGACAGCCGGACCGTCCACACGTCACCGGTGTCGGTCGCCCGGACCCGGAGGGTCTTCGGTACGTCCGTACGCATCCGGCTCCTGGGCATCGACTGGAGCCCGCGGAGCAGTTCGTCGACACCGTCCGCGGCGAACTCCGGCTCGGACGCGGTGATCTCGGTGCCCAGCGCCGATTCGGCGTCCATCCGGTGCACCGCCGTCTCGTGCGCCTGCCGCCGCGCCCAGAACGTGAGCGGGGAGTCCGCGGGCAGGATGGTCCAGGACTTCAGGTCGTCCGGCGCTGCGCGCAACGCGGCGACCAGCGTCCGGTGTCCGTCCCTGAACCAGTCCACCAGCGCGGTCCCGTCCAGGCCGGGCGGGGCGTCCGCGGGGGGCTGGTACTGCGAGAGGCCCTCCACCACGTACGCCGTCGACCAGCGGTGGGTCCGGCCGGTGTGCGCCAGCAGGTCCCGTACCTGCCAGTCCGGACAGGTCGGCACGTCGGCCCCGGGGCCCGCCTGCGCGGCGGCCTCGGCGAGCCGACGGCCCTCCTGGTCCAGGGCGTCGATGAACTCGGCGGTTCTCAGATGCTTCACAGGTGCTCCCATACGGGGATTGTGGCAGCGGTCAGGTGGTGGGTGCGGCGGAATCGACGGACGGGGTGCCGGGCGCGGACGTCGTGGCCGACGACGCGTTGCGCGTGGCGTACCCGATGAGCGCGGCGGTCGCGGCCAGCAGCGCCATCGTGGTGAGGGCGACGGGCAGGGTCAGCGCGTCCGCGAGGAAGCCGATCACGGGCGGTCCCAGGAGCATGCCTCCGTAACCCAGGGTGGACGCGGTGGCGACGCCGCCGGGGCCGGCGAGCGCGCCCGCGCGGGCCATCGCCACGGGGAAGCTGTTGGCCAGGCCGAGCCCCGCCATCACGAAGCCGATCAGCGCGAGCCAGGTGGTGGGCGCGAGGGACCCCAGCAGCATTCCGGCCGCGGCGAGGGTCGCGCCCCCGACCAGGACGCGCGTCTGGCCCAGGCGTTCGAGGAGTGCGGTGCCGGTGAGCCGGCCGAGAGTCATGGCCAGCGCGAAGAGCGAGTAGGCGGCGGCTGCGACACCCGGGTGCGTGTGCAGGTCCTGCTTGAGGTGCAGTGCGCTCCAGTCGGCCATGGAGCCCTCGCCGTAACTGGTGCAGAGCGCGATCGTGCCGAACACGAGGACCAGGCGGCGGCTGCGGGCGTCGAGACGCCGTGTTCCGGGCTTCCGAGGGGTGCTGTTCTCGGCCGCCGGGGCCCGGTGGCGCAGCAGTTCACGTCCGGCGACACCGGTCACCAGCAGTCCGACGACGGTCAGGCCCAGCAGATGGGTGGCGGCGGAGAGGCGGCCCGCGACCAGACCGCCGACGCCTGCTCCGACCATGCCGCCGAGGCTGAACGCGGCGTGGAAACTCGGCATCACGGGGCGGCGGAGCGCGGCCACCAGGTCGACGGCCGCGCTGTTCATCGCGACGTTGACGCCGCCGTACCCGGCGCCGAAGACCAGCAGGACCAGACCCAGGGTGAGGGCCGAATGCGTCTGCGGCGGCAGCGCGATGCTCAGCGAGAGGAGCACTCCGCAGACCACGGTGACCACGTGATTGCCGAAGCGCCGGCAGAGCCGTCCGGTGAGCATCATCGTGATCACGGCCCCGACGGACACACCCAGCAGCGCGAGGCCGAGGGCGCTCGACGACGCACCGGTCTGCGACTTGATCGCGGGGATGCGGACCACCCAGCCGGCGAAGAGGAAGCCGTCGAGGGCGAAGAACACGGTGATGGTGGCGCGGAGACGGAGCAACGAGGGTGCGGCGCTGTTTTCGCCGGGTCCCCCCGAGAAGGCCGTTCGTACTTTGTTTAGATTCGGCACAAAAGAAGGATAGGGGCAGTGGCGGCCGGGGACAAGGGCGGTACCGGATCGTCTGCCACCGCCCGGGATCATGGGAGACTCGCCCCCATGAACGGCAAGGTGACGACCCACCGGACGAAGCTGGAACGTGGCCGCAGCGCGCTGGGACCGGCGCTGGAACTGGTCCACACGGGCCGCGCGCCCACCCGCGCCGTCCTCACGGCGGAGCTGGGCGTCACCCGCGCCACCGCGGGCGCGGTCGCCGCGGAACTCGAAGCGCTCGGACTCATCCAGGTCGACTCCCGGCCCGGCGCCGCGGCCGGATCCCAGGGGCGGCCGTCGCACCGGCTGTCGGTCAACGGCAACGGCCCCGTCGTCCTCGCGGCCCAGGTGCACGCCGACGGATTCCGCGCCGCACTCGTCGGGCTCGGCGGCCGGACCGTGATGACCTCGCCCGGCTGCGTCACCGTCTCCGCCGACCCCGCCCAGGTGCTCGGCGCCGTGGTCGACGCGGGGGCCGCGCTGCTGCGCGACAGCGGTCTGCGCTGTGTCGGCGCGGGACTCGCCGTGCCGTCGGCCGTCGCCGAACCGGAAGGGACCGCCCTCAACCCGCTGCATCTCGCCTGGCCCGCGGGTGCGCCGGTCCGCGACATCTTCGCCGACCGGGTACGCGCCGCGGGCATCGCGGGCCCCGCCTTCACCGGCAACGATGTCAACCTCGCAGCCCTTGCCGAACACCGTCACGGAGCGGGCCGCGGCGCCCAGCACCTGCTCTGCGTGGCGACCGGCCACCGCGGCGTGGGCGGGGCGCTGGTCCTCGACGGCCGTCTGCACACCGGGAGTTCGGGCCTGGCCCTGGAGGTCGGCCATGTCACCGTCAACCCCGAGGGCCGCCCCTGCTACTGCGGGAGCCGGGGCTGTCTCGACGTCGAGACCGACCCGCTGGCCTTCCTGACCGCCGCCGGACGCACGCCGGGCCCCGAGGTCTCGCTCCTCCAGCAGTCCCGGGACATTCTCCGTACGGAGTACGGCGATCCCGGTGTCCGGATCGCCGCCCAGGAGGTGGTCGACCGCCTCGGTCTCGGTCTCGCCGGGCTGGTCAACATCCTCAACCCGGACCGCATCATCCTCGGCGGCCTGCACCGCGAACTGCTCGACGCCGACCCGGAGCGGCTGCGCGCGGTGGTCGCCGACCGCAGCCTGTGGGGGCGCAGCGGCGGGGTACCGATCCTGCCCTGCACCCTGGACCACAACAGCCTGGTGGGAGCAGCCGAGTTGGCCTGGCAGCCGGTGCTCGACGACCCGCTGTCCGTCATCGGCTGAGGAGCCGCGCGAGGGAGCCGTGCGAAGGAGTCGCGCGAGGGGGTCGCGCAGGGCAGACGAGGGGGCCGCGCAGGGAAGACCCGCGCAGGGAAGCCACGGACGGGACGCCCGCAGGCGGAGCCGCGCACCGAAGCCGCGTCGGGAGCAGCCGCACCGTCGCCGCGTACTCCCGCTGGGGTAGTCCCGGAGCCGCTGGCCGTACGACGCCCGCGGCCCCCTCGCGGAGGGAGGCTCGATATCGGAAAGGGCCATTCCCACCGAGGAGCTGAACCGATATGAACACCCTGGCGTTCGCGGGACCCGGACCGTGGATCCTGTTCTTCCCGTTCTTCTGGGCAGCCGTCGTCATCACGGTCGTCACGGTGCTGCGCCGCACCGTGTGGCGGGGCCGGCGCGGCCCGTGGCAGGGGCCCGGCCGGCCGCGCACCGGGCGCGGCGAGCAGTCGCCGATCGAGATCCTCGGACGCAGGTTCGCGACCGGTGAGATCGATGAGGACGAGTACTGGCGCAGGCTGTCCGTGCTGGACGAGCAGTTCGGTCCGCCGTCCAGGAGCGGGCCCGCCTGACCCTCCCGTCACGACGGCAGGACGCCCCCGGCGCACGCGCGGCGGGGGCGCCCTGCCGCCGTGACGCCCCCGGGGCGCCGTCCGGTCAGCTGACCAGCACCGGCCGGGTGGCCGGATGCGGTTCGGCGAAAGGGCCGGGGGTCGTTGCCCCGTAGAGCAGTTCGCAGTCCAGGGCCGCGGCCGAGGACGGCGCGGGAAGCGTGAACCACACGATCTTCCCGGTCGCCCCCTGCGGCCGTACGCCCCAGCACTCACTGACCGCGGCGATCATCGAGAGGCCGCGTCCGCAGGTGGCGAACTGGTCGGCGTCGCGCACCGTGGGCATCCGGGGATCGTGGTCGTGGACCGACACGGTGAGCCGGTCGAGCAGCAGATCCATCTCGACCGTGCACAACTTGTCCGGTTCGGCATGGCGGTGGACATTGGTGAGCAACTCGGTGACGCCCAGCGCTGCTTGGTCGATCAGCGGATCGAGATGCCAGTAGCGCAGTTGCGCCGACACAATTCTGCGGACCTGTCCGATGCGGGACGGCAGGGCCTGAAGTTCTACTGTGCAATGCCTGGTTGGCTGGCTGATCACGGCTGCGACTCCCCGAAATAGGTCCGGAAGAAGACGAAGTGGTCCGGCGGGGGGCTGTTCTCAGCGTGACCGCCGGTGAACCGTTAGTGATGTGAGTCCAGGGTCGCCCAGGGGGTGCGGCTTCGCAACTCGCGTTCCGGTCAGCGGCGGCTCCCGCGTACGGCGTCCAGGAAGCGGGCGGCGGCCTTCGAGCTGTCGAGCGGCATGTTCCGCTGCCCCATCGTCAGCCGGTACCGGGTGCCGTTGACGGTCGCCACCATGCGGCCGACCCTGGCGAACCACGGCCGTCCGGCGCTGACCGCGCCGAGCGGGGCGCTGTCGATCTCGCGTCCGTTGCTGGTCAGCAGGGCAAGCCTGCCGTCCTTGATCAGTACTTGTCCCGCCCGGGTGAGGGAGCGGGTCCATCGCTCGATCCGTACACCCGTCGCAGTGAATTCGGCCTCTGACATGGCTCGCCCCGCCCTCTTCGAATTGATCCCCTCCGGGAAGTGTGCCGGGCGGCGGGCCCTCGCACCAGTCCGCAACGGCCGCCGGGCGGCATTGGCATGTGCCTTTCCTGGGCGGCGCCCCACAAGTCAGCCCTATGGACGGTCAAAGTGAACGTTTGTGCAGGTGGGGTGCCTATGGTTACGACCGGGGGCCGGAGTTCAGAACAGCGAGGAGCAGGGCGCGTGAGCACGAGTGAGCGGGATCCGGACGCCGGGGCCGCAGTGACCGTCGATGTCGATCGCAGCGACCCGGAGTACCGGGCCTGGCTGAAGGAGGCGGTGCGCAAGGTACAGGCCGACGCGAACCGTTCCGCCGACACCCATCTGCTGCGCTTTCCGCTCCCCGAGGAGTGGGGCATCGACCTCTACCTCAAGGACGAGTCCACCCACCCGACGGGCAGCCTCAAGCACCGGCTCGCCCGCTCGCTCTTCCTCTACGGGCTGTGCAACGGCTGGATCCGGCCCGGCAAGCCGGTGATCGAGGCGTCCAGCGGCTCCACGGCGGTCTCCGAGGCGTACTTCTCCAAGCTCATCGGCGTCCCGTTCATCGCCGTCATGCCGCGCACCACCAGCCCGGAGAAGTGCCGGCTGATCGAATTCCACGGCGGCCGGTGCCACTTCCTGGACGACTCCCGGAGGATGTACGAGGAGGCCGCCGCGCTCGCGGCCTCGACCGGCGGTCACTACATCGACCAGTTCACGTACGCGGAACGGGCCACCGACTGGCGCGGCAACAACAACATCGCCGAGTCGATCTACCAGCAGCTGAAACTGGAGCGGTACCCCGAGCCCGCCTGGATCGTCGCCACCGCGGGGACCGGCGGCACATCGGCGACCATCGCGCGCTATGTGCACTACATGCAGCACGACACCCGGATCTGTGTCCCGGACCCGGAGAACTCCTGTTTCTTCGACGGCTGGACCCGGAACGACCCCCTCGCGACCAGCGACTGCGGGTCCCGGATCGAGGGCATCGGCAGGCCCCGGATGGAGCCGAGCTTCGTGCCGGGCGCCATCGACCGGATGATGAAGGTGCCGGACGCGGCCAGCGTCGCCGCGATCCGCGCCCTCGACCGGGTCATCGGGCGCAAGGCGGGGGGATCCACCGGTACGGGGCTGTGGAGCGCGCTGAAGATCGTCGCCGAGATGGTGGCAGAGGGGCGCACCGGCAGCGTGGTGACGCTGCTCTGCGACCCGGGCGACCGCTATCTCGACAAGTACTACTCCGACAGCTGGCTCGCCGTACAAGGGATCGACATCGCGCCCTGCACCGAGGTGATCGAACGGTTCCTGGCCACCGGCGACTGGACCGAGTGACCGGGATTGCCTGAACGCGGCGCCACGACCGGCGGGTTCGGGTCCGGCGCGGTACTACGCGGGGGCCGTGGCGAGCCGTTCGTCCAGCTTCTGCACGGCCTGGCGGAAGGCCCGCCCCATTCCGGCCCGGCCCAGCCGCATCCCGGCGAGCAGGGGGGCGGGGCCGTCGGCCGCGAAGGTCCACTGGACCCGGGTCCCCGATTCGGTGGTGGTCAGCCGCCACTCCTCCAACAGGGCCCGCAGGCCAGGAGCGTTGGTCTCGTCGACCCGGTAGGCGTACCGGATCGAAGGCTCCGCCGCCAGGATCGATTCGTCCATGCGGACGCCGCCCTTGAGCCGTACCGAACGGCCGCCCTCGGTGTGGCGGGCCTGGGTAACGGCGCTGAACCAGGTGGGCATGGCCTCCAGGTCCTCGGCGAGCGCACCGTAGACGGCCTCGGCGTCGGCGGCGACCCCGGCGGCGTAGACCAGGCGCAGGGGGGCGGACTCTATGAAGTCGAGGCCGACGGGGCGGAGTCGGTGAGCCATCGGGCCGCACCTCCTGGGGAGTCTGGGGCGTACGGGCCCGCACACCATAGCTGACGGCCTGTCAGCTGTCTGCCCCGCCGACCCGGGCGCCCGAACCCCGCGCTATCTCACACCCGTTGGGGTCGTGAGTGACCACCTGAGGCAGCGGGGCGCTCTCCAGCAGGCCGGCTGGGCGCATCCGGAACCCGGGCAGGTTCCACGGCGGAGGCGGCTCAGGACCGTCGGTCCGGCCACCGTGGAGCAACGGCACCGCAGCCCCGCGGTGACGCGCGGCACCGGGTGAGTACGAGGGCGGGCGGAAGACCTCAGGACAGGTCCTGGCCGCCCTCGCCCGCGACGACCAGCCGCGGCAGGCACTCGGCGATCTCCTCGCGGGCCTCCGCGGACAGCCCGGCGTCGGTGACGAACGCGTCCACGTCCTCCAGTGTCGCGAAGGAACTCAGCCCCACCGTGCCCCACTTGGTGTGGTCGGCGACCACCACCACCCGGCGCGCGGACCGGACGAACCGGCGGTTCGTCTCCGCCTCCGCCAGGTTCGGCGTGGACAGCCCGGCCTCGGCCGATATCCCGTGCACCCCCAGGAACAGCACATCGAAGTGCAGCGAACGGATCGCCTGGTCGGCCACCGGACCGACCAGGGAGTCCGACGGCGTACGCACGCCGCCGGTGAGCACCACGGTCGCCGCCCCCGGACGCGGCCCGCTCCCGGCGGTCACCCGGTGCGCCGAGTGGAAGACATCGGCGACCCGTACGGAATTGGTCACCACCGTCAGGTCCGGCACGTCCAGCAACTGGTGGGCGAGGGCGTAGGTCGTGGTCCCGCCGGACAGGGCGATGGCGCTGCCCGGTACGGCCATCGCCGCGGCGGCCCGCGCGATGTCCTCCTTGGCGCTGAGTTCCAGCCCGGACTTGGCCTCGAACCCCGGCTCGTGCGTGGACGCCTCGACCACCGGCACGGCGCCGCCGTGCACCTTCTCGATGACACCCTGACGCGCCAGCGCGTCGAGGTCCCGGCGGACCGTCATGTCCGAGACCTTGAGCTTGCGGGTGAGTTCGTTGACCCGGACGCCGCCCCGCCGCCGGACCTCGTCGAGGATCAGAGCGCGACGCTGCTCCGCGAGCAAATTCTGGTTGTCGCTCACCGCAGTCTCCGATCCTTCCGCATCACGACACGGCCCCGGCCCGCCTGATCGCCGAGGATCCCTCATCCTCGCACGCAGAGTTCCGGAGTGCCCCACCGGTTGCCGGGCCCGGTCCACGGGGAGATTCAGTGAGAGCCGCGCGGCCGGCGTCCGGGATTCCGGGCACCGCGCCGTCGAGCGTCCCCACCACGAGAGCGAGCCACCGCAGTGTCACCAGCCCCGCCTTCCCGCCCGAGCGGCGAACCCGCCCTCGAACTTCTCGTCCACGGCGTCGGCGGGGCCACCCCGCAGGAGATGCTCGGCGACTCGTGCCCGGTCCGCGTCAGCGGCGACGAGACGGCCGCCGTCTACCGCCGCACCGAGGACGTCGACGCCGAATCCCACCCGGAGCGGTACCAGGACGGCCCGGTCCCCGAGGCGTACGTCTGGTCCAACCTCACCTCGGGCAACAGCGCCCGCGCCCTGTGGCTGCTGCTGCTCCCGTTCATGGTGGTCAACCTCGCCCACTGGATGCTGCCTTCCGCCCACGGAGCGCGCCGGACCGCCCGCCTGTACGGAGTGCTGGTGCGGCTCGTCGCCCTCAGCCTCACCGTGCTGCTGGTCGCCGCGGCCTGCGAGGTGGCACTGGACCTGACGGCCTGGCAGTGCGCGGGCTCGCCCGCCTGCTCCGACGGCAAGTCGTGGCTCGGCTTCCTCTCGGCCGCACGCGGCGATTGGTGGGCACAGCCCGGCCGCAGGCTGGCCGCCGCCGCGCTGGTGCCCAGCGGCCTCACCACGCTGCTCTGGTACCTCTCCAACCGCACCTGGAGCGCGTACGAGTCCCAGCAGCCGCTGGGGGAGGAGTTCCACACCGACCCGGAGGACGCCGAGCCGTCCGCCCGCCCGGCGCTCGGCAGGCCCGGATTCTGGTACGGACGCCGCCTCGTCGCCCGGCTGCGCGCCGCCCACACCGCCGCCGGGTTCCTGACCGTGGCCGCGGCGCTCACCGTCGCCACCGCCACCTTCGACCGCCGTGCCTCGGGGACGCTCCTGGAGGCCATCGGCTGGCTCCTGGAGGCAACGCTGCTGGTGGCCGGGGGAGTTGTCCTCTGGGTCGTCTGCCGCAGGGGCCGTACCGAGACCCGCCTCGACGACGACCTGGACCAGGCCGTCGTCACCCTCCTGCCGGGCGCCGCACTGGTCCTGCTCGCCCTGTCCGCCGTGTACGCGGCCTGGTCCCGGCCCGGCTGGGAGTCGCACGGCACCCTGCCCGGCGACCGTACGTTCGGCATCATCACGCTGTCCCAGCTGGGCCTCGTCGTCGTGCTCGCCGTCGTGGCCCTGGCGCTGTACCGCAGGGCGCCCCACGGCCGTACCGCGCTGCGCGGCCTCGGCGGTCCGGCCGTCGCCCTGCTGGCCTGCGCGCTGGGCGGGGTGATGACCGGCGGTGTCGCCCAGCGGGTGGCCGACTGGCTCGACGGGTCCGGCACCCCCGGCATGGGCCGGAAGAGCGCCATCACCGGGCCGCCGGTCCTGCTCAGCTGGCAGGCCTCGGTGATCCCGGTGCTGCTGCTCGTCCTGCTGCTCCCGGCCGCCTACTACGCGGCCCGCACGGTACGCCGCCGACGCCGCATCGCCCGGACCCTCATGGCCGACTACCCGGGGGAGAAGGCCGACACCGTCCGCACCAGGCAGATCGCCGGAGTCCGGGCCCGCGCCCAACTCACCGACGCGGCGCCGCCGTTCCTCGGCGCCGTGTCGGCCGCCACCCTGCTGCTCGGGGCCGGCGCGCTGCTCGGCTCCTGGTTCAGCGAAGAAGTACCGGGCCGCGCGGCCCAGGTGGCACCGGGCTTCATCGCGTCCGCCGCCCAGGCGGTGCAGGCGCTCGGCTCCTGGCTGATCGGCCTCGGCTTCATACTGTTCGTCACCTGGGGCAGGCGCGCCTACCGCGACGCCTCGGCCCGGCGCAGCGTCGGCATCCTCTGGGACGTGGGCACCTTCTGGCCGCGCGCGGCCCACCCGTTCGCGCCGCCCTGCTACGCCGAGCGAGCCGTCCCCGACCTGACCTGGCGGATGTTCACATGGACCGACCTCACCGGGGGCAGGCTGGTCATCTCCGGACACTCCCAGGGCAGCGTGCTGGCGGCGGCAGCGGTCTGGCAACTTCCCGCCCGCACCCGGCGCAGAGTCGCCCTCCTCACCTACGGATCCCCGCTGGAGCGGCTGTACGGCCGGTGGTTCCCGGCGTACTTCGGCCCCGACTGTCTGTCCGGCCTCCACCAGGAGGTGCGCTGCTGGCGCAATCTGTGGCGCCTGACCGACCCGATCGGCGGCTGGGTGATCCCCGCCGGTGACGTGGACCGGGGGCCGCTGCTCGACCCGTCGGCGTACGGCCGAACGCGCCGGCACCCGCTGCCCGAGGCGGTGCTGGGGCACTCCGACTACCAGGCCGACCCCGCCTTCGCCGAGGAGCGTGCGGGGCTGCTGACCCGGCTCGCCGCCGCGGTGCCACGACAGGCACCGCAGCGGACGACGGACAGCCGGGTCAGGGAAGTTCCGGCAGATCCTCGGCGAACAGCAGACTGAGATCGTCGGTCGACATCTCGGAGAACTGCGCGACCCGGCCGGCGTGCCGCTCCACCATCGACTCGAAAGTCTGGCGGGCGGTACGGCCGTTGCCGAACGCCGGGCCCTTCGGCAACTCGGTGAAGTACTTCAGCAGCGCGTCCGGCGTGCCGTCGCCGAGCCGGTACTCGTGCTCCTCGGCCTGCTGTTCCACGATCCGCAGCAGTTCCGCCGGCTCGTAGTCGCCGAAGGTGATGGTCCGTGAGAAACGGGAAGCGACACCGGGGTTGACGCCGAGGAAGCGCTCCATCTCCAAGGTGTACCCGGCGACGATCACCACCACGGCGTCGCGGTGGTCCTCCATCAGCTTCACCAGGGTGTCGATGGCTTCCTTGCCGAAGTCCCGGCCGGAATCCTCGGGGGAGAGGGCGTACGCCTCATCGATGAACAGCACGCCGCCGCGCGCCCGGTCGAACGCCTCCTGGGTACGGATGGCCGTCGAACCGATGTGCTCGCCCACCAGGTCGACACGGGAGACCTCGACGAGGTGTCCGCGCTCCAGCACTCCCAGCGAGGCCAGGATCTCGCCGTACAGCCGGGCCACCGTCGTCTTTCCCGTGCCGGGGGAGCCGGTGAAGACCAGATGGCGGCGGGCCGAGGCCGCCTTGAGCCCCGCCTCGCGACGGCGGCGGCCGATCTCGATCATGTCCGTGAGGGCGCGCACCTCCCGCTTGACGCTCTCCAGGCCCACCAGGGTGTCGAGTTCACCGAGGACGTCCTCCGACGACCGTATGGGCTCGGTGACGGCCGGGGCGGCCGGGACGGCGGGTGTCCCGGTGGGGCGCTGGGCGGGGACCGCGCCGAGCAGCCCGGCGGTCTGGGTCGCGGTCGCCACGGCAGGAGTCTCCGGCGGCTCCGTCAGCAGACCGCTCTCGTCACTGGTGCAGTCCTCCACGACCGGACCGCCCGCGCCGCCGTCGCCGTGGGCGCCGTCGGCGAACTCGTAGCCACCGCGCGCGCACCGCTCGGTCCGGCAGCGGGTCAGGGTGGTGCGGCAGCCGTCTATGACGTGGAACCCGTACCCGCCGCTGCCGGTCACCCGGCAGTTGTGGAAGGTGCCGCGGCCCTCGGCCGAGACGTAGAAACCGGCCTCGGCGGGCGTGGTGACCGTGCACCGCTCGATCCGCGGGTCGGCGCCCTTGGTGACGATGACCCCGGTCTGCGCGGCGTCTATGGTGCAGCCGCTGAGCGTGCCGCCACTTCCGTGGTCGCGGAACCAGGCGCCGGTCGCGGCCTCCCTGATACGGCAGTCGTCGAGCTGCGCGGTGGCGCCGTCGCTCACCGACACGGCCGTGTTGCGGACCTGGGAGAGGTCGCTGTCGACGACATCGGCACGTGAGCCGCGGTCGAGCACGAAGATCGCGTCGGGCACGTCGTGCACCCGGCAGGAGTCCAGCACGACCGTCGCACCGTCGCTGACCCAGACGGCCGGGTAGTCGCCCGTACTGTCATGGATCTCACACTGGTTGGCGTCCACCCGGGTGCCCGGGTCCCAGACGGACAGGCCGTTGCGTCCGAAGCGCCGGACGGTCGAACGCGTCAGGGTCAGCACCGAACGGGACCGCAGATCGACCGCGTTCTCCGGAATGTCATGGATGTCGCAGTCGGACAGCGTCAGCACCGCATCGGTGTCCAGCGTGACCCCGTCGGCCGAAGTGCGGTGCACCGTGCAGTCGGTGAGGTGCGCCGACGCCCGCGCGGCGACCTGCACACCGGTGCCCTTGACCTCGTACACCTCGCAGCCGAACGCCTCCAGACCGCTGCCCTCGCCGGTGATGCTCAGCCCGGCCCCGGACGCGTGATGCACCCGGCACCGCTCGATCCGCGGATGCGCGCCGCCGTGCACCGAGATGCCCGACTGCCCGGCCGCGACGACCTCGCAGTCCTCGAACACCCCTCCGGCGCCGTCGAGTACGCCGATCCCGACCCCGGCCGGGTTGTCGACGGTGCAGCGGCGCACGGTGGGCCGCGCCGCTCCGCGTACCTCGATGCCGACGGCGGACCGGGTGACGATCCGCAGATCCAGCAGCTCCGGCGTGCCCTCCTCGACGAGCAGCGCGGGGGCCGACGAGTCCTGGCCCTCGATCTGGAGATCCTGGACCACCGCCGACGCCCGTACGGTGAGCGGGATCCCGTCGGCGGGAGCGATCCGCACCGAGCCGGCCGCACCTTCACTGCCGCGCAGGGTGACGCCGTGCTGCACGACGAGATTCTCGCGGTACGTGCCCGGCGCGACGGTGAGGACATCGCCGTCGCCTGCGGCCTCCAGGGCCGCGGAGAGTGAGGCGTACTCGCCTGTGCGGCGCCGCCACCTCGATGTTCCGGTGTACGTCACCTGGACCGTGCCCTGTGCCATGGCGGTGTTGTGCCCCCACCTCGTGTGCCCGACGGATGTGGCCCCACCGTAGCGCGCGTGGGACGCGGGAGTTGACGCGAGGAGCCGGTCTCAGCTGCCTGTGCCGGTGCGTCCCCAGTCGGGACCGGCTTTCGCCCAGGCGCGGTCGAGCCTGACGTACCGTCCCCGTACGAGCCGCCATACGACGAACCGCCGGCCGAGCACGATGAGCCCGGCCGCCGCCGCAGCCGCGCCCGTCCCGGCGAGGACCGCGTGGGCCCGCGCTGTGGACGCCTTCATGGGCCTGCTGACGATCCGTCCGCGGTCGTCCGTCCAGATGCGCAGGTGGGCGCCCGGGAGGTCGTCGCGGTCGAAGGTGGAGAGCGGCCCGCTGTGCCTGCTGCCGTCCACACCGGTCCAGACGGCGGCGACCCGGCCGCGGGGCACCGCGTCGGCCACCCCGTCGGGATTGGCGACCACCGAACGGTCGGCCAGCGCCCGCACCACCGTGGCCGTCGTCGCGTGCCGGTGACGGCGCTGCTCCTGTGCCGCGTCCTGCAGCGCGCTGTCGGTGAGCGCACCGCACAGCCACCCGACCACCGGGCTCACGACGGCGATCAGCAGCACCGCGGCGAGCGCCACCCACGCCTCGGCGAGGTCGGTCCCACGGCGCAGCGGATTGTGCCGCCAACGCCACACACCGGAAGCGGTCCGCACGGTCCCGCACCCCCTTCCGTATCCGCCCTCACCCCACTGGGCACGGCAGGCGCACGGGTGGAGCGCCGGGAGGGCGGTCCCCCTCCGTCCAACGCGCCTGCTGTATCTGTGAGTTCCCTGGGAAGCGGGAACTCATTCGAGGATGTGCACCGGATCACCGACGTGCAGGACGCCGGTCCGTTCGGGGACGAGATTCTGGCCGAACAGCAGATCGTTGTCCACGCGGCGATGGCGCGCGAGCGTGCGCAGCGGTTCCCTGCCGCGCTCGGACGTCCGCTGGTCGGTGGTGGTCACGACACACCGGCCACTGGGTTTGGCCACCCGGAAGGTGACCTCACCGATCGCGATACGGGTCCAGCCGTCCTCCGCCCACGGCGGGACGCCCGACACGACGACACTTGGCCGGAACCGGTCCATCGGCAGCGGACCCTCCTCGGGGAGTTCCCCCTGTGCGATGAGGGAGTTCAGGGCATCGAGCGAGGAGACGGTGGTCAGCAGCAGCGGATAGCCGTCGGCCAGGCTGACGGTCTCACCGGGCCGTGCGTACCTCGGGTCGACCGGACGCCGGTGCGCCGGATCGTCGAGATGCACGAGCCGTACGGGAGCGCCGAGGTACGAGCTGAACCAGGTGTCCGCCGCCGGACCGGCGGGCACGACCTCGACCCTGTCCCGGAAGAGCTGCACCCCGATGGTCCCCACCGGTCCGGGCACCGCGACCGTCAGGGCCGCGCTGCCGGGCGCGGACAGCCTGATCCCACCGTCCGGCAGCGGTTCCGCACCCGCCAACGTCAGGCGTGGCTGCTGGCGTTGGGTGACGGCCTTCCCGTGTTCGTCCACGACCATCCACCGGCGGTCTCCGGCCAGCCCCCAGGGCTCGACCACCGCCGAGCCCGGCGCACACCCCGTGAGGGACTTGACCGGATGGACATGGATCTCGTGCAGGACTGCGTGGATGGGCTGCGACACAGCAGCCATCCTGCCACCCGGTCCTGACGGGCTGTCGGGTGGATCAGTATCCGCGTCCCTGGTACGGGCGGTTGTACGGGTCCTCGTACGGCGCGGGCCTCGGCGCCGCGGGGCGCATCGCCTCGTATCCGGCGCCACCCACCGGCCGCTGCGGCTGCTGCTGCGGCCCCGGGTAGCCGCGGGGCGCCGCGGCCTGCTGCGGGATGTACGGGGCCGGAGCGTGCTGCATCGGCACCGGCTGCGCCATCGGCTGCGGATAGCCGTACGACGGCGCGTGCTGCGAGGGGCCCGGCGGCAGCGCCGGCAGGGCCGAAGGCAGCGCGGGCAGGTAGCTGTTGCCGGTGTCGTACGCCGAGGGCACTCGGATCGGCGCGATCTGAGGGGTGCCCCGCTCTGCGACAAGAGAATCGTAGATAGGGGTGTCCGGGAAGGACGGCGCGGAGTAGTAACCGCCGCCGTAGGTCGCACGGGGGGACGTCATGGCACATAAGTTAAGCCCACGATGTGCTGATTGGGGAGCCCGATAAGAGGGTTCTTTTGCGTGTTGAGAGTGACTGTGGATCCCCAATGCGAGCGAACTTGGCAAAAACGGTCGTCCAACTGCGTCAAGATGGGGTAGTGACCTGCTCGGGAGTTGGTTACCAGTGAGTTGCCAGAACGTTGCGTGACGATCTTCCCGTGCCCCTCGGGAGCGCACCGCGGTGCCTGCGATTAGGTTGGCCGTACGGAAATCTTCGGCTTCGCGACGCCAGTTGGGGGCGAGCATGTCAATGCTTAAGGGAACCAATGTTCCGGTGTCGGCTCAGGCCGTGCGGGTCGAATTGGGGTGGCGGCAGGGGCCGGGGGTGCCGGATGTCGATGCGTCGGCACTGTTGCTGGTGTCGGGAAAGGTGCGCTCCGACGCGGACTTCGTCTTTTACAACCAGCCCGAGCACGCTTCGGGAGCCGTGCGCCACGAAGGGAAAAAACCCGCGGGCGACACCGTGACCGACACGCTCTCGGTCGATCTCGCCCGCGTGGAACCCGCCATCGAGCGGGTGGTCCTCGCGGCCTCGGCCGACGGGGGCATCTTCGGACAGGTCCCCGGGCTGTACATCCGGTTGACCGACGCGGCGGACGGCACGGAGATCGCACGCTTCGACAGCCAGGACGCGACCGTCGAGACGGCCTTCCTCCTCGGTGAACTCTACCGGCGCCAGGGCGCCTGGAAGTTTCGTGCGGTCGGGCAGGGGTACAGCACCGGCCTCGGCGGGCTGGCCACCGACTTCGGGATCAGTGTGGACGAGCCGCAGCAGGCCGCCCCGTCGGCGGCTTCCGCTCCGGCGCCCGCCCCGCCCGCCTTCCCGCCGCCGCCCGCGGTCGCCGCGCCGTACACCGCCCCCGTACCGCCCCCGCCGCCCGTCGCACCCCCGGCCGCGCCGGCCCCCGTGCGGCTCAGTAAAGTCACTCTGACGAAGGACGCGCCGACCGTCTCCCTCGCCAAGCAGGGCGGCACGTCGGGCGCCATGCGGGTGAATCTCAACTGGGAGACGCGCAAGCAGTTCAAGGGCTGGGGCGCCAAGCTCAGCAGAGCCGTCGCCGTGCACTCCGATCTCGACCTGGATCTCTGCGCGCTCTACGAACTGGCCGACGGGCGTAAGGGTGTCGTACAAGCACTGGGTAATGCTTTCGGTTCGCTGAACCAGCCGCCGTACATCCATCTCGACGGCGACGACCGCACCGGATCCGTTTCGGCCGGAGAGAATCTCACGGTCAACCTCGACCAGAAGAACAGAATCCGACGGGTTCTCATCTTCGTGACGATCTACGAGGGCGCCAGGAGCTTCGCCGATCTCCATGCGACGGTCACCCTTCAGCCCCAGAACGGCGCGGCGATCGACTTCTCGCTCGACGAATGCACCGTGCCGTCCACGGTCTGCGCACTCGCGCTGCTCACCAACGACGGCGGTGATCTCGTCGTCCAGCGCGAGGCCCGCTATCTGGTGCCCGCCCGCGGGGTCAGCCCGCAGCGCACCGTCGACCAGGCGTACGGCTGGGGCATGAACTGGACGCCCGGCCGGAAGTGAACGTTCACCGCTCCGGCGCGGTTCCCGGACCGGCCTCGCTGCCGGGAACCGCGCCGGAGCCCGGGTGGGCGTCGGGTTCCGGGCGGGCGTACGTCCGCCCCTTCCAGGCAGCGCCGCGTCCCCGGTAGTGCTGCACCGCCGAGTCGACCGTCATCAGGAGATAGAGCAGCGCGGTGAACGGCAGCAGCACGGCGAGCCAGAACGGCTGCCGGTAGTAGCGCAGCATCGGGAGATACGTCCCCGCCATCACCAGCCAGGCGAGACCGCCCGCCCACGCGGCCGGGGCGTTGTGCGACAGCAGCCCGGCCACCAGCGTGGCGGGCGGCGCGAGATAGATCAGGGCGAGTCCGAGCACCGTACCTGCGAGCAGCGGAAGACTGTGGCGCAGCTGTGCGTACGCGCTGCGCGAGACCATCCGCCACAGGTCGCTCAGGCGCGGATAGGGGCGCACGCTGTCCACCCGCTCGGCGAGCCCCAGCCAGATGCGCCCGCCGCTGCGCCGTACGGCGCGGGCCAGCGACACGTCGTCGATCACCGCCTGCCGGATGGAATCGGGGATGCGGGCCCGTTCGGCGGCCTCGGTGCGCAGCAGCACGCAACCGCCCGCCGCGGCCGAGGTCCTCGACCCCGGCCGGTTGATCCACCGGAACGGATAGAGCTGCGCGAAGAAGTACACGAACGCGGGCACCACCAGCCGCTCCCAGACGCCGGCGACCCGCAGCCGCGCCATCTGGGACACCAGATCGAGCCGGGCCGTCCCGGCGGCGGCCACCAACTCGCGCAGGCTGTCCGGCCGGTGGGCGATGTCGGCGTCGGTGAGCAGCAGATACTCAGGGCCTCGCGCGCGGGCCAGCTGCATTCCGTACCGCAGCGCCCAGAGCTTCCCGGTCCAGCCGGGCTCCGGCTCGCCGGGGGAGACCACGGTCAGCGTCAGCCCGCCGTGCCGTGCGGAGAGGTCCCTGGCCAGCTGCCCGGTGCCGTCGGAACTGCCGTCGTCGACCAGGAGGATCTCGGCGTTCCCCGGGTAGTCCTGGGCCAGCAGCGACGGCAGGCTCAGCGGAAGTACTTCGGCCTCGTCCCTGGCGGGCACGACGACGGCGACGTCCGGCCAGTCGGCGGGCTCGGTACGTGCGGGTAGGCGCTGGTCCGTGCGCCAGAAGAAACCCTGCCCCAGCAACAGCCACACCCATGCGGCCAGCGAACAGACGGCGATCCAGGCAATGGTGGTCATCCGCCGAAGTCTGCCGCACCACCGCGGCCCGGCAGGGCCGGTCGACTAAGGTGACCGGGTGAAGATCGCACTGATGGATTCCGGAATCGGCCTGCTCGCGGCGGCTGCCGCGGTACGTCGGCTGCGGCCCGACGCGGAGCTCGTCCTCTCCTGCGACCCCGACAACATGCCGTGGGGGCCGCAGACGTCCGCCGACGTGACGTCGCTCGCGCTGACCGTGGCGCGCGCCGCGGCCGTACACCGGCCGGACGTACTGATCGTCGCCTGCAACACGGCGTCCGTGCACGCCCTGCCCGCGCTCCGGGCCGAGCTGGAGCCGGACATCCCGGTCATCGGTACGGTGCCCGCCATCAAGCCGGCCGCCGCGGACGGGGGGTCCGTCGCCATCTGGGCGACCCCGGCGACCACCGGCAGCGCCTACCAGCACGGTCTGATCCGTGAATTCGCCTCCGGCGCGGATGTCACCGAGGTGCCCTGCCCGGGACTCGCGGACGCCGTCCAGTACGCCGACGAGGACGCGATCGACCGTGCCGTGGCCGCAGCCGCCGCCCTCACCCCGCCCGGCGTAAGGGGCATCGTCCTGGGCTGCACCCATTACGAGCTGGTCGCGGAGCGGATCCGTGACGCCGTGCGACGGCCGGACGGACCTCCGGTCGAGCTGTACGGATCGGCCGGTGCGGTGGCCGCACAGGCGCTGCGCCGCATCGGTGCCGGGCCCGCGCCCGACGCCGACCCGAGCGCCTCGCTGACCGTGCTGCTGAGCGGTCGCCAGGCACCGCTGCCGGGCCCCGCGCTGGCGTACGCCGAAGGGCGTCTGCTCCCGGCCGTCAGCCCCGCGCACTGAGCGGCGCATCCGCCGCGCGGTCACTGCCGCACCCGTGGAACGTGAGTAGGCTGCTGCGCATGAGGGACCACAGCCACAGCGAGTCCGCTCCTCCGGTCTGGCACGGCCACGCGACCAACCGTGTGCAGTGGCCGCTCTCGGCCGTCGGCGCGGCCTGCCTGGCGCTCGGCATCCAGCTGGCCGTCGACTCCGCCTGGACCACGGGCCTCGCACCGCTGGTGATGTCCGTGGTCGGCTGTGTGCTCGTCGGCCTGATGATGCTCTACGGCACACTCGCCTTCGTACATGTGTCGGTGAAGGTCGACGAGCACTCCTTCGAGGTCCGCTGCGGCTACATCGGTCTGCCGCGCCGCCGCATCCTGCTCGAACATGTGGTGGGCGCCGAGTTCGCACCGACGGTGACCCCGCGCCAGTGGGGCGGCTGGGGGTACCGGTGGCGCCCGGAGAAGGGCACCGCGGTGGTGGTGCGGCGCGGGGAGGGCCTGGTCCTCACACTCGGGGACGGCCGGAGCTTCACCGTCACGGTCGACGACGCCGAAGCGGCCGTACGCGTCATCCGGGACCGGCTGCGGCTCCCCGGCACCGGCAAGCCCGCCGGGGCATGAGACACGCGTCCGGGTAGGGCCTTCGTTTGGATCAGGCCGCGCGCCCCGGCGTCCGGGGGCCGCGCTTGCCCGACGCACAGCAGGCCACCGTAGACTCCGCCTGGTGAGCGCCCCCACCACCCTTGACGAGCCCGCGCCCGACTCCGGGCCCGAGCAGTTCGCCCAGCAGCCCGCCGTTCCGTCGCGCGGCCGGCGGCTCGCCCGCGCGCTCGTGCGACCGGCGGTGGCGGCCCTGTCCGGCCTGCTGCTGTACGCCAGCTTCCCGCCGCGGCCCCTGTGGTGGCTCGCCCCCTTCGCCTTCGCCGCACTCGGGTACACCCTGTACGGCCGCCGGGCCAGGGCCGGTTTCGGCCTCGGCTACCTCGCGGGCCTCGGCTACCTGCTGCCGCTCCTGGTGTGGACGGGGGTGGAGGTCGGCCCCGGCCCCTGGCTGGGACTCGCGGCTGTCGAAGCGCTCTTCATCGCCGCCGCCGGCGCCGGGATCGCCTACGTCTCACGGCTGCCGCTCGCGCCGCTCTGGGCAGCGGGGGTGTGGATCGCCGTCGAGGCGGCCCGTGCGCGAGTGCCGTTCGGCGGCTTCCCCTGGGGGAAGGTCGCCTTCGGGCAGCCCGAAGGGGTGTTCCTGCCGCTGGCCGCCGTCGGCGGCACGCCACTGCTCGGCTTCGCCGTCGTCCTCTGCGGCTTCGGAATCGCCGAAGCGGTACGGCGCTGGGCCACCCTGCGCAGCGTCCTGAACCGCAGGGTCGCGACCGCCGCTGTCCTGGCCGTCGCACCCGTCGCGGCGGGCTTCGCCGCCCTGCCGCTCGTCGACACCGGCGCCCAGGACGGCACGGCGACCGTCGCCCTCATCCAGGGGAACGTGCCCAGGATGGGCCTCGACTTCGCGACCCAGCGCCGCGCGGTGCTCGATCACCACGTGCGGGAGACGCTGAAGCTGGCCGCGGACGTCAAGGCGGGCCGGGCCGCGCAACCGGACCTGGTGCTGTGGCCGGAGAACTCGTCGGACATCGACCCGTACCTCAACGCCGACGCCTACGACGCCATCGACAAGGCCGCCAAGGCGATCAAGGCGCCCATCTCGGTCGGCGCGGTCGTCACACCGGACAACGGCAAGGGCGCCCCGCTCAACCAGCAGATCCTCTGGGACCCCGTGAAGGGCCCGGTCGACACGTACAACAAGCGTCAGCTCCAGCCGTTCGGCGAGTACATGCCGTACCGGTCCTTCTTCCGCCTCTTCAGCTCCGACGTCGACCTGGTCCGCCAGGACTTCGTGCCCGGCCACAAGGCGGCCGACTTCGACATGCGGGGGACCAAGGTCGGCCCCGTCACCTGTTACGAGGCCGCATTCGACTGGGCCGTACGGGACCAGGTGAAGGCCGGTGCGCAGATCATCTCGGTACCGAGCAACAACGCCACCTTCGACCGCAGCGAGATGACCTACCAGCAGCTCGCGATGTCGCGGGTGCGGGCGGTGGAGCACAGCCGGGCCGTGATGGTCCCGGTCACCACCGGTGTGAGCGCGGTCATCCGTCCGGACGGCTCGGTCGCGCAGAAGACCAAGATGTTCACCGCCGACGCCCTGGTGGCCGAGGTGCCCAAGCGTTCCTCGCTGACCCCGGCCACCCGGCTCGGCACCCTCCCCGAGTGGCTGCTCGTCGCACTCGCCGCGGGCGGGATCGGCTGGGCAGTGACCCGTACGGTGAAGACGCGCAGGTGAGCGGCCGATAGGGTCGGCGCATGGGCACTCCCGACTTCATCCGAGAAATCAGGGCCACCGCGGGCCATCAGCTGCTTCTGCTGCCGGGGGTGAGCGCCGTGGTCCTCGACGACGAGGGGCGGGTACTGCTCGGACGGCGCGCCGACACCGGCACGTGGTCGATCATCGGCGGCATCCCCGAACCGGGTGAGCAGCCCGCCGACACGGCAGTGCGTGAGGTGTACGAGGAGACGGCCGTACGGTGTGTGCCGGAGCGGGTGATCCTCGTCCAGGCGCTCAAGCCGATCCAGTACCCCAACGGGGACCACTGCCAGTTCATGGACACCAGCCTGCTCTGCCGGGCGACCGGCGGTGCGGCCCGGGTCAACGACGACGAGTCCCTTGAGGTGGGCTGGTTCGCGCCGGACGCGCTTCCCGAACTGGCGGAGTTCGCGCTCACCCGGATCAAGCGGGCGCTCACCGACGAGCCCACCTGGTTCGCACCCGCCACCTTCGAATGAAGGGCGGGCACGGCCCCGCAGGAGAGCGGTCGCGCCCCGGTGCGTGAGGGCGGGAGGACCGGGTGGTTAGGCTGCGCGGCATGACGACGCCTCGTTCCGTACCTGCCCCACTCGGCCTCGATCTGCGGGGCCGTACCGCTCTCGTCACCGGCGCCGCGGGCGGCATCGGCAGTGCCTGCGCACTGCGGCTGGCCGCCGCCGGCGCCACGGTCCGGGCCGGTGACCGCGACGCGGCGGGGCTCGAAGCACTCGTCGGCCGCGCCGGTGACCTGCCCGGGGCCGTCGAGCCGTACGTCCTCGACCTGACCGATCTCGACGCGGCGGAACGGGCGGCGGCGGGCACCGACATCCTGGTCAACAACGCCGGGCTGCAACTCGTCCGGCCCATCGAGGAGTTCCCGCCCGACGTCTTCCACACCATCCTCACCGTGATGCTGGAGGCGCCCTTCCGGCTGATCAGGGGCGCCCTGCCGCACATGTACGAGCAGGGCTGGGGCCGGATCGTCAACCTGTCGTCCGTGCACGGACTGCGTGCCTCCGCGTTCAAGTCGGCCTATGTGTCCGCCAAACACGGGCTCGAAGGCCTCTCCAAGACCGCGGCCCTCGAAGGCGCCCCGCACGGGGTGACCTCCAACTGCGTCAACCCCGGATACGTACGCACCCCGCTCGTCGAGCGGCAGATCGCCGACCAGGCGGCCGCCCACTCCATCCCGGAGGAGCGCGTCCTCAACGAGGTGCTGCTGAAGGACTCGGCGCTCAAGCGGCTCGTCGAACCGGACGAGGTCGCGGAGGCGGTCGCCTATCTCTGCACCCCGCAGGCCGCGTTCATCACCGGCACGTCACTCGCCCTCGACGGCGGCTGGACCGCCCACTAAGGTCTTTCGTTTGGATCACGCCGGGTCAGGGAGCGGGGTGTGGTGCGTGCGATCGCAAGGCGGAGGATTGAGGCAATGGGGTCTCCCCTGGCCCTTAAGGCCTTGGGGAAGGAGCCATGGTGATTGACGACAACGCGGCGAGCGTGCGTGCCACACCCCGCGAGCCCGGCGTGATCCAAACGAGGCCCTAGACCCCGTGCGGTTCCGTTGCGGCCGTCCCGGGCGGGACCCCGCGGACGAGCCCCCGGGCGGCGTACGCCCGCGCACCGTCCGCCAGCCGTGACTGGAGTGCGAAGAAGAGGTCCGCGGCGCGGATACCGATCCACTTCTCCGGAAGCAACTCCTCCGGGAGGCCCGGGTCCAGATAGGGCAGTTGCCGCCAGTCGGTGAGTACCCGGACGTAGTCGACGAAGGCGTCCCGCGCCGCGGCGTCCGCCGTGCCCGGCTGCGGGCGCTCCAGTACGGCGGCGTGCTTGCGGACGAACTCGCCGTACAACTGCTCCAGTTGGCCGAGATCCCACCACTGCCGCACTTTTTCGGCCGGGTCGGCGAAGGCCAGGTGGTCGGCACGGAAGAGGTCCGTGTACCCGTCGAGTCCCAGGCGGCGCAGCATCTCCGCCGTGGTGTCGTACAGGTGGGCCGGGGCGATGTAGACGCCCGACGAGACGGTGCCGAACCCCAGCCGGGTCAGCCGGGAGCGCATCAGATGCCGCTTGCTGCGCTCGGACTCCGGCACCGAGAACACCGCGAGCAGCCAGCCGTCGGCAGGCGTCGCGCGCTCCCGCCGGAAGATCCGGTGGTCTCCCTCCCGCAGTACCGACAGACCCTCGTCGGAGAGGGCGTAGCCCGCCGCGCCGTCCCGCCGTTCGGCCCGCAGGATGCCGCGGCGCTTGAGCCGGGAGATGGAGGACCGGACGGCCGGAGCGTCGATGCCCAGATCCGAGAGCAGGGCGATCAGGGACGCCACCGACAGCCAGCCGCCCTCGGTCCTGGAGTACAGGCCGTACACCGTCACGATGAACTGGCGCGGCTGCGCGGAGGCTGCCGAGGAGTCGCCCTCCGCAGGGTCGTGCGCCTCTGCTGCGATCGTCACATGAGCAGGCTATCAATCACCCGGCAGGCGGTCGGAACGTCCTCTCCGCTGGTCACGGCCGCCTGCCTGCTGTGCGCTGTCGTCCAGAACCCGCGCGCGGCTCCCGCTCCGGCCGGTCTCCTCCTCCGCTAAGAGCGCTCTGCCGCTGCTCCACTGTTTGACAACAGCTGTTGCCGAGGTGGCAAATGGAGAGATGACAGATCGGGAGAGCGCGAATCGACAGGGCGACGGCGCGGAGGGTGCGGGCGGAGAGGGTACGGACGACGACGGCTTCGCGGCCGTTCTGACCGCGGTGGGCCCCCGGCTGCGAGCCCTGCGGCAGGACCGTGGCATCACTCTCGCGCAGCTGAGCGAGATGACCAGGATCTCTCTCAGTACCCTTTCCCGGCTGGAGTCCGGCAGGCGCAAACCGACCCTGGAGCTGCTGCTGCCCCTGGCGAAGACGTTCGGCGTGCAGCTCGATGAACTGGTGGACGCGCCGCTGACCGGGGATCCCCGCATCCACCCCCGCCCCTTCAACCGGCACGGCATGACCATCATCCCGCTGACCCGCCATCTCGGCGGGCTGCACGCCTACAAGCAGGTGATTCCCGCCGGGCAGCAACGGCTGGGGAAACTGGAGCAGCGGGTGCACGAGGGGTACGAGTGGCTCTACGTCCTGGCCGGGCGGCTGCGGCTCGTGCTGGGCGAGCACGACCTCGTCCTCACCGCGGGTGAGGTCGCGGAGTTCGACACCCGTACCCCGCACGTCTGGGCCAGTGCGGGCCCCGAGGCGGTGGAATTCCTCAGCCTGTTCGGACAGCAGGGCGAGCGGATGCATGTACGCGCCCGTCCCCTCGACAAGAAGCCGACGGACGGGGACGGGAACGGGGATGCCGGGGGCGCGCCCCGGCCGACGCGGGCCTGACGCCGGTCAGCGCCGCCGCGGCTCTCCGTACCAGCGCCACCGGGTGAGCCGCGTGCGGCCGGGAGCCGGAACCGTAACGCGCGCCCAGGGCGCGGACCAGGGCGGAACCTGCCGGCAGCCCGGCAAACCGCTCCGGAATCCGCTCCGTTGATCGCCGGCGTCTACCATGAGCCTCGCCGTCGAGCGCTGAGTCAGGAGGCCGGTGTGCCGGACAGGACCGCCCCACGTTCCCCGCGGCGCTTCTCGCGGCGCACGCTGATCACGGGCGGGGTGGCACTGGCCGCCGCGCTCGCTCTCGCCGGCACGGGAGCGGCGGGACTCCTGCACGGCCCGGGCCATCCGGCCGAGCCCTCCGACGGCATGCCGCACACGCGCGTCGAGGCATCGGCGGGCAGCTGTGGGAACGGCTGGCGGAATCCGCGCCCCGGCACCCAGGTCTTCGAGGTGCGCAACACGTCCGCCACGCCCGTCGAGGTGTACCTGAAGGACGTGTCCAGCGGCGCTGTGTACGGCGAGCTGGAAGGACTGGGTCCGGGCAGCAGCCGGGCGCTGACGGTGGACCTCGCCGCCGGTTCGTACGCCTTCGCCTGTTTCCCCGACGACGCCGCTTCCGTCACCGGCCCCACGGTCCGGGTGCGTGGCGGGAAGGGGGGCGGCGGCCCGGCCGCCCTGCCGGTGAGCAGCCACGACCTGATTCCGCCGACGCTGAGCTATCAGAAGTGGGTGACCGGCCGGACGGACGACCTCGTCGCCGCCACGCAGCAGCTCGACTCCGCACTCCGGTCCGGCGACACGGGACGGGCCCGGAAGGCATGGCTCACCGCGCATCTCGTGTACGAACGGATGGGCGCCGCTTACGGGACGTTCGGCGACGCGGACAGGGCGATCAACGGAACCACCGCGAGCCTGCCCGGCGGGGTCCACGACAAGGACTTCACCGGATTCCACCGCATCGAGTACGGCCTGTGGCACGGTGCGCCGGTGTCCGGCCTGCGCCCGTTCGCCGACCGGCTGCTCAAGGACGTACGGACCCTGCGCGCGGACTGGACACGGGCCCGGATGGACCCCCTGGACCTCGGCCTGCGGGCGCACGAAATCCTGGAGAACACCGTGCAGTTCGAGCTGACCGGCCGCACCGACTACGGCAGCGGCAGCAACCTCGCCACCGCCCGCGCCAACCTCGACGGCACCCGGGTGGTGCTCGCCCGGCTGCGCCCGCTGCTCACCGGCCGCTACCCCGGGCTGGCGCGGCTGGACAGTGAACTGGACCGGACGCAGCGGGTTCTGGACCGCCAGGACCACGACGGCCGCTGGACGCCGCTCGACCGGCTCGGCCGCGGACAGCGCGAGCAGGTGAACGCCGCAGTCGGTGGAGTCGTCGAGCGGCTGGCGGACGTCGCGGCCCTCTGCGACGTGCGCAGGACGTCCTGACGGTCCTGACGGTCCTGACGGGCTGACGTGCGCAGGACGTCCTGGCGGACCGGGCGGGCCCGGGGCGGCGCCTGACGGTGCGTCGAACGGATGGTTGGTCAACTTTTTGTTGTCGCGCCGTACACCGGGTGTTCACTCTCGTGACATGGTGATGGATCGTGTCGCGTTGAGTGGTGCATGACAGATGCGCCGGTCGGAGTGAAGGGCGGAACCGTATGGGCAGCACCGGAAGGAAGACGGGCGCGCGGCGCTGGGGAGCACTGGCCGGAGCCGCCGCGCTCACCGTGCTCGGCGGGGCGGCGCCCACCTGGGCCGCGGCGCCCGCCGGGCATCACTCCGGCAGTGCCACGGCCACCCCCGTCAAACATCTGGTGGTTCTCTTCGACGAGAACATCTCCTTCGACCACTACTTCGCTACCTATCCGCAGGCTGCGAACACCGACGGGACGAAGTTCACCCCGTCCCCGCGCACCCCCCGCGACATCGACAACCTGCGCACCGCCGGGCTGCTCGACAAGAACCCCAATCAGTACCTGCCCAAGCGCCTCGGCCCGGACCAGGCCATGACCTGCGACCAGAACCACTCGTACGGTCCGGAGCAGTACGCGTACAACGGCGGCAAGGCCGACAAGTTCGTGGAGAACACCGACTCGGGCAAGTGCTCGGGCCATCTCTTCGGTGAACCCGGGCTGGCCATGGACTACTTCGACGGCAACACCGTCACCGCCATGTGGAACTACGCCCAGCACTACGCACTCAACGACAACTCCTTCGGTTCCGCGTACGGCCCCTCGACGCCGGGAGCGATCGAGCTGGTGTCGGGGCAGACGCACGGTGTGGTGTCGACCGACCCGAAGTCATCGACCGAGCACCCGGTCCGGACCGACAAGCCCGATCCCGCGGCGGTCGCCTCGCCGGATGCGCACGGCGTCGGCACCATGATCACCGACCCGGACCCGGCCTACGACGACTGCTCGGGCAACGATCACACCAGCACGTCCTCCCTCGCCGAACTGGGCGGCAAGAACATCGGCGACCGGCTCAACGAGAAGAACGTGAGCTGGGGCTGGTTCCAGGGCGGCTTCCGCCCGAGCACCGCCTGGAACGGCAAGTCGGACGACCTCGCCAAGTGCGGCGGCACCACCCACGCCAACGTCGGCGGCGAGCAGGTCGTGGACTACAGCCCGCACCACAACCCCTTCGCGTACTACAGCTCGACCGCGAACCCGCACCACCTGGCTCCGAAGTCCGTCGCCGAGATCGGCCACGCGGGCCGGGCCAACCACAACTACGACCTCACGGACTTCGACGCGGCCCTCAAGTCCGGTCACCTCCCCTCGGTGAGCTTCCTCAAGGCCCCCTCCTACCAGGACGGGCACGCCGGATACTCCGATCCCACCGATGAACAGGACTTCCTCATCGGCCAGATCAACAAGATCCAGCAGGCTCCGCAGTGGAAGGACACCGCGGTCGTCCTCGCCTACGACGACTCGGACGGCTGGTACGACCACGTCTACGCCAAGCCGCTGAACGGCTCCGACGACACCACGAAGCAGACGAACGGCAAGACCGTTGACTCGCCCGCCTGCCAGAACGGCCCGAAGGCCACAGGCGGTTACGCCGACCGGTGCGGTCCCGGAGCGCGGCAGCCGCTGATGGTCATCTCGCCCTACGGCAAGGTCAACCGGATCGACCACACCAGGACCGAGCAGACCTCGATCATCAAATTCGTCGAGGAGAACTGGCACACCGAACGCATCGGTGACCACTCCTTCGACACCCGGGCCGGTTCGCTGGCCGGGATGCTCGACTTCAAGCACCCCAACGGCAAGCAGGTGCTGCTGAACAAGGACGGGTCGGTCAAGTCGGTCGGCCCGATCCGGCCCGTCGCACCCGTCACCACGGAGATCTCGCACCCGCAGACGCGGAGCGCCGCGGTCCAGGAGCTCGCCGCGGAAGGATCCGATCAGCCCGTCCTGCTCACCGGGGCCGTCCTCGGCGTGGTCGTGCTGGGCGGCGCGGGGGTCGCTGTGGCGATCCGCCGCCGCTCGGGACGCGGGACGGTCTGAGCAGCGCCCCAGGAGCGGTCCGAGGGCCCCACCGCGGTCGGTGGGGCCCTCGGACACGGCCGGCTCATGCTGCGTTGGCCGGTCCCACCTGTTCGCGCAGCTTCGACAGGTCGACCGTCTGGTCGGGCGTCGGCGTACTCGTCGGCACCGGCTTGTCGAAGTCGGAGAAGCCGACGGTCGCGTGGGCGGTGTTGCCCTGCACGGAGAGCCGGACGGGATACGCCTTCCCGTGCGCCGCGACGTACAGGATCTCCTTGCGGCCGTTGCGCTCGCTGCTGAGCGGGATGACGGCGACTCCGTCGACCGTGGTCTCCTTGCCCTTGGTCAGCGCGTTCGGCGAGTCACCTGTGTCGTCCTTGGTCGCGCTGAGGAAGGCGTTCAGATCGCAGACCTGCGCGATGTCCTCCAGTGGGGATTCCTTCGCGGAGCCTCCCAGGTAGCGCCCGTGCAGCACCGCGGACGTCGCGTTGCCACCCGGAACCTGGTTCTTCCAGAACGTCGCGTCCGGCTTGATCCAGACGGAGTTTCCCCGCTTGACGATCTGGATGGAGCCCTGCCCGCCCACGCTCACCGAGCCCTTGCAATTGGCCTGCTTGTCGAGCGTGAGGTCGATGGACGAGGCGTTGCCCGACTCGTCGAAACTACCCTGGACCTTGAGGTGCAGCGATGTCGACGAGAAGAGGGCGTCGTGTGCTTTCTGGCCGATCTGCTGAGCCGACAGCGAGCCGGTGCCGCTGTCCGCGCTGGCCGAGCTGCCCGCTGCGATCGTCAGAACGACTGCTGCTGAGCACACTGCCAGAGGCTTGGCCGTACGGTGTCCGGTCAACGTCGCCTCCTTGAGATGTACCTGGTCAAGGGCGTGCGAACTGTGCACGAAGAGCCTACGCCCGCTGCGCGCAGGTCGCCTGGTGGGGACAGACCGGTGCCCCGCCGGCCCTCTCGGGGACAGGCGGGGCACCGGTCTCAAGGAGCCATGGGCAGATCCGCCCGGGTGGTGCCGCCCGGCACACCACCGTTGGTCCACACGGGAGCGGGCCACGTCCCGGGGCAGGCCGGTGGGTCGGCGTACCATCCGGAGTTGCCCGCTCCCCGGGTGATCTCGAAGCCGGCCCCGACACAGTTGTGGATCGGGTTCGACTGTGCGATGTGGGTGGCGGTGACGCCGGTGAACGACGCGGTGCCGGGAGCCTGGATCTGGAGCGCGTAGGTTCCGGCCCCGTCGATCCTGACGTTCGTGAAGTGCAGCCCGTTCGTCGCATGGTCGATGAGCATGATCGCGGCGTAGGAGCTGTCCAGGATCTCGCTGTCGGTGATGTCGATATTGCCGTTGACCGGTTCGTTGAGCCCGCTGAACCAGATGGCCCCGACGCCGAACTGCCAGTTGAAGTCGTTGTTCCCGGCCCGGATCAGGGTGTTGCGCGCGGCTGTCGTGGTACCGGAGACCGCCGTGCCGTGAGCGGAGTCGACCCCCGGATAGCGGTTGGCGACATGCAGTCCACCGCCATTGGTCACGGTGTCCGCCATGACGTTGTCCGAGAGGGTGATGTCCTTGCCGCCGTACGTGGCGATGTTGTTCGCCAGGACCGGCAGGACCACCGTGTCGAACGTGAACGTGTCGTTGACGTTCGGGACGTTCTCCGCCCACATCGCCAGACCGTCGTCACCGGTGTTACGCACAAAGGTCTGGGTGACCGTGGAATTGGTGACGCCCGTGTGGAAGTTGACGCCGTCCGCGGTCTGATCGAGGATGCGGCTGTTCTTGATGGTGAAGTTGTTCATCGGGCCGTCCATCCACGCCCCGACCTTGGTGTGCTGCATCCATACGTCGTCGACCGTGGAGTCGGAGAGCGCGCCTCCGATGGCATTGACCTGAGCGTTGTCCTCCCGCTCGCGGATGTCGCCCATGACGGCGAAGTCCTTGAGGGTGACGCCGCTGCTGCCGCCCGCCGCTGCGTACTTTCCGTACACCCCGACGGCCTTGCTCCGGTCGGTCGGATCGCGCCCGGTCAGCACGCTGTACCAGGGGCCCGCCCCGGCCAGGGTCACCTTGTCGACCACGATGTGGTCCCGCACTTGGAAGGTGCCCTGCGGGATGTAGACCGTCCTGCCCTGTGCCGTGCCCGCGTCGACCGCCGCCTGGATCCTGGCGGTCGAGTCCGCGGCCCCGGTCGGGTCCGCGCCGAAGTCGCTCACCACGTCCAGGGCGCCGGAGGGCTTGCCGATCGGCGCGGCCACCTGCTCGAAGTCGGCGAGATCGATGGTGAACGTCGGCGACTGGGCGGTGGACGAGACCTGGAGGCGGACCTTGGTGCCGGCCGCCAGCGTCGACCCGAACAGGGTGCGTGTCTCGTCGTAGAAGTGGTGCGGGTCGGTGTCGCCCGGGTTGTTGTTGAAGGGATAACTGCCGTAGTACCAGCTGTACTTGGATGTCACCGGCACGCTCTTGAGCTGGTTGCCGTCGACCTTGAGGTCGATGGACGCGTCGCGACCGGCACCGTCCGGACTGTCCGGCAGCGAGTAGCGGAACGACATGGCGTCGGCGGGAGCCGTGAGGGTGAACTCCACGTACTGGCCGGGGGCGTCGAGCGTCACGGCCTGACGTCCCGATGCCTCGGACGCGAGGTGCCCGTAGAGGCGGTCGGGGCCGATCGGAGTGCCGTTGGTGGCGGCGTACTCGGCCTCCTGCTCCTTGAACGGCACGGTGGCACCGCGGCCGGAGATCCCGACGGGGGAGGGGGCGGGCACCCCCGCCGCCTGAGCGGCGGGGGCGGCGGACAGGACCACTGCGGCGGCCGTCCCGGCCACGGCGAGAGCCATGGTGAGCGAGGCGGACAGGCCGCGGCGGAGCAGTCGGTGTGGGGGAGGTGTCACAGACGTACGTCCTTGCGGCTCGTGAGGAACTCTGCGGACGCCGAAAGGCTAGAAGTCGGGCCGCAGGCAGTCCATGAGTCCACGCAAGAAACCACGATCTGTATGAAAACGTACGACAGGGAGGCGGCTACTGGTCGAACACCCCGCGCAACGCCGCTATCTTGCGCGGAAGGTCGTACTCGGCACCGCCCTCGTGGCCGTTGTACGGGAACACCTCGATCTCGGCCGGACCCGCATAGCGGTGGTACGCCGCGAAGACCGTCGACGACGGGCAGACCCTGTCCATCAGCCCCACCGAGAACCACCCGGGGACGGTCGCCCGCGCCGCGAAGTTGACCCCGTCGAAGTACGAGAGCGTCTCCATCGCCTCCTCGATCCGGAACCGGTGCCCGGAGAGCCACCGGGCGATCTCCGCGTACGGACCCGAGTCGGTGATCTGTGAGGCGCGCCGGTAGTGACAGAGGAACGGCACGTCGGCGACGGCCGCCACCACGTCGTCCCGCAGCCCGGCCACCGCCAGTGACAGCCCGCCGCCCTGGCTTCCGCCGAGCACCGCGACCCGGGTGGCGTCGACGGCCGGATGCGCCTTCGCCGCGTCCACCGCACGGACCGCGTCGGTGATCAGACGCCGGTAGTAGTGCAGGTCCGGGTTCTCGATGCCACGGGTGAGGAAACCGGGGGACGACGAACCGTGACCGTCGGGGCCGATGTCCGGGGTGTCGGCGGTCAGCTTGCCGCCGCCGCCCTGGCCCCGGTTGTCCATCACCAGATGGGCGTAGCCGAGGGCGCTCCAGGTCAGCCAGGAGTACGGGACGCCCCGGCCGCCGTTGTAGCCGATGTACTGCACCACGGCGGGCAGCGGCTCGGCACGGCCGCGGGGCAGCAGCAGCCAGGCCTTGACCGGCTGCCCGCCCCAGCCGCCGAACGTCACGTCGAACACGTCGACGGTCGCGAACCCGGCGTCGTACGGAACGAACTCCGCGCCCAGGGGACAGCGGGCCGCCTCGGTGAGCGTCCTGTCCCAGAAGGCGTCGAAGTCCGCCGGTTCCTGCGGCTCGGGACGGTACTCGCGCAACCGTTCCAGCTCCATGTCGAACAGCAAGGGTCTAGCTCCTCTTCAGGGTGAGACCGAGGGGCGCGCCATGGCGGCCCGAGGTGTCGGCGGTGATCCGGATGCCCTCCGTGGTGGGCGCTGTCCGCACCCCGGGATCGGCGGAGACGACCGTGAGACCGCGCTGCGCCAGATCGAGGACGACGGAGGAACGCAGCTGGGTGGGATCGGAGAGCGAGACGGTGACCGTGCTGCCCTCCGGCCGTACGAGCACCGACGCGGCGCCGTCCGACGCGAGGTCCTGCGCGGTGCCCGCGGTCCAGAAGTTCGCGGCGAGCAGCCCGTCCGTCGGGCGCCGCACCGCGTGGACCGCGGTGGAGGCGGCGACCAGCTCGACCGGCGGCGCGTCCGACCAGAGTTCGGTGCGCTCGGCCGAGGCGGCCGGGGCCTGGAGCCAGAAGTACCCCGCACCGTCCGGAGTCGTCCCGTGGTCCTGCCACAGCGTCAGGTACGGCCGCGTCACCGGGGTGTCCGTGCCGTACTTGGTGTTGATCTCGCGCCAGGTCGCCGTACGTTCCTCCCGCAGCGCCCGCACGGTCGCGGCCCGCGGGAACACATAACCGCCGGTCCCCTCCAGATGCAGCCAGCGCACCTCGCCGAGCTCCGCCGACCAGCCCGCGTCGGTGGCGGCCGGCTCCCCGTTGACGAGCAGCGCCGCCTTCGGATCGCGCAGTTTGCGGTTCTCCACGACCGTCTCGACGGTGCCCGCGCCGGCCGAGATGCCCGAGCCGACGCAGGCGATCACATCGTCCAGGCAGAACCAGCTCTTGAGCCCGGTGAGCGTGGAGCCGTACGCGCGCAGCTCCATGCCGTACGCGCCGAGCGTCGTCCCGGGCAGCGCGGTCCCGCCCGCCCAGTCCGACGTACTGGTGGTGCGCTGTCCGGCCGCGTCCGCGGGGCGGCCCGCGACGACGGTGGTACCGGGCAGCCGCGCCGGGTCGACCGTGGGCCAGTAGTCCTCGCTGTAGTGACCGAGGTCGTCGGTGTACAGCAGCACCATGCCGTCGGAGAGGTGCCAGCCGTGCAGGTTCTCGTTCTGGATCGACTCGTAGTTGTAGACGCGTGTCGAGTACGCGGAGATGCCCAGGGCGAACGACGGCCGGTGGTGCGCCGCCTTGTCCATCCGCGGGTGCTGCTTGTGGCCGACCAGCCGGCCGCGCGCCGGGATCGCGGAGGCGATGACCTGCCGGGCGGCGACGAGCGAGGCCAGGTCGGTCACGGCCAGGAAGTCCCGGTAGGTGTCCTCGGCGATCCACTGCTTGACCAGAGCGGTGAACCGGTCGGCGGTCGCACCGGGGAAGGTGGGAACGAGACGTACCACCGCCTCGATGACGGTCTGGGCCGACACATGCCCCTGTTTGCTGGGCCGGGCGATCTCGCGCCCGCAGACCGAGGCCATCACATCGCCACGGGCGATCAGCGGGTCGAACCCTTCGTCGACCCAGCCGCGGACGTTGTCCAGATCGGGATCGGTGACCGACCAGTTGGTACCGGCGAGCAGATTCAGCAGCCGGGAGAGATTGTTCAGCAGCTCCTTGCCGTAGCCGCCGTTGTACGGGTGCTTGTAGTGCTGGAGGAACGAACCGTCGGAGTAGAACCCCTCCCCGGTGCCCTCCGCCGCCGCGCTCACGTCGTTGAAGGCCAGCACGCTGTTGGCGCCGGAACCCTCGACGTCCGAAAGAGCGTCGCGCACCCGGCCGAGATCGTCGCCGTCGTCCCGCAGCACCGCGTGGACGGCCACCACGGTGGACACCCACACCCGGTTGGCACCGGTCGCGATCTGCCGGTCGGCCCGCCACAGATTCGGGTCCGGGGTGTAGTCCCGCACCGCTGTGGTGATCCGGGTCAGCCGGTCCGTACCGAGTACGTCGTACAGCAGCACCGACGCGTCGTTGAGGGCGAGCGCCGAGCCGATCTCCCAGTCCCAGTCGTTGTCGTACCGGGCATGCCCCGGCCCGTAGCGATGGGCCAGCATCCAGTCGACCCCGGCGAGCAGCAGATCGCGGAGCGCCGTGTCGCCGTGCTGCGGGGTGCCGGGGACGGCCCAGGCGGTCGCGATCGTCGCGAGCCGCTTGAACGCGGTCGTCACCTGGTTGGAGAGCGTCGTGCCGGTCAGGTCGGGGAACAGGCCGTCGGTGCGCGTCGGATCGAGCCCGGCCGCGGCGGTGGTGGCCGCCTTGCCGATCCGGGCGACGGCCGCCGCGATCTGCGGGTCCGTCAGGTCCAGATCCGGGCCGCCGGTCAGCAGGGTGTGCCAGCGGGAGCGCAGCGCCGCCGCGTCACCGGTCGCCGCCCGCGCCGGGGCGGACGCGAACGTGACCGGCAGCGCGACGGCCGCGCCGACCGCTGCCGCTCCGGCGAGGACGGTGCGCCTGGTGGTGCCTCGGTTCATGGTGGCCCTCACAGGAGGTGACGGCGGTCGACGGCCGCGGCGAGCGCGGCATGACCGGATGGATTGGGGTGCAGACCGTCACCGCTGTCGAAGGCGGGCAGGATCCGTGACGGGTTCGCGGGGTCGCGCAGCGCGGTGTCGAAGTCGGCCACGGCGTCGAAGATCCGCCCCGTGCGTACCGCCCGGTTGACGCTGCCCCGGACCGTTTCGAGCTCCGGTGTCCAGCGGGTCCAGCCGCCGAACGGGGTGACGGTGGCGCCGACCACCCGCAGACCCGCGTCGCGCGCCCGCAGCGCCAGCTGCCGGTAGGCCGCGAGGAAGAGCGCCGGATCGGTCTGGGAGGGCGCTTGCTGGAGGTCGTTGACCCCGAGGGCGATGACCAGGGTGCGCAGCCCCGGCAGCGACCGCACGTCGCGGTCGAACCTGGACTGCCCGCCGGGGCCGAACTTGACGTCGTCCAGCAGCAGCCGGTTGCCGCTGACCCCGAGGTTGGCGACGGCCGAACCGGGCAGCCGCCTCGCCAGCTGGTCGGGCCAGCGCAGATCGGCGTCGTCCGGGGTGCCGACGCCCTCGGTGATGGAGTCGCCGAGCACCGCGACGACCGGCCCGTGCGCACCGGTCACCTCGACGCCGGTCAGCAGGAACACCGAGGTGGTGGGTACGCCGTCGACCGTGTGCGTGGCATGGGTGTTGCGGTGGAAGGACAACGGCCCGGTGGGGCCGGGCAGTCGGGTCTCGACGGTGAGCGCGGCGCCCTCGGCGGTCCGGAGGCCGTCGACCGGATCGCTGGTCAGCGAGGCACCGGCGGCCAGCCAGGCCTGCCGCCGCCCGCCGAAGGTCACCGGGCGCCCGCCCGCCGTGACCGGGCCGATGAGGACCGGTACGGAGCCGAAGGCGTGTCCGTAGCGCAGCCGTACCCCGCCGCCGGCCGACAGCCGGACCGTGGCACGGAAGACACCGTTCGTCAGGCCCTTGCTCGCCACCGTGTCGGCCTCCATCGGCGCGGTCTGCGCCGTGGCCCAGGAGACCGTCCAGCCGGAGCGGCGCTCCCCGGGCTCCGCCGCCCGCGCGCCGGTCGTCGTGGCGGCGACCGCTGCCAGTGAGGCCGCCGCCGTCAGCACCCCGCGTCTCGCGGGTCCCCGCCCGGTCACTGCGGGCACGCGCCGGTCGGCAGGTACGCGCTGCCGTAGGTGCCGACCGCGTCCCCGCCGGTGTTGCCGCTCATGGTGTTGGCGCACACCGGGCCCTGCGGGGTCTGCATGAACTTGATCCCGCCGCCGGCGTTCCCGGTGATGGTGTTGCCGTACACGCTGGTCCCGGTGCCGTCGGTCGCGGTGTCGCCGCCGAGCCTGATACCCGAACCGACGTTGTCGTGCAGGGTGTTGTACCGGAGGATGTTGCCGCTGCCGCGCGCGTCGAGCCCGCCCGAACCGGGGTCCTGCTGGGCGCTGCAGTCGTTGTGCTCGACGTAGTTGTGCGTCGAGTTCTCCTTGATGTCGACGCACTCGTTGCCGTGGGTGGCGATGGTGTTGTCGTGGATGCGGTTGTTCCGGCTGATGTCGGGGGCGGCGTCGGGCGCGCCGTTGGCTCCCTGCTGCTCGGGGGCGGTGCCGAGGTAGATGCCCTCGCCGTTCTTCCCGCCGCCGCCGAACCTGAAGTCGTTGACACCGCAGTTGCTGATGGTGTTGCCGGAGATGTCGGCGCCGGTGACGAGATAGCGCAGCCGTACGCATTCGTCCGCCGCGTTCTTGAGTGTCATACCGGTGAGGTGCAGCGCGCCCACACCGTTGCCCGGGGTGGTGCTCATCGCGTAGACCAGCTTGGCCCGGTAGCCCGACACGGTGTCGGCGGAGCCGTGCAGTCCGTCGACGGTGAAGCCGCTCAGCGTCACCGAGTCGTGCCGCACCTGGATGATCCTGCTGTCCCCGGCGCCCTTGACCACGGCGTCGGAGGGGCCGGTGAGGGTGACGCCGGCGCGCTCGGTCACCACGTCCTGCCGGTAGGTACCGGCCGCGAGGTGTACCACCGCGCCCGTCGGCGCCAGATGCACCGCTCGCTGGATCGTGGCGAGCGGGGCGCCCGCCGACGTACCGGAGTTGCTGTCGCTGCCGGACGGCGAGACGTAGTACGCGGTCGCGGTATCGGCGGCCGTGGACGGCAGCGGGAACGCGAGCGCCCCGCCGGCGGCGAGTGCCGCGACCAGGGTGGTGCGCAGTAAGCGGTGCATCAGATGTGCCTCCTGTTGTCGGTGAGCCGGTCGGTGAGCCGGTCGGTGAGTCCGTCGGCGAAGGACAGGGCGAGCAGTACGGGAATGCTGGGGCCGAGCAGCAGCGGTCCCAGCGGCACGACGAGGGAGAGGAGCACGGCGGAGACCACCGCGCCGAGCAGCGCGGTACCACGCGCGGCCGACCCGAAGCCGAGCGCGAGCGCGCCCCGGGTCCACGTGCTGACCGTCCCGCCGGGCACCCGGCCCGCCTCGGCCGCGAGCGCCACATGGTGGATGACGGCCGCCGCGGCGATGCCCATCTGCGCGGCGAGCACCACGAACGTCCAGGGCTCGGAACGGCCCAGCACATGAAGGATGTTGGCCGTCAGCATGCCCGCGACGACCGTGGACACCAGCGCGTGCCGCCACAGGGCGCGCCAGTACCGGGGGAACGCGGTGAAGGCGTTGACGAAGCACCGGCTGTCACCCTCCGCGCGCCACCGCTGGAGCCCGTACGCCATAGCCGCCAGCGCGGGGAGCCAGGTCACCACACCGAGCGACAGCACGACGAACGCGGCCCCGCCGGCCGCCGGGTAGGCGAGGAACTCCAGCCGGCGCAGCAGCGTCGGCCAGCTGGACGAGAGACGTGCCTGCATGATTCAGCCGACCCTTCCTGTGTACGGCTCCGCACGGTCGAGCAGCACCCGGCCGTCCAGCTCCACCCGCCGGGCGGCGACCACGTACGGCGCCGCGCCGTCGGCGAGCAGCACGGCCGCCGCGTCGGCCACCACCCGGGAGGTACGGATCCGGCGGGCGGCGGGGGAGAGGAGCACGGTCTCGCCCGCGAAGGCCACACCGTGTCCGGCGTCGCACGGCACGGCTTCGGCCGACCGGGCCGCACCCGGCTCGATCGTGGTGAGGAACAGCCCCGACGCGGTGCGCGCGGTCGACGACCGCAGGGTGTGCAGGGTGCGGGTGAGTTCCAGCCCCGGTGTGCTGGACGTCGGGTTCGCGGCGACCTCCGTCACCTCCGAGGTCACCGTGGCATCAGGAGGCGCGAACTGCCGTACGTGCGCGGTGACTTCACCCGACCGGATCAGCCGGGTGCCGTCCGGCAGGGCCTCGGTCGGCCGGTCGCTCTGGAGCAGGAACGTCCACTCCCGCTCACCGTCCGCCTCGGCCAGGTCCAGCAGCACCAGCCGCCCCGCAGGGGTGAACACCAGCGTCCTGTCGAGCCGGGTCACCCCGAGTGCCGGGTCGTACATCGCGGCGATCTCCGCCGTGGCGTGCGCCCAGCCGCGGTCCGCCACCAGCACATCGCGCTGCCGGGCCTGCCGCTCGTGGGGAATGTCCTGGTAGACGTGGTAGCGGTCCTCGTCCGCGTACCCCTGCCCGTCGACCAGCAGCAGATTGTGGTGCGCGGCCCGCTTGCGGTTGCTGTACCCCTCGTCGACCGCGAGGAACGCACCCTCCGAGACCAGCACGAAGGACCCCGAATCGGGGTGGTGGTGCCCCTGGTCGAGGGTGTCCCAGCCCAGCTCGGCCCGGTGTTCCGCAGCGGTGTCCCACGCCTTGTGGCCACCACCCGGACTCGCCTTGAACGACACCAGCGTGGCACCGTCGTCCCAGCCCGTCCGGGCCGCCAGCAGGCCCAGGTCCGGGAAGAACGCCCGGGTTTCGGTCGGGCGGACCGGGGTCACCGACGGGTCGTACCAGAGGTACTCCAGATACGCCTCCGGAAGGATCCCCGGCCGGACCCCGCTCTCCGCGGCCTCCAGGGCGAGGAGTTCACCCGAAGCCAGATCGCCCAGCCACTGCGCCTCGCCGATGCCGTACCGCGCGGCGAGCCGGTAGTACAGCCCGGCGCTGTGCCCGCTGCGCCGGTCGTGGCAGTCGCCGTGGTCCACGTTGAGCGCGAAGCCCGGCGCTGTCTGGTGCAGCCGGAACCGGAAGGTACGGGACAGGAAGCCGCCCCGCTCCCACCAGTCGACGCCCTCGGCCTCCTGGAGCAGATCCAGGTGGATCGCCAGCCAGGGCACCCCGTAGCGCCAGTAGACGACCCCCTCGGCGTGCGAGCCGTCGTCCGGCAGCAGATCGAGGACCCGGCCGAGGTTGTCCTTGGCCCGCCGGGTCCACTCCTCCTTGCCGAGCACGTAACCCGCGGTGGCCAGGCCCGCGTAGCAGATCCAGTTGTGGTTCTGCCAGTACGACGACGACCACCAGCGCCCCTCGCTCGCCACCGCGAACTCGTACAACCGCCGCCCCTGGAGCAGCAGTTTGTACCGCAGCAGCGCGCGCACCTCGTCGGGCAGGTCGTCCCCGATCCAGCGGAGGGCGAGCGAGAGATGGTGCAACAGCCAGCCCGCGTCCAGATCGTGGTCCGGCATATGGGCCCGGCCCCAGTGCGGCAGCCGCACCGCCGCCTCGATCCAGCGCCGGCTCTCCGCGAGATGCGCGGGGTCGCCGCCGACGCGGTACGCCAGCGCGGGGTTGGACGCGGCCGGCCCCAGCCAGGTGATGCTGGCCAACGGGTGCCCGGTGGGCGGGGCCAGCCCGCGGTGGCGGGCGGCCTCCTCGTACAGCCGCGCCTCCCGCGCGGGACGCGGACCGGGCGGCGGCGTCGCCGAGAGCAGCACGCGTCAGCCCTCCGTCCGGAACCGTGCGGTGGAACCGTCGGCCAGCTCGACCGTCAGCACGTCACCGTCCAGCCGCACGCCGGCGACCGCGGGGCCCGCGGAAGCCGCCTGGTACACCGAGGCGAACGTGACGCGCTCCGCCCCGGCGGTGAAGTCCACCCGGGTGCACGTGCGCTGCGGATCGTCGGCCGGGCCGGGACCCGGCACGGCCACCGGACGTACCGGCACCCCCGGTGTACCGGTGTGCCAGCCGTGCAGTGTCTCGTCGCCGTACCAGGTGGTGCGCACCGGCCCCGCCGCCTGGAGCTGGATGTCCAGCGCGGTGCCGGGGCGCAGCTGGGCGGTGATCCGGCGCTCACCGGCGGCGCTCACCGTCAGCAGGTCGACCAGATAGCAGTCGCCGACAGCGATCCGCCGCACCGCGCGCACCCCCTCGTACGCCTCGGTCACCTCGGCCGTGACCGAGGCGCCGTCCGTGCCGAGTAGGGATCCCGTGCACTCGGCCTGCTCCGCGCCGTCGACGCGGAAGGCGGGATGGGCCTCGGTCGACGCGTACAGATCCCGGAACTCCAGGTGTGCGTACGGTACTTGACCGGGGTCCGGCTGCCACGGCGTGCTGTCCCCGTACAGATACAGCGACAACTTGTCGCGGTGCCCGTGCGAACCGCCGTGCGGGCCGAAGTCCAGCAGCGCATGGATCCCGGCGGCGCGCAGCACCGCATGGCCGGTCTGCGGGAAGACGGTGACGGCGCCGGGCCCGGGACGCTCCGGCAGTGGCGGCCCGGCGAACCAGCCGTCCAGCTCCCGGTCGAGCCCGTCGTCCTGCGCGCCGAGCTCGGCCCTGGCCCGCGTCGCGACCGCGGCGAGCGCCGGTGACGGCACCAACTGCTGTGCCAGTGCCACCAGTTCGAGCCACTCCAGGGCGAGCGGGTGCCGTCGGTACGGGCCGTCGTGCAGGGCGGGCAGGATGCCTCCCGGGGTGGCGATGGCCGCCAGGACGTCCGTCATGCCCGCCAGGACACCCACGACGTCGGACGGGATGGCCGCGGGGTCGGCGGAGCGCAGGGCCAGCAGCGCCGCACGCAGCACGAACCCGTGGTAGTACGTGCTGCCTTCCCACTCCCAGCCGTCGTCCGCGACGGCGACCCGCAGGTGTGCGTACAGGCCGTGCTCACCCTCCAGCCACTGTTTCGCGCCGTCCCACTCCTGGCCGCGCACCATGGCCGCCGCCGGACCGGTCGCGGCGCCCGCAGCGTTCAGCCAGGCCGTGTAGTTGGACGCCAGGAGGCCCTGGCCGGTGAGCACCCCGCGGGCGTCGAGCGCCGCCTGCTCCAGGGAGTCGAGCAACGGCAGCAGCGGGGCCAGGTCGTCCGTGCGCTGCCCGGCCAGCGTGGTGACCGCGTGCCCGATGTTCACCGCCCAGATCGCGTCGGTGAGCGCCTGGTGGAAGAGGCGCCCGCGCAGCATCCATTCCTGGGCCTCGCCGTGCGAGTCGCTCGCCAGTTCCGCGTAGAGCCCCGCGTACTCGGTGAGCCGGGCGACGGCCTCCGTGCGCTCCCCGCGGTGCGCGAGCAGCCGCAGCCGCCGCGCCCACGCCTGGTGCGACAGCACCAGCCAGGCGCCGCGCACCTTCTCGTCGTCCACCCGGCAGCCGTGCGCGCAGCGCGCACCGCCCTCGGGAAAGACACCGGTGAACAGGTCACCGTGGTCGAGCTCCACGCCGTGCGCCGGACAGACGTACGCGTGCCACCAGCCGCCCCGCTCCCGGGCGATGCCTTTCAGCGGGGCCATACGCCACCGTCGATGTCCACCGTGGTGGCCGTGAGGAATCCGGACGCCGGGGACGCCAGGTGCACCACGGCGGCGGCGACGTCCTCGGGGGTGCCGGCCCGGCCGACCGGGATGCCCGCCTCCATGGCCTGCTGCGCGGCGGGCGCGGTGAACGTGCCGTGGAACGCGGTGCCCTTGATGAAGCCGGGCGCGACCGCGTTCACGGTGATCCCGTCACCGGCGACCTCCTTGGCCAGCCCCTTGGTGAAGCCCCGTACGCCCGCCTTGGCCGCGGCGTACGCCACCGAGCCGGGTCCGCCGCCGTTGTGCGCGGCGAGCGAGGACATCGTGATGATGCGGCCGGCCGACGACCGGGCGAGGTGCGGCAGGGCGGCCCGGCAGGTGCGGAACGTCGAGCTGAGATTGGTGGAGACGACCTGGTCGAAGTGCGCGTCCGTCATCTCCGCGATCGTCGCGCGGCCGATCAGATGACCGGCGTTGCAGACCAGGACGTCCAGGCCGCCGAGGAAACCGGTCGCCTCGTCCACCAGTTGGTCCACATCGGCGGTGACGGTCACGTCCGCCCGGAACGCCTTCGCGCGGCGGCCCAGCGCCTCGATCGCGGAGACCGTCTTCGCGGCTTCGTCGCCGGAGGAGTGGTAGTGGACAGCCACATCGGCGCCCGCCTCGGCAAGAGCGACGGCGATGGCCCGGCCGATGCCGTGGCCCGCTCCCGTCACCAGAGCGCGGGAGCCGTTGAGATCAGCAGACATGGATGAAACCCTTTCTGGAGCCGGTCACTTGAGACCGGCGGTGGCGAAGCCCTGCACGAAGTAGCGCTGGCCGATGAGGAAGAGAACGACCATGGGAAGGGTGGCCAGGGTGGTGCCGGCCATCAGGAACTGCCACTGGGTGCCGTTCTCCGTCTTGAAGACGGAGAGCCCCACCTGGATCACCCGGAGGTTGTCGCTGCGGGTCACCAGCAGTGGCCAGAGGAAGTTGTTCCACGACGCCTCGAAGGTCAGCAGCGCCACCGTGGTGAGGGCGGGTTTGACCTGCGGGGTCATGATCTGGGCGTAGATGCGGAACTCGCTCAGCCCGTCGAGCCTGGCCGCCTCCTCCAGCTCCACCGGCAGGTCCAGGTAGAACTGCCGGAAGAGGAAGACGGCGAACGGGGTGACGGCGCCCGGGACGATCAGCGCCCACCAGGTGTCCAGCCAGCCGCTGCCGCCCTGGCCGAAGAGGTCGTTCCCGCCGGCCAGCGGCATGAAGCGGACGATCAGGAACTCCGGCAGCACCTTGGTGTACGTCGGGATCATCAGCGCGGCGACGAAGAGGTAGAAGATCGTCTCGCTGCCGCGGAACCTGATGCGCGCCAGGGCGTACCCGGCCATCGACGCGACCACCACATTGAGCAGGGTGTGGCTGAACGCGATGATGAAACTGTTCCGGGCGTACGTGGCGAACGGCGCGGCCTTCAGCGCGTCCGCGTAATTGCTGAACTGCCAGTGTTCCGGCAGCAGTCCGGCATGCTGCGAGGCGATCTCCACCGGGCTCTTCAGCGAGGTGAGCACCATCCAGACGAACGGCACCACCATCAGCAGCGAGATCGCGCTCAGCGTCGCGTAGAGCGCGATCCGGCGGGCCGGGACCGGCCTCCGGGCCCGCGCCTTCGGCTTGCGGAGCTCAACTGTGGCCACGGGTGCCTCCCATGATCCGCCGGTTGACCAGGGTGAAGCCCATCAGTAGGACGAAGAGCACCAGCGACTGGGCGCTGGCGTATCCGACGCGGAACTCCCGGAAGGCGGACTTGTAGATCTCGTACGTCATCATCGTGGTGCTGTTGGCCGGACCGCCGTCGGTCAGGACGTAGATCTGGTCGAAGGCCTGGAACGCGTTGATCATCGACGTGATCAGCACGAAGAACGTCGCGGGTTTCAGCAGCGGCAGGGTGATCGAGAAGAACTGCCGCACCCTGGACGCGCCGTCCACCGACGCCGCCTCGTACAGCTCCTTCGGCAGGGACTGGAGCGCGGCCAGATAGATGAGCATCTTCATGCCGATGCCCTGCCAGATGCCGACCAGGATGACCGAGGGCATGGCCCAGGCCGTCGAGGACAGCCAGGCCGGACCGTTGATCCCGACGAGCGAGAGCAGGGTGTTGAAGAGGCCGTTGTCCGGCTTGTAGATCCACAGCCAGACCAGCGCGATGGCCACCGTGGCCGTCACCTGCGGCAGGAAGACCGCGGTGCGGAAGATGCCGCGGGCCTTGAGCCCGGTGTGCAGGGCCAGGGCCATCAGCAGCCCCAGCACCATGCCGAACGGCACGGTGAAGAAGGTGTAGACGACGGTGTTGACGATGGACTTGCGGAAGACCGCGTCGCCCAGCATCTCCCGGAAGTTCTGCAGGCCCACGAACTGCGGTGCGGTCAGCACGTCGTACTTCGTGAAGGCCAGCACCACCGAGGCGAGGACCGGCAGACCGATCCAGAGTGAGGCGTGCAGCAGCGCGGGCGCCACCATCAGCATTCCGGCGCGGCGCCGGCGGCGGCCCGGCCCCGTCGGGGGGCGGCGGGCGCGCCGGGTGCGCCGGGGCGCGGTGTCGTCGGGCGGGGAAGGCGGCCGGGTGGGCCGTGCCTTCAGTACGGACGTTGCTCCCACAGTGACGCGTCCTTACATCCGGCCGATGGCGGCTTCGGCGAGCCGGCCGAGTTCCGCGATGGCGTCCTTCGCGGACTGGCCGCCCACGATGGCGGGTTCCAGCGTCGGCTTGATCTTTTCCCGGATCTCCATCCAGGCCGCGGTGCCGCCCTCCGAACAGGCGGAGCCCATGTTCTTCAGCGAGATGTCGACGAACTTGTTCTCCTTGGCGTAACCGGAGTCGTCGAGATCGCTGAGTCCGGGCACCGAGCCGCGCTGTTCGGCGGCGCCGAGGACCGAATCGGGGGTCGCGAGGTACTCGACGAGGGCGCGTGCCGCCGCCGGGTGCTTGGAACTGGCGGACTGGGTGACGAGGGTGCCGCCCTGGAGCATCGCGGGCCTGCGGTTGGCGAGAATGAACGCGCCGACCTTGTCCTCCTTGATGAGCTCCGGATTCTGGACCTCCAGCTGGTGCCACAGCCCGCTGGTCGTCATCATCATCGACGCCTTGCCGGTCTGGATGTTCGTAGGGGCGCCGAGATCCGTCTTCTTCGTGTAGTCCGCGGAACCGTCGGCGCTCAGGTCCTTGAAGAACTGCAGCGCCTCTACCCCGCGGGCGTCGGTGAACCGCACCTTCTTGCCGTCCGCGCTGAACAGCGAGCCGCCGTTCGCGTACAGGAACGCCTCCCAGCACTGCCGCAGTTCGATGGAGAACGGGTCGAAACCGATTCGCCCGTGCCCCGTCAACTGCTTCGCCACCGCGCGGAGTTCCTGCCAGTTGGCCGGAGTCTTCCGGATTCCGGCCGCCTCGAAGTGGTCCTTGCGGAAGACGACGATCCGGGTGTCGAGGACGACCGGCAGGGCGTACAGCTTGCCGTCGTAGCGGGACGGCTCCAGGACCCGCTTCTGGTAGTCGTGCGCGGTGGCCAGCTCCTCCGGGAGCGGGGCGATCGCCTTCTTGGCGGCGAACGGGGGGATCCAGCCGACACCCATCATCATGACGTCGGGCAGCAACCCGCCCGCGAGGCCGGTGGTGATCTTCTCGTTGAGCTGGGTGTACGTGGTGTAGTCCACGTTGACCTTGACGCGCGGGTGCTTCTTGCGGAACCCGCCGAGGATCTCCTGCTCCAGGAGCTTCTTGCCGTCGGATCCTTCGTAGATCGGGGTGAGGAGGGTGATCTCGCCCTCGGCGGGGCCGTCGGCCGAGCCGGCCGTGGTGCTGCCGGCGCCGCATCCGGTGAGGGCGACGGCGGTCCCCGCGCCGATGACAGTGAGCATCGATCGTCTGCTGAGTTCCATGGGGCACCCCTTTTGAGGTGAAGGCGATGGATCGATCCAGTCATTGCACCCCAGAGATGGCTGGGAAGTGCTTGTAAATCGATGCACTGAGAGTAGGAACGTCTCCGGAGGGACGTCAACAGCTGGTACGCAAGAATCTTTCAGGGAAGTTAACGGATGTATCGGTGAAGAGAGTTCAGTAAATCGGTACACTGAGTTCGCTAGTGCGGTCCGAACCGGAGGTGGCATGAGCCAGGTAACGATCCATCAGGTCGCGGAGGCCGCAGGGGTCTCCGCAAGTACGGTCTCCAACGTCCTCAACGGGCGTACGGACCGTATGCAGGCCACGACGCTCGCCCGCGTGGAGCAGGCGATAGAACGGCTCAGCTACCGGCCCAACCGCGCGGCCCGCATGCTGCGCACCGGCCGGATCAAGGTCATCGGCCTCATCGTGCCGTCGGTCGCCAACCCCTTCTGGGGTTCACTCGCCCGCGAGTTGGAGGCCATCGCCCTCGCCGACGGGTACCACGTACTGCTCTGCAACAGCGAGCGTGATCCCGCGCGTGAGCTGAAGTACGGGGAGGAACTGCTCGCGGACGGGGTGAGCGGTGTGGTGCTCTGCTCCTCGCTGCCCACGCTCGACCACGTGACTCCGCTGCTCAGCCGCGGCCTCAAGATGGTCGCGTTCGACCGCACCGCGCAGGCGGGCGACCCGCCCTCGCTGGCCAGTATCAGCGTGGACAACGCGATGGGCGCCGAACTGGCGACCCGTCACCTGATCGAACTCGGCCATCGCAGGCTGGCGTTCGTCTCGGGCTCCGTGCACAGCGTCAACCGCCGCGAACGGCTGCGCGGCTTCCACGCCGCGCTGGAGGCGGCCGGGCTCGACCCCGGGGACGCCGTGGTGTGGCCGGGAGCCGTCACCACGGAGTTCGGGGACAAGGACGCCGCCGAGCTGGGCCGGAACGCCGCCCGGGAACTCCTCACCGGGGACCGTCCGCCCACCGCGTTCGTCGCCATCAACGACATGTGCGCGATCGGCATCTGCCGGGGGGCGAAGGACGCGGGCCGCAGGGCCGGACACGACATCTCGGTGGTCGGCTTCGACGACATCCTGCTCGCCGACCTCTTCGAACCGCCGCTCACCACGGTCCGTCAGCCACTGCCCGAGATGGCGGCCGAGACCTTCCAGCAACTGCGTGCCTGCATCGAGTCGGCGCCCGCGGCCGGACGGTCCCTGCTCATCCGGCCGCGCCTGGTGGTCCGGGAGTCCACCGCTGCCGCACCCCGTACGCCGGAACCAGGTCCTGTCCGGCCGGTCTTCGCCGACAGCCCGGCGGAGGCTGCCCTGCCGTCCACCGCCGGAGGTTCCCGCTGACCGGCCGATCGCTGGTCAGTCGATCCGCAGTGGCTGCCGGTCGGAGACCAGGGCGACATCGCCGGTGATCCGGGCGCCGCACTCCCGCAGGGCGGGCAGGATGCCGGTACGTGCTGCGTCCGCCGAGGTGCGCCCGGCGTGCAGGGAGACGTTCACCGCGGCGATCACCGAGCCGTTCCGGTCCCGCACCGGTACCGCGAGCGACCGCAGCCCCTCCTCCAACTCCTGGTCGACCATGGCATATCCGGATTCCTCCGTGGTGTCCAGGACGGCGCGGACGGCGTCGGCGCCGGTGAGTGTGTGCGGTGTCAGCGGGCGCAGTCCGGCGCTGCCGAGCCGGGCGGCTCGCTCAGTGGGGGGCAGCCCGGCGAGCAGTACCCGGCCCATCGACGTGGCGTACGCGGGGAAGCGGGTGCCGACCGTGATGTTCACGCTCATGATGCGCCCGGCGGCGACGCGCGCCACGTAACGGATGTCGTCACCGTCCAGGACCGCCACCGATGCCGACTCGTGGACCTGTGCCACCAGGGCGGCCAGGTGCGGCTGGGCGAGCTCGCCGAGGGTGAGCCCGGACAGGACGGAATAGCCGAGTTCGAGCACCCGCGGGGTGGGGGAGAAGAGCCCGTCGGCCGACTCGGCGTACCCCTTCTGCTGCAGTGTCAGCAGCGAACGCCGGGCGGTGGCACGGGAAAGCGCAGTGGTACGGGCGACCGCGGCGAGCGGCAGCCCGCCCTCGGTGGAGCCCAGGGCCGCGAGCACCGAGAGGCCCCGGGCGAGCGACTGGAGGTACGCGGGCCCCAGCTCCTCCTTCGGGTCCCGTGAGGCGTCACGGTCCGGGACGTCCGGGGCCGGGCTCCGCGGGGTGTGCGCCGCGAGCGCCGCCGTCATGGCCCGCGCCGTGTGCCGCATCCGGTCCAGCGCGAAGCCGCGCAGCGAGTCGGCGGAGTGACGGCTGGTGTGGCTGACCACGCTCAGCGCGCACACCGTACGACCGGTGGCGTCGGCGACCGGTACGGCCAGCGCCACCAGGCCCGGCTCGACCAGTTGATCGTCCACGGACCAGCCGCGCTCCCGTGTGAGCGCCGCACGCCGCACGAGCCCCGCCTCGGTGGCGCGGACATCCGTGCCGGCCGGCAGCGGGACCGCGAACGCCGTACCGCCCCCGTCGTCGCGCCGCTCGCGCCAGACCGTGTACTGCTCGGGCCCCCAGTCCGCCGCGAACAGTGCGCCCGGGGCGCAGGATTCGGCCGGGAGCGCGTCACCGGTCCGGAAACTCACGGACAGGGTGCGTCTGCGGGTGGCCTGCGTGACGAAGCGGACCGCGTCCACGTCCGGCACCGCGAGCGAGACGGATTCGTCGAGGGCGTCGGCCAACTGCTCGGCGAGCGGCCCGAGTACGTCCGCCAGGGGGGCCGCGCGCAGGTAGGCGCCGCCCAGTTCCATCGAGCGCGGGGCGAGCGCCAGGTCCCGGCCGTCGGCCCGCAGGTGTCCCAGATGTACGAGCGTGGTCGCGATGCGGTCGACGGGCGAACGGGCCAGGCCGGTGGCGCGGGCCAGTTCGCTGGCGCTCAGCCGCCCGCCCGGCGCCGCGGCGAGCGTGCGCAACACGGTGAGGCCCCGCTCCAGCGGGCCCGCGGGGGCCTCGTCGGCGGCGTCGGTGGTGCTGATCTGCGGCATCGGTCTCCTCCTCGTGCTCGGAACGGTACCGGTCGGGCCGGTCGGCACGCGCACCGTTGACAACCGGGCCGGTACGGGCGGAGACTCGCCGACACAATTTGAACAATAGTTCATCAGGCGAACGCGATCGGACGGACGGATGGACAAGACAGTTCCCACGGCTGCTGAGGCGGTCGCCGGCATCGGCGACGGATCCTCGCTGGCCGTGGGCGGCTTCGGCCTCAGCGGAGTGCCCGATGTGCTGATAGCCGCCCTCCACCGGCAGGGCGCGCGCGGGCTGAGCGTGGTGTCCAACAACTGCGGCGTGGACGGCGGTGGGCTGGGCATCCTGCTGGCGGCCGGACGGATCGTCAGGGTCACCGGCAGCTATGTCGGCGAGAACAAGGAGTTCGCCCGCCGCTACCTGGGCGGCGAACTCGAACTGGAACTCACCCCGCAGGGCACCCTCGCCGAGCGGCTCCGCGCGGGCGGCGCCGGTATTCCGGCCTTCTTCACGCCCGCGGGCGTCGGCACCCCGGTCGCCGAGGGCGGACTGCCCTGGCGCTACGCCCCGGACGGCACGGTGGCGCTGGGCTCCCCCGCCAAGGAAGTACGCGAGTTCGACGGCGCCGAGTACGTCCTGGAGCGTGCGATCACCACGGACTTCGCCCTGGTCCGCGCCGCGCGGGGCGACCGGCACGGGAATCTCGTCTTCCGCCGGGCGGCCCGCAACTTCAACCCGCTGGCCGCGATGGCCGGGCGGATCACCGTCGCCGAGGTGGAGCAACTGGTCGAGCCCGGCGAGCTGGACCCGGACGAGATCCACGTACCGGGGGTGTTCGTGCAGCACGTACTCGAACTGACCCCGCAGCAGGCGGCGGACAAGGGAATCGAGAAGAAGAAGGTGCGCGGCTGATGGCCTGGTCCAGGGACGAGATGGCGGCCCGCGCCGCCGGTGAACTGCCGGACGGCAGTTACGCGAACCTCGGCATCGGTCTGCCGACACTGATCCCCAGCTTCCTGCCCGACGGCGTGGACGTGGTGTTCCAGTCCGAGAACGGGATCCTCGGCGTCGGCCCGTACCCGACCGAGGCGGAGGTGGACCCCGATCTGGTCAACGCGGGCAAGGAGACGGTCACCGTCGTACCGGGCGCCTCCTTCTTCGACTCCGCGCTCTCCTTCGGCATGATCCGCGGCGGTCACATCGATGTCGCGGTGCTCGGTGCCATGCAGGTGTCCGCCCGCGGCGACCTGGCCAACTGGATGATTCCCGGAAAAATGGTCAAGGGCATGGGCGGCGCGATGGACCTGGTGCACGGCGCCCGCCGGGTCGTCGTGCTGATGGAGCACAACGCCAGGGACGGCAGCCCCAAACTCCTGGAGGAGTGCACCCTGCCGCTCACCGGCAGAGCGTGCGTGCACCGGATCATCACCGACCTCGGCGTACTGGACGTCACGGCGGACGGCCTGCTGCTGGTGGAGACCGCCCCCGGCGTGAGCCCGCGGGAACTGCGCGACCGCACCGCGGCGAAGGTCCTTCAGGCACCGTGACCGCCCCGGCCATGTGGCCGACCCGTACCCCTGCTTCCACGTGGCCGACCCGTACCCGCGCTTCCACACGGCGCACCGGTCCCGCCGTTCCCACGCGGTCCACCGGTACTCCCGTTCCCACGCGGCATACCACCGCTTCCGCACGACACACCCCTACCGCCGTTCCCACGAGGAGAGCTCGGATGACCGAACAAGCAACCGTCGACGCGGAGATGGCGGCCGTCGTCCCCGACGGCCGGGCACACCCGGCCCGCGACTACGCCCCGTACCGCAGCACCGCCCTGCGCCACCCCCGGCAGTCGCTGGTGGTGGTCGAGGACCCGGAAGCCGTCGAACTGACCGGACCCGTCTTCGGCGTCACCGACGTCACGGACCTGGACGCGGACCTGACCCGGCAGCACACCGGCGAGCCGCTCGGCGAGCGGATCACCGTCACCGGCCGCGTCGTCGACCGTGACAACAGGCCCGTACGCGGGCAGCTCGTGGAGATGTGGCAGGCCAACTCCTCCGGTCGCTACGCCCATCTGCGCGACCAGCACCCCGCCCCGCTCGACCCCAACTTCACCGGTGTGGGGCGGTGCCTGACGGACCAGCAGGGCAACTACAGCTTCACCACCGTCAAGCCGGGCGCGTATCCGTGGCGCAACCACCTCAACGCCTGGCGGCCCGCCCACATCCACTTCTCCCTCTTCGGAACCGCCTTCACCCAGCGTCTGGTCACCCAGATGTACTTCCCCGGCGATCCGCTGTTCCGCTACGACCCGATCTTCCAGTCCGTGACCGACCCGGCAGCCCGCGACCGCCTGGTCGCCGAGTACGTCCACGACCTGTCCCGGTCCGAGTGGTCCCTCGGCTACCGCTTCGACATCGTGCTCGACGGCCCGCAGGCGACCTGGACGGAGGACGCACAGTGACCGTCCCGCCCCTTCCCACCCCCTCGCAGACCGTGGGCCCCTTCTACGGATACGCCCTCCCCTTCACCGGCGGCGGCGAGATCGCACCGGCCGGCCACCCCGACGCGGTCACCGTGCACGGCCGGGTCCTCGACGGCGACGGCAGCCCCGTGCCCGACGCGCTGCTCGACTTCTGGCAGGCCGCCCCCGACGGCTCCCGCACCGGCGCCCCCGGCTCGCTGCGCCGCGATCCGGTGACCGGCGCGGTACTGGGCCGCCACGGCGTGGACTTCACCGGCTTCGGCCGCGTCGCCACCGACGCCGACGGCCACTGGGCGCTCCGCACCCTGCTGCCGCGCCACGACACCCCGTACCTGTCCATCTGCGTCTTCGCCCGCGGACTGCTGCACCACCTCTACACCCGTGCCTATCTGCCCGTGCCCGGGTACGAGCCGGACGCGCTGCTCGTCTCGCTCCCCGCCGAGCGGCGCGCCACGCTGGTGGCCGACGAGGAGCGCAGCGGGGTCTACGGTTTCGACATCAGGCTCCAGGGGGGAACCACCGAGGAGACGGTCTTCCTTGACTTCCACTGACTCCGGCACCCTCCCCGGCCCCTCCGACGTCGGACTGCTGGGCCCCGGCTGGGCCGGTTCGCCGGTCGAGGAAGCGACCGGCGACCAGGCGTTCCTCCAGGGCATGCTGGACGCCGAGGCGGCGCTGACGCGCGCGCAGGCAGCCCTCGGCCTGGTCCCCGCCGAGGCCGCCGACGCGGTCGGCCGGGCGGCGCGGGCCGCAGATTTCGACCTGCGGGCGCTGGCGGTGAGCGCCCGCGCGGGCGGCAACCCGGTGATTCCGCTGATCGCCGCACTCACCCGCGCGGTACCCGAGCGGTACGCGGCCCACGTCCACCGCGGGGCCACCAGCCAGGACATCCTCGACACGGCGGCCATGCTGGTCGCCCACCGGGCGAGAGTGCTGATCACGGCGGATCTGGACCGCGCGGCGGAAGCACTCGCCCGGCTGGCGGCCGAACACCGCGCCACTCCGATGCCCGGCCGGACCCTGACGCAGCAGGCCGTCCCCACCACCTTCGGCCTCAAGGCCGCAGGCTGGCGCGAGCTGGTACTCGACGCCCGCGACCGGCTCGGCGCCGTCCCACTCCCCGCCCAACTGGGCGGTGCCGCCGGGACATTGGCGGCCTTCGGGGAGCACGCCCTGCCGCTCGCCGCGCGCTTCGCCGCGGAGTGCGGCCTCGCCGAGCCCGTGCTGCCGTGGCACGTGCTGCGCACGCCCGTGGCTGAGCTGGGCGGCGCGCTGGCACTGACCGGCGGGGGGCTCGGCAAGATCGCCGCCGATGTGCTGGTGCTGTCGCGTACGGAGATCGCCGAAGTGGCCGAGGGCTCGGGCGGCGGCTCGTCCGCGATGCCGCACAAGGCCAACCCGGTGCGCGCCACCCTCATCGCTGCCGCCGCACGCCAACTCCCCTCCCTGGCAGCTGTGTTGTACGGATCGATGGTGGCTGAGGACGAACGCCCGGCAGGGGCCTGGCACGCCGAGTGGCAGCCCCTGCGCCAGGCACTGCGGCTGGCCGGGGGAGCGGCACGGGACGCGGTCGAACTCGCCGCCGGGCTGCGGGTCGCACGGCGCACGATGCGCGAGCATCTCGATCTGACCTCGGGCCTGATCGTCTCCGAGCGGCTGGTCGCCGCATTCGAACCGCTGGTGGGACGAGGCGAAGCGCGGCGACTGCTGACCCGCGCCTCGCGCCGGGCCGCCGCCGGGGCGCTACCGCTGGCAGAGGCGCTCGCCGGTGAACCCGCACTCGCCGGGTCGCTCTCCGGAGCGCAGCTGAAGGAACTGCTCGACCCCACCGGCCATCTCGGCGCGGCCACCGCGCTGACGGACCGCGCCCTGCGGCACCGACGCACCGCCCCGCCCGGAGCCACCGCACCCACGCGGGCCGCAGCTGCGCACACCGCACCCACGCGGGCCGCACCCACGCGGGCCGCACCCACGCCCGCCGCACCCCCGCACACGTACGACGCCACATCCGTACCCGACGATGTCACCCCAGAGGACCACCGCTCATGACCCCTCTCCTGCACCACCGGGCCGACGGATCCGCCGACGCGCCCGCGCTGCTCCTCGGCCCCTCGCTCGGCACCTCACTCGCGCTGTGGGACGCGCAGGTGCCCGCGCTGGCCCGGCACCATCACGTCGTCCGCTGGGATCTGCCCGGTCATGGCGGCACCCCGGTGGATGCCCTGCCCACCTCCGGCACCACGACCGTCGCCGATCTGGCCGGGCTCGTGCTCGCCCTGGCCGACAGCCTCCGCATCGACAGGTTCGCCTACGCGGGTGTGTCCCTGGGCGGCGCGGTCGGCGCCTGGCTCGCCGTGCACCATCCCGCACGGGTCACCTCGCTGGCCCTCGTCTGCTCCTCGGCGCGCTTCGGCGAACCAGCCGGCTGGCACGAGCGCGCCGCCGAGGTACGCGCCCACGGCACCGAAGCCGTCGCATCCGGCGCCGCCACCCGCTGGTTCACCCCGGCCTTCGCCGGAACACCCACCGCGAACGCCCTGGTCGACGACCTACGGGCCACCGCCCCCGCCGGATACGCGGCCTGCTGCGACGCCCTCGCCGCGTTCGATCTGCGGGGAACGCTGGCCCGGATCGAGGCGCCCACCCTCGTCGTCGCCGGACGCGACGACCCGGCCACCCCGGTCGCGCACGCCAGGGAACTGGCCGACGGCATCCCCGGCGCCGCACTCGTCGAAATCCCGGAAGCGTCCCATCTCGCCGCCGCCGAGCAACCCGACCGGGTACTCGCCGCACTGAACGGGCACCTGGGCGGAGCCCCGGGCGGGCAGCCGGCCGACGACGGGCGGGCGGCCGTCCGCGCCGCAGGGACGGAAGTACGCGGGGCCGTGCTCGGCGCCGCGCACGTGGCACGGGCGTCCGCCGCCACCAGCGCGTTCACCGCCCCGTTCCAGGACCTGATCACCCGCTACGCCTGGGGCGAGATCTGGACCCGCCCCGGCCTCGACCGCCGTACGCGCAGCTGCATCACCCTCACCGCGCTGATCGCCCGCGGACACCACGACGAACTCGCCCTGCACATCCGCGCCGCGCGCCGCAACGGACTCACCCACGAGGAGATCCAGGAAGTGCTGCTCCAGTCGGCCGTGTACTGCGGTGTACCCGCGGCCAACACCGCGTTCGCGATCGCGGACCGGATCCTGCAGGAAGAGGAGAACGACCGATGACCGGCACCACCACCCGTTCCGCCCGGACCACCGGCCGTACGACCGTCGGCATAGTCGGCGCCGGGCCGGCCGGGCTGCTGCTCGCCCGGCTGCTGCACCAGGCCGGTGTGGAGTGCGTGGTCCTGGAGAGCCGCGACCGGGCCTACGCCGAACAGCGCCAGCGCGCCGGGATCCTGGAACAGGGCACGGTGGACGCGCTGCGCGCCTGCGGCGCGGCGGACCGGCTGGACCGTGAGGGACTCGCCCACGACGGCATCGAGCTGCGCTGGGGCGGACGCGGTCACCGCATCGACCTTCCCGCCCTGACCGGCGGTCGGAAGGTCTGGGTGTACGCGCAGACCGAGGTGGTCAAGGACCTGATAGCCCTCCAGCTCGCCGACGGCCCCGAGCTGCTCTTCGAGGCCACGGTCACCGCGGTCACCGGAGCGGACACCGACCGGCCCGTCATCCACTACACCCACCAGGGCCGCGATTCCACGCTGGCCTGTGACTACGTGGTCGGCTGCGACGGATTCCACGGGGTGACCCGCACCGCCGTCCCGGAAGAACACCGGCGTAGCTACGAGCGGGTGTACCCCTACTCCTGGCTCGGCATCCTCGCCGATGTGCCCCCGTCCGTCGACGAGTTGGTGTACGCCCATTCGGAGCGGGGATTCGCCCTGCACAGCATGCGCTCGGAGACCGTCAGCAGGCTCTACCTCCAGGTACCCAACGGAACGGACCCGGCGCAGTGGTCCGACGAACGGATCTGGGACGAACTCGACGCCCGCTTCGCCGTCGCCGGTGACTGGAAGCTGCGGCGCGGCCCCATCACCTCGAAATCGGTGGTGCCCCTGCGCAGCCAGGTGACCGAACCGATGCGCTGGGGCCGGATACTGCTGGCCGGAGACGCCGCTCACATCGTGCCGCCGACCGGTGCCAAGGGACTCAACCTGGCGGTTTCCGACGTCGTCGTCCTCGCCCGTGCCTTCGCCCGGCTGCAGAGCACGGGGAACGACGATCTTCTCGACGCCTATTCGGACACCTGCCTGCGTCGCGTCTGGCGTGCCGAGCACTTCTCCTGGTTCATGACCACCACCTTGCACGTCGATCCGGAACAGGACGAGTTCACCACCCGGCTGCAGGTCTCGCAGCTGGACAGAATCGCCGGGTCCGGCCACGCCGCAGCCGAACTGGCGGAGAACTACGCGGGGTTGCCCATCGGCTGACCGGCTGCGGGGATCGTCTCGGTGCCGGAGTGCGGCCTGCCGGTGGCGGGAGGCCACACTCCGCCTACGTAGTCTGTGGACAAGGAGACCCACCCGGCGCGGACCGCTGGTGTGGAGCCGAGTCCGAAGGTGGTAGCTGGATGTTCGCGCAGGCCAAGGCAGTGCTCTTCGGTGACCGGGGACCGCTCGCGCCGAAGGGCCCCACCTTTCGTGAGCTGACCGTGCAGGCGCTCTCGTCGATCGAGCACGGCTACGACCTGCTGGCGCCGAAGTTCGACGTGACCCCCTTCCGTACCCCCGACCGCCTCCTCGACGCGGTCACCGGGACCCTGCGGCCCCTCGGCCCGTTCACGGCGGGTGTCGACGTCTGCTGCGGCACCGGGGCAGGGATGCGGGTGCTGCGCCCGCTGTGTACGGAGCGGATCACCGGAGTGGATTTCAGCGCCGGCATGCTGGCCGCGGCCCGGCAGAACGACGCGGGCGCACCACCGCCCTCCGCGGAGTGGGTACGGGCCGACGCCCGCGCCCTTCCCTTCGACGAGGCCTTCGACCTGGCGGTGAGCTTCGGGGCGTTCGGGCACTTCCTGCCCGCCGAACGGCCCGGCCTCTTCGCCGGGGTGCACCGCGCGCTGCGCCCCGGCGGGGTCTTCGCCTTCCCCGTCGGCGCACCGCAGACCCTCCGCGATCCGCTGTACTGGACGCTGCTCGGCTTCGACGCGGTGATGCGCGTACGCAATCTCGTGTGGCGGCCACCGTTCGTCATGTACTACCGGACCTTCCCGCTGGGCGGGGTACGGGAGGACCTGACCGGGGCGGGGTTCTCCGTACGGCTGCTGCCGCTGGAGGAGTTCGGCCGCCGCGCCGACGGGAGCCCGAACTGGCGGCTCGTGGTCGCGCGCAAGGAATGACCGGCCGAAGCAGCGCCACCGGGGGAGCGGTGGCGCTGCTTCGCGTCTGCGGAGGACGTACCAGGAACTACGGAACTACGGCAGCGCGTGGACGTGCGGTCCGACCGCACGTGACCAGGCGTTGCCCGATGTGGCGTCCCAGTTGGTCGACCAGGTCATGGCGCCACGCAGTCCCGGGTAGGTCTTCGAGGGCTTGAACGAGCCGCAGCCCGTTCCCTTGGTGAGACAGTCCAGCGCGTTGTTGACGACGCTCGGTGACACGTAGCCGCTGCCTGCCGCGCTGCTGGAGGCGGGTACGCCCAGGCCGACCTGTGAGGGGTCGAGGCCGCCTTGCAGCTGGATGCAGGCGAGTGCGGTGAGGAAGTCCACGGTGCCCTGGGAGTAGACGTTGCCGTCGCAGCCGAGCATCGAACCGCTGTTGTAGTACTGCATGTTGACGACGGTGAGGATGTTCTTGATGTTGAGTGCGGTCTTGAAGTACTCGTTGGATGTGGACTGCATGTCGATGGTCTGCGGGGCCATGGTGATGACGAGGCCCGAGCCGGCCTTTGCCGAGAGGGACTTCAGCGCCTGTGACATGTAGGTGGAGTTGACGCCGTTCTCCAGGTCGATGTCGACGCCGTTGAATCCGTACTCCTGCATCAGTGTGTACACGGAGTTGGCGAAGTTGGTGGCCGAGGTGGAGTCGGAGACCGAGATGGTGCCGTTCTGGCCGCCGATGGAGATGATGACGGATTTACCGGCGGCCTGTTTTGCCTTGATGTCGGCTTTGAACTGGTCGGTGGTGTAGCCGCCGAGTCCGGCCGAGTCCAGGGTGAAGGAGACGGCGCCGGGTGTGGAGGTCGCGTCGGCGAAGGCGACCGCGATGATGTCGTAGTCCGCGGGTACGTCGCTGAGCTTCTGGACGGCCGCGCCGTTGTTGAAGTTCTGCCAGTAGCCCGTCACCGCGTGCTTGGGTACGGAACCCCCGCCGGTCCCGCCGCCGCTGTCCGCGGAGGTCTGCCCGGTGACGGCCGCGGACTTCGCGGACTCGCCCGCGGAGTTGGTCGCCGTGACCTGGAACTGGTACGAGGTGCTGGCCGACAGCCCGGACACCGTGGCCGAGGCGCCGGTCGACGACTGGATCTTGGACCCGTCCCGGTAGACGTTGTAGCCGGTCGCACCGGACGACGGGCTCCAGGAGAGATCCACCGAGGACTTGGTGACGGACCCGACCTGCAGCCCGCCGGGCGCGGCCGGGACCGTCGGTGTGGGATCGCCGCCCCCGCCGCCGTCCGGACCGAGCACGGTGAGGTCGTCCGCGTAGTAGGCCGGCTGTCCGTACCAGCCGTGGGTGTAGACCGTGACGGACGTGGTCGACGCGCCGGTCCTGAAGCTGGTGGACAGCTGGCTCCACGAGGACGCGCCGGGCGTCCAGGTGGAGACGTCGGTGGTACCGGTACCGCTCGCGCCGAGGTAGACGTAGCTGCCCTGCACCCAACTGCTCAGTGTGTATGTCGAATTGGGCTGCACGGCCACGGTCTGCGTGCACTGCGCGGTGTCCTGCCCGGACGGAGTGGCCTGGAGTGCCGCGCTCCCGCTGTGCACGGGCGAGGAAACGACGGCCCCGCTCCCTGCGGAACAGGTCCAGTTGGACAGGCCGGACTCGAAACCCCCGTTCTTGGCGACGTCGATGTCAGCGGCCTGCGCGGTGCCGGTCAGACCGGCGACCGACAGGGCGGCGGCTGCGATGACGGCCAGCGCGCCGCCGAGCCAGGATCTTCGGGCGAGTGGTGCACGGTCCACGAGGGGCCTCCGGGGGTGAGGTCGGGTGTCGGAAGTGGAGCTGCTCGGACGGTGGCCACCGCTGGAGCTAAAAGGTGGTCCAGACCAATAGGGTTGTCAATACTCCGGGCACCCCGGGTCCGGGAATGGTGACGCGGGGGAGGTCGAGCGGGGCCTTTCCTCGAACCTGATGGACCGTCAATCGAGCGCGTGGCGAACGGTGTCGCAAGGCAAACACTCCGAAATGAAGTGGCCTGGACCCTTGACGCGCTTATGGTCCAGACCAATCATGGGCCCGATCCGTCCGTTGTCCCACCTACTGGGAGCCCCCATGAGACGTAAGAGATCTGCACGCGCCCTGCTGACCACCCTGGCGACCGCCGCGGCATCCGCGGGCATGGTCGTGCTGGGCGGCGGCGCGGCGCACGCTGCCGCGGCCCCCCTGCCCGCCCACGTCTTCGCCCCGTACTTCGAGGCGTACAACGGCGACAGCCTCGCGGACCTGTCACAGCAGTCCGGCGCCAAGTACCTGACCATGGCCTTCCTCCAGACCGAGGCGCGCGGCTCCTGCACCCCGTACTGGAACGGCGACACCGGCCAGCCCGTCTCCTCCTCGGTGTACGGCTCGGACATCACCACCATGCGGTCGCGCGGCGGCGATGTGATCCCGTCCTTCGGTGGCTACGCGGCGGACAACGGCAGCACCGAGATAGCCGACAGCTGCACCGATGTGGATTCCATCGCCGCGGCGTACGAGAAGGTCATCACCACCTACGACGTGTCCCGCCTGGACATGGACATCGAGGACAACTCGCTGACCAACAAGGCGGGCATCGACCGCCGTAACCAGGCGATCAAGAAGGTGCAGGACTGGGCAGCCGCCAACGGCCGTACGGTCCAGATCTCCTACACCCTGCCCACCACCACGAGCGGGCTCGCGAGCAGCGGACTCGCCGTCCTGAAGAGCGCGAACACCTACGGCGCCAAGGTCGATGTCGTCAACCTCATGACGTTCGACTACTACGACAACGCTTCGCACAACATGGCGACCGACACCCAGACCGCGACCACCGGACTGGAGGGGCAGCTGGCCTCGCTCTACCCGACGAAGACCGCGGCACAGCTCTGGGGGATGATCGGCGTCATCGAGATGCCGGGCATCGACGACTTCGGCGCCGCCGAGACCTTCACCACGGCCGACGCCACCTCCGTCTACAACTGGGCCACGTCCAAGGGGATCAACACCCTGTCCTTCTGGGCGCTCCAGCGTGACAACGGCGGCTGTCCCGGCACGGGCGGCTCGGACACCTGCTCGGGCATCGCGCAGGACCCGTGGTACTTCAGCCACACCTTCGAGCCCTTCACCGGCGGCGGCGCTCCGGCGACCGACGACTTCTCGCTCTCCGCGGCGCCCGGCTCGGCGTCCGTGGACCCGGGCGGGACGACCACCTCGACCGTGAGCACCGCGGTCACCTCCGGCGCCGCGCAGTCCGTGACGCTGAAGGCCACCGGCGCACCTGCCGGGGTGACGGCGGCGCTCAGCCCCGCATCGGTCACCGCGGGCGGCACGTCGAAGCTCACGGTCAGTGCCTCGGCGACGGCCGCACCCGGTACGTACCCGATCACGATCACCGGCACCGCGGGCTCGGTCAGCCACTCCAGCACCTTCACGCTGACCGTGTCCGGGCCCGGCGGCAGTACCGGATCGCTGGTGAACGGCAACTTCGAGAGCGGTTCGCTGTCACCGTGGACCTGTGAGAGCGGCGCCTCGGTGGTCGCCACCCCGGCCCACGGCGGCACCCACGCGGTGAAGACGGCCCCCTCCGCCTCCCAGCTCGGCGAGTGCGCGCAGACCCTCACCCTCGCACCCAACAAGGCCTACACGCTGAGCGGTTGGGTCCAGGGCGACTACGCCTACCTGGGCGTACGGGGCGGGGCGACCGGCAGTGCCTGGACCAGCTCCAGCGGCTGGTCGAAGCTGTCGGTCCCGTTCACCACGGACGCGTCGGGTTCGGTCACCGTGTATCTGCACGGCTGGTACGGACAGGGTTCCGTCTACGGCGACGACCTCTCGGTGTCGTGAGCCGCGACCCGGGGCCCGCCCCGAACTGAGCCGGCAACCGGCCCGACCGGTGCCGCGACGTCGCGCGCGTGCGACGCCCCGGCACCGGTCGGGCCACCCCAGCGGCGGGGCACCCGTCGAACACGTCGGCGAGCCTGGAGGATGAGCTGACAAACTGAGACCGACGACCGATGTGGAGGAGTGGGCAGATGCCGCACGAAAGAGCGGGACAGCAGGCGCGGCCGGAGGATCTCACCGATGTCGCCCGGCTGGTGACCGCGTACTACGCGCTGCACCCGGACCCGGACGAGCCGGCGCAACGCGTGGCGTTCGGAACGTCGGGACACCGGGGTTCCTCCTTCGCCACCGCGTTCAACGAGGACCACATCGCCGCGACCAGCCAGGCGATCTGTGAGTACCGGGCCGGCCAGGGCACCGACGGTCCGCTCTTCCTCGGCGCCGACACCCATGCGCTCTCCGAGCCCGCCCGGGTGACCGCCATCGAGGTGTTCGCCGCCAACGGGGTGACGGTGCTCATCGACACCGCCGACGGGTACACCCCGACCCCGGCCGTGTCGCACGCCATCCTCACGTACAACCGTGGCCGCACCTCGGCACTCGCCGACGGCGTGGTGGTCACGCCCTCGCACAACCCGCCCGGCGACGGCGGGTTCAAGTACAACCCGCCCAGCGGCGGACCGGCGGGCTCCGACGCGACCGGCTGGATCCAGGACCGGGCCAACGAGATCAT